>JAFSBW010000004.1 GCA_017437095.1 Oscillospiraceae bacterium
CGCCGGAGTCCTCATTCCGGAACAGGGTGGAGGTTTCACCGTAACGCAGGGGCAGGTCACGGTAGGAGCGGGCCTTGCTCAGATAAACCTGATACTGGAAGGGACAGGTCATGGGCCGCAGCGCGAAGCATTCCTTTTCCTCATCGTAGGGATCGCCCAGGATGAACATGCCGTCCAGGTAGTGGTCCCAGTGGCCGGAGATCCGGTACAGGTCACGCTTTGCCATCAGGGGGGTCTTGGTCAGAAGATACCCTCTCTTCTGCTCCTCGTCCTCCACCCAGCGCTGCAGGGTCTGGATGACTCTTGCGCCCTTGGGCAGCAGGATGGGCAGGCCCTGGCCGATCTCTTCCACGGTGGTGAAGAATTCCAGCTCACGGCCCAGCTTGTTGTGGTCCCGCTTCAGGGCCTCCGCCTGGGCTTCCAGGTAGGCATCCAGCTCGTCCTTGCTGGGGAAACCGATGCCGTAGATCCGCTGGAGCATCTTGCGGTTAGAATCGCCACGCCAGTAGGCGCCGCAGCTCTTGGTCAGCTTAAAGCCGTTGTGGCGGATGCGGCCGGTATGGTCCAGGTGAGGGCCGGCGCAAAGGTCGGTAAACTCGCCCTGGGTATAGAAGGAGATCACAGCATCCTCAGGCAGATCCTGGATCAGCTCTACCTTGTAGGGTTCATTCAGGGCTTCCATATAGGCGATGGCCTCAAGCCGGGGCTTCTCGCTGCGCTCCAGACGGATGCGCTCCTTGCAGATCTTCTTCATCTCCGCTTCGATCTGGCTCAGGTGATCAGGGGTGAAGGAGAAGGGGGCATCAAAGTCGTAGTACCAGCCCTCATCGATGGCAGGGCCGATGGCAAGCTGCACTTCCGGCCACAGCCGCTTGACGGCCTGAGCCATCACATGGGAGCAGGTGTGCCAAAAGGTCTTGCGGTATTCGGGGTTTTCAAAGGTGTACAGATTTTCTTCGCTCATGGTTTTTTCCTCCCTATTAGGTGTAGGGCGGGGGGCTTGCTCCCGCCGGGTTGCGGGGAGAAGGGTATAAAAATATCCCATCCCCTGATGCATACAGGGGTGGGATACAAATAGCAGTATTCCACGGTTCCACCCTGGTTACGGCAAAAGCCGTCACTCATTGACGCAATAACGGGCGCACCCGGGCTGCCATTTCCGGCAGCCGGCTCAGAAGTGGTATCGCAGAGCCAGCGATCCGAGCCCTTTCACCAGCCGGGCCTTCTCTGGGGATGCTTAGATCTGCGCGTGTCTTCATCACAGCTTTTTACATATAAAAGGTATCACAATTGGCCCCGGCTGTCAAGTTGCCCCGGAGGAATTTTTTTAAAAACGGCCTTTGTAACCAATTTTTTGCCCCCATAAACCCCGTTAACCTGCCGCCCGGCAGAGGGTTACATAATTCGACCAATTATGTTAACAAATGTAACTTTCGCCACCATATATTGTGGTTTTTCTACAAGATGCCCCATATATCTGTAACCAAGTTTACATAATTTATTTTATCGAATTTTCGTAAAAGTTGTCGTTTTCCAGCTTTTTGACCAAAAAGCTTGACTTTTTCATATTTTTTGTTATAATGTACCCAAATCCCGCAACGGGATGGCGTGTAACTTAATTGTTACCGTTTTGATACAAAGAGATCGCGCACCCTATATTTTGCGAAAGGAGGTACTTCCATGCAAGAACGCAAAGATCATGTTACAAAGAGAAAATCCGTATTCGTCCGTATGGCAGTTGTGGTGATCCCACTTGTTTTGCTGCTGCTCCTGTCCCAGACAGCTCTCGCAGAAAATACATATGTCATAACCGATGGCGACCGTGTAAAGGTGCATACCACCTCTACGACGGATCCCGTAGCGGTATTGACCGAGGCAGGTCTGGCGCTCGGAGAGGATGATACCTACAAGGCGCAGAAGCAGGGCGGTGTTTCCCAAATTACCGTTCAGCGCCAGCAGACCGTGTCCGTGCAGCAGGGAGAGCAGACCATCCAGGTTGCCTCCAACAGCGAGACGGTAGCTGCTCTTTTGGAACGGCTGGATATCCCCGTCAACGAACACACTACCGTTTCCGCTCCCCTGGACGCCCTTACCTACAGCGGCATGCAGCTGCGCATTACCCAGAATGTAAGCCAGGATGAGGTTTACACCCTGGCCATGCCCCACGATACCATCTACTGTAACGACAGCTCCATCCCCGCAGGCACTACCCAGGTGATCACCCCCGGCGTAGACGGCCAGCTGCGTTGCAAAGCTACTGTGCAGTATGTCAACGGCGTAGAAACCAGCCGCACCGTGCTGGAGGAAACCGTTGTGCAGCAGCCGGTTACCGAAGTGGTTGCCATCGGCGTTGGCACCAAGGAAGTCGCTCCGGACTATGTGCCGGAAAAGCCCTATATTGGTGACGGCTTCATCGTTACCACCACCGGCGAGGTGCTTACCTACACCAAAAAGCTGGACACCATGGGCACTGCCTACAGCCGTGACGGCAAGGTGCGCTACACCTACAGCGGCACCATCGTTAAGGTTGGCTCTGTGGCGGTAGACCCCAGCGTGATCCCCCTGGGCACCCGTATGTACATCGTATCCACCGACGGCGAATATATCTACGGCATCGCCACCGCTGAGGACATCGGCGCAGGCGTAGACGGCGCAAGAGTAGACCTTTATATGGATACCACCGATGAATGCTGGGTATTCGGCTACCGGGCCTGCGATGTGTACATCCTGGGCGAGACCGACATTGTCCGCGAGGATATTTAACCCAACCAAAAACCGCAAATAGATTGCAAAACCGCCTTTCTTCTGGTATGATTAGAAGAAAGGCGGCCTTTTTTGCCGCAAAGTTGAGGTAGCTTATGATCGATGTATGCAATATAAACATTATGAAGCCTTTGCTTGCGGAGCATGGCTTCCATTTTTCCAAGGCCAAAGGGCAGAATTTCCTGGTAGCCGGGTGGGTGCCCCAGCGCATTGCTGAGGATGCCGGGGTGGACGATACCGCCGGCGTGCTGGAGATCGGCCCGGGCATCGGCCCGCTGACCCAGCAGCTAGCCCTGCGTGCCAAAAAGGTATGCGCCGTAGAGCTGGATAAACGCCTGGCGCCTATCCTGGAAAAAACGGTGGGAGATTTCCAAAACCTGGAGATCCTCTGGGACGATATTCTAAACCAGGACATTCCCGCTCTGGTGGCCCAGAAATTCCCCGGCCTGCGCCCCATGGCCTGCGCCAACCTGCCCTACTATATTACCTCCCCTATTCTTACTGCCCTGCTGGAAGCGGAGTGCTTCGAGTCGGTTACCGTTATGGTGCAAAAAGAGGTAGCCCAGCGCATCGCCGCCAAGCCAGGCAGCGCCGACTACAGCGCTTTTACCGTTTTCTGCCAGTATTATGCTGAGCCTGAGATCCTTTTCGATGTGCCCGCCGGGTGCTTCCTGCCCCAGCCCAAGGTTACCTCCGCGGTGATCCAGCTGAAGGTACGCAAAGAGCTTCCCTGGGACATTGCGGACAAGGCTACCTTCTTCCGCGCTGTGAGGGCTTCCTTTGCGATGCGGCGCAAGACCCTGCAAAACGGCCTGGCTTCCGGCTTCCCGGAGCTGGGGAAGGCGGGGGCTGCCGAAGTGCTTACCGCCTGCGGCCTGAGCCCCAGCGTTCGGGGCGAGACCCTGGACATTGCCGCCTTTGCCCGCATTGCCAATGAGATCTGCAGGAGGAAAAGCCATGTTTGAGTTTTTGCTGCTGGATCTGGACGATACCATTCTGGATTTCCACAAGGCCGAAGGCATTGCCATCCGTAAAACCTTCGCCCATTTTGGCATTGACCCTACCGATGCTGTGGTCGCGCGCTACAGCATTATCAACAAGGAGCATTGGGCCAGGCTGGAGCGCCGGGAGTTAAATCGGGAGCAGGTAGTCGTAGGCCGCTTTGCCCAGCTATTCCACGAGCTGGGAGTTGCCGCGGATGCCACCGCCTGCGCCCGGCAGTATGAGCATTTTCTCTCCCAGGGGCATTGGTTTTTGCCCGGGGCTGAGGAAGCCCTGGCCGCGCTCAGCAAAAAATACCGGCTGTTTTTGGTAAGCAACGGCACTGCCAGCGTGCAAAAGGGCCGGCTGGACAGCTCCGGCATCCGCAAATACTTTGAAAAGATCTTTGTTTCCCAGGAGATCGGCTTTAACAAGCCCAGCATCCAGTATTTCGATGCGGTGTTTGCCCAGATCCCGGGCTTTGACAAAAGCAAGGCTATGATCGTAGGCGACAGCCTGGGCTCGGATATTCTGGGCGGTATCCATGCCGGCATCGCCACCTGCTGGGTAAACCCCGGCCACGCCCCGGCAAACCCCAATATCCCCGCCGATTACGAGATCGAGCGCCTGGCCCAGCTGAGTGCGCTGTTGGAGGGTTTATGAAAATCATCGACCTGGAAACCTACCCCCGCCGCAGCCACTACGAATACTTTAAAAGCCTGGCCTACCCCTATGTGGGCATGACCGCCAATGTGGATGTTACCGGCCTTTTGGCCGCTGCCAAGCGCCGGGGCAAAAGCAGCTTTTTAGCCTGCCTTTACGCCGCCTGCCAGGCGGTAAACGCCGTGAGCGCCCTGCGCCAGCGCATCCGGGACGGCCAGATCGTAGAGTTTGCGCGCTGCGATGCCGGCCATACCGTGGCCAAGGAAGACGGCACTTTTGTAAACTGCCGCACCGATTCTTCCCTGGATTTTGACAGCTTTTTGACCCTGGGAGAAATTGCCCAGCAGCAGGCCAAGGCGCAAACCGGCTTTCTTAACGACAAAGAGGACGAAACCGGGCTGATTTTTGTATCCTGCGTGCCCTGGGTGAGCTTTACCAGCGTGATCCAGCCAACCCCCATCCCCGCGGATACTAACCCCCGCATTATTTTCGGCAAATATTTTACCCAGGACGGCCGCACTATGATGCCCCTGGCCATCCAATGCAACCACGCCCTGGTAGACGGGCTGCACATCGCCCAATTTTACGCGAAATTTCAGGAATTTTCCGATACTATCAAATAGGGAGGTTTCACTATGAAGCTCAATTACAAACGCACCCTGCTGGTTGGCTTTGCTTTTTTCCTGATCAGCGTATTCTGGCAGGCCTATGACAGCACCATCCCCATGATCCTTACCAACAAGTTTGGCATGTCCCAGTTCTGGTCCGGCGTGATCATGGCCATTGACAACGTGCTGGCGCTGTTTATGCTGCCTCTGTTCGGCGCGCTGTCCGACAAGGTCACTACCCGCTACGGCAAGCGCACTCCCTTTATCGTCATCGGAACGGTGGTGGCCTGCGTTGCGTTTGTAGCCCTGAGTTTCGTAGACAACGCCCAGTTTCACAAGATCGAGGCCGTATCCCGCATTGACGACCCCCAAAGCCTGCAGCTGATCTACCAGCAGCAATCGGATACCAAGCTGATCGATGCGGAAGGCAACGAATTTGTTCTCAGCGAAAAGTTCAGCCAGGAAGAATTCGCTTCCATCACCTGCAAGATAGAGCAGGACGGGCAAACCCTTACCAACCCTGACTACATCGACTATGTTACCCCCGCCCGCCACGCCTGCGTAGCCGACATTACAGACAGCGACCCCTCGGCCCTGATCATCTTTATTGCGCTGCTGCTGGTGGTGCTGATCGCTATGGCAACCTTCCGCTCCCCTGCCGTAGCCCTCATGCCGGATGTTACCATGAAGCCCCTGCGCTCCAAGGCCAACGCTATTATCAACCTGATGGGTACTGCCGGCGGCATACTGGTGCTGGTGCTGGGCATGGTGTTCGCCACCTCCGCGGTGAACAACGCCTATATGAGCTATACCGCTTTCTACGGCGTAGTAGCCGGCGTTATGCTGGCGGCCCTCAGCATCTTCCTGCTTACGGTGCGCGAGCCTAAGTGGGCAGCGGAAATGCAGGCCGATTCCCAGCGCTACGGCATCGAAGAAAAAGCGGGCGAGGATACCTCCGAAAAGAAGGGCCTTTCCCGGGGGCAGAAGCGCTCTCTGCTGTTCCTGCTGGCCTCCATCGTGCTGTGGTTCTTCGGCTACAACGCCGTAACCTCCAAATACTCTGTATACGCCCAGAACATTCTGGATAAGGACTATAACACCACCCTTTTGATCGCCCAGGCAGGCGCTGTGGTGGCCTATCTGCCCGTGGGCATCATCGCCTCCAAGATCGGCAGAAAGAAGACCATTCTAGCCGGCGTTGCCATGCTGACTACCGCCTTCTTTGCCGCGGCCTTCGTGCGCTCCGGCAGCTCTACTATGCTTATGAACGGCCTGTTCCTGCTGGCAGGCGTAGCCTGGGCCACCATCAATGTAAACTCCTTCCCCATGGTGGTGGAAATGTGTTCCGGCAGCGATACCGGCAAGTATACCGGCTTCTATTACACCGCCTCCATGGCCGCCCAGACCGCTACCCCCATGATCTCCGGCTGGTTTATGGATAAAATGGGCATGACTATTCTGTTCCCCTACGCCGCCATCTTTGCCGGCGCAGCATTTGTGACCATGCTCTTTGTTATGCATGGCGACAGCAAGGCAACCCCCAAGAAGGGCCTGGAAGCCTTTGATTCTGAGGATTAAGTATGGATACTTTGTTGGTTATTTTGGGCGCAGTGCTGCTGTTTGCCCTGCTCTACACCTTTGCTACCCGGGGGCGCAAGGGTCATGAGGGCCTTGCGGCTTTGCAGGGCCACCGCTATGCCCACCGGGGGCTGCACAGCGCCGGCGTGCCGGAAAATTCCCGGGCAGCCTTTCGCGAAGCCGTAAAGCTGGGCCTGGGCAGCGAGCTGGATGTTCACCTTTTGGCCGACGGCGGCCTGGCGGTGATCCACGACAGCAAGCTCCTGCGCACCACCGGCGCAGCCGGAAGAATTGAAGATCTAACCCTTTCTCAGCTGGATAGCTACCGCCTGGAGGGCACGGAGGAAACCATTCCTACTTTGGCTCAGGTGCTGGAGATCTACGGCGGCAAGTATCCGCTGATCATTGAGCTGAAGACAGCAGGAGGCAACCACGCCGCCCTTTGCCAAACGGTTTTGGAGCAGCTGAAAGATTACACCGGCGTCTACTGCCTGGAATCCTTCGACCCCAGAGTGGTATACTGGCTGCGCAAAAACCGCCCGGAGATCATTCGGGGGCAGCTGACGGAGAATTTTTACAGAAGCAAGCCCAAAATCGTTTGCTCCATTTCCTGGATGATGTCTTCCCAGATCTTAAATTTCCTCACCCGGCCGGATTTTGTAGCCTACCGCTACGAAGACCGCAGGGGTATCAGCAATTTCCTGGCCCGCAGAGTTTGGGGCATGGCCGGCGCAAGCTGGACCATCCGCTCCAAGGAAGACCTGGCCAAAGCGGAAAAAGAAGGCTGGATCCCCATTTTCGAAAATTTCATTCCCTAATAAGCAAAAGCACCAGGCTTTCGCCTGGTGCTTTTTGTTATACATACTGCTGGGTTGCTACATCCACTACGCCACGGGTCGTCAGGCGCAGGGTGGGGATCACCGGCAGGCTCATAAAAGAAAGGGTCATAAACGGGTCGATGCCCGGATGCACCCCCAGGGCCATGGCTGCCGCTTTGGCGTTTTCCAGCTCGTCGTTTACGGTTTGCAGGGGGCGCTGGCTCATAAGGCCGGCAATTTCCAGGGTAAGCTCTGCTACCACCTTGCCGCCCTCCACTACCACGATGCCTCCGTGGTTTTCCCTTATGCGGTTGGCAGCCAGGGCCATATCCTCATCGTTTTCGCCTACGCAGATGATATTGTGGCTGTCATGGGCCACGCTGGTAGCCACCGCGCCGGCTTTCAAGCCGTAGCCCTTCAGGTAGCCGATGCCGATATGGCCGGTGTTGTGGTGGCGCTCGATCACCGCCATTTTCAGAATGTCCTGGGCCGTATCTACTTCATGGGCGTAGCCGCAGTCGGTAGTAACGATCTGGCCGGGCACCATGCCGATCACCGCCTTTTGCCGCATTTCGGCAAAATCCTGAGCCTGCAGCACCGGCAGCCGGAAGGTGTTTTCCGCGGCAGCCGCCAGATGCTCCGGGATGGCCGGCAGGGGGAAAGGCTCCACAGTTTCGCCGTCAAATACCAGCTTGCCCTTTTTGTATACGCTTACTACCTTAAAATCCTTCAGGTCTTCCACAACCGCGAAATCCGCCAGGTAGCCCGGCGCGATGGCGCCCCGGTTGTTCAGCAGAAAATACCGGGCGGCGTGCAGGCAGGCCACCTGCACAACCTGCACCGGGTCCGCTCCCAGGGCCACCGCCTGGCGGCAGATATAGTCGATATGGCCTTTTTCCAGCAGGTCGCTGGGGTGCTTATCGTCGGTGCAGAACATGCAGCGGTCAAACAGCTTAGGCGAGCGGATCAGGGGCATGAGCGCTTCCAGATTCCGGGCCGCCGTACCCTCCCGGATCATAATAAACTGGCCCAGGCGCAGCTTCTCCATGGCATCCTCCAGGTCGGCGCATTCATGGTCTGAGTATACGCCGGCGGCGATGTAGGCGTTCAGCTCCTTGCCCTTCAGGCCCGGGGCGTGGCCGTCGATCTTCTTGTGGTGGGCCTGGGAGGCTACGATCTTGGATACCGTAGCGCCGTCGGCAGCGATAATGCCGGGGAAATTCATCATTTCCGCCAGGCCCTGCACCCGGGGGTGGTCAAAAAAGCTGTCCACATCCCGGTAATCCAGGTTGGCGCCGCTTTCATCCAAAGCCGATGCCGGCACGCAGGAGGGAATCATAAACCGCACATCCACCGGCAAGCCCTCAGTAGCCGCCAGCATATATTCGATTCCATCGGTGCCCATAACATTGGTGATCTCGTGAGGATCGGTAATAACAGTAGTAGTGCCGTGGGGCAGCACCGCGCGCACAAACTCCGAAGGAGAAACCAGGCTGCTTTCCAGGTGGATATGGGCATCGATAAAGCCGGGGCAGACGATTTTCCCGGTCATGTCTACTTCTTTTTCGCCCTCATAGCTGCCCAGGCCTACGATCAGCCCCTGGGCCACCGCAATATCCCTGGTTTCCAGTTCTCCGGCGAACACATCCACATAGGTGGCATTTTTCAGCACCAGGTCTGCCTTTTTTCGCCCGGCGGCCACATCGATGATGTGCTGCTTTTTCAGCAGCTTGCGGCCGATCTTTCCCGACCAGCTTTCTTGGTATGCCATAGCAACTCCTCCTTAAAATAATATTTGGTTTATCATACCATGCCCCGCCCCAAAAGAAAATCAGCAAAAAATCCAAAATTTCGCTGCCCGGTTTGTGGGCTGTTCCAAAAATTATTTCTCTCTTGCAAATTTGTTGCATATTTTATATAATATAGTGTATTGTTAATACTATGCCCAAAAACAGAGGCTTTTTCCCAGCTTCTAAAAACGCCGAAAAGGAGGAAGATCCATGCAAGAGCGCATCACATCCCGAAAAAATCCCTTGCTGCAGCAGGTTAAAAAGCTGTTTTCCTCCCGGCGGGAGCGGGAGAAAACCGGGCTCTTTGCCGCTGACGGCACAAAGCTTTTGGCCGAAGCGGTAAAATGGTACCCCGGGCTGGATACGGTGATCCTTTCCGAGGGCGTAGAAGCCCAAGTTCCTGGCCATGTGCGCTGCGTAACTGTGCCAGAGGATGTTATGGCCTCCATCTCCCCTATGGAAAGCCCCCAGGGGGCGGTATTTGTATGCCGCCTGCCCCAAAAGCAGCCCTTTGCCCCCCAAAAGGGGATGCTGCTGCTCGACGGCATTCAGGACCCCGGCAATATAGGCACTATTTTGCGCACTGCCGATGCGTTCAACATTCCCGTAGCCCTTTTGGAGGGCTGCGCCGACCCTTACAGCCACAAGGTAGTGCGCGCTTCTATGGGCGCTGTACTGCGCACCGCCCCGGTGCAGACCACCTGGGAGGAAGCCTTTGCCGCCTGCCAAAGCGCCCAAATCCCCATTGGCGTTACCGCCCTTTCGGCTGCTGCTAAGGATATCCGCGCCGCCGCTTTGGAAAAAATGGCTGTGGTCATCGGCAGCGAGGGCCAGGGCGTACGCCGCCAGATTCTGGAGGCCGCCCAAAACCATTTGATCATCCCCATGGAAAGCCGCTGCGAGAGCCTGAACGCCGCCGTCGCCGCCACAGTTGTTATGTGGCAGATTCGGAGCAAGCTATGACCAAACTGTGGATTTGGCTGCGCCAGCGCCCGGGGCTGAGCAACCGGGAAAAGAAGGTGCTTCTGTCCCGCTTTGGCTCTGTGGAAAAGCTGTATGCCAGCGCTTTGGAAGACCTTTCCCCCATGGGGCTAAGCGAAAAAGCTATGGCAGGCCTTTTGGATAAAAATCTTACTGCCGCCCAAGCTATTTGCAATCGCTGTCAAAGCCTAGGCGTAGGCATCCTTACCTATGCCGACCCCGGATACCCCCAGGCTCTGCGCGCCATTGGGGACAGCCCCCTGGTGCTCTACTGGCAGGGAACGCTGCCGGATTGGAGCAGCTTTACCGCCGTTGGCATTGTAGGCACTCGCAAGGCCAGCGCCCACGCCCAGCAAAACGCCCGGTATATGGCCCGGGAGCTTTGCCAAGAGGGCGTAGCCATCGTATCCGGCATGGCAGCGGGCATTGATGCCTGGGCTACCGCCGGAGCTTTGGAGGTTGGGGGCATCGCCGTAGGCGTTCTCGGCTGCGGCATCGATATAGAGTACCCCGCCAGCAACCACAATCTCTATACCAAAATGCGCCGGCAGGGCTGCCTGATCAGCGAGTATCCCCCGGGTATGCGGGCCCAGCAATGGACCTTCCCGGAGCGAAACCGCATCATCAGCGGCCTAAGCAGCGCTACGCTGGTAGTAGAAGCGCCCCAGCGCAGCGGCGCGCTGATCACCGCCGCCGATGCCAAAAAGCAGGGCAAGCTCCTGTTTGCCATGCCCGGCCCGGAGGGCTACCTTTGCTGCGCCGGCAGCAACGAGCTGCTTACCCAAGGCGCGATCCGGGCGGAAAAAGCCCAGGATATTTTGCAGCACCTTCCCGGTTTTGATAAAAAACGCCTTGACAAAACCGCCCCCATCTCTTATAGTGTCGCAAGCGAAGAGGTGTCTGCCCAGGCGCTGTGCATTTTGCAGGTGCTGGAAAGCGGGCCTATGACGGTGGATGAGGTGATCGTAAGATCCTCCCTTTCCAGCCCCCGGGCCCTTATGGAGATCACCCGGCTGGAAATGATGGGCCGCATCTACCGGCCGGACCCTTTGCGCGTAGCATTAAAAAACACTTGAGTTAACCGATTTCGGAGGAAATTCATGGCAAAAGCAAACAATCTGGTCATTGTGGAGTCCCCCTCCAAGGCAAAGACCATTGGAAAATATCTGGGCGATGGCTATGTGGTAAAAGCCAGCATGGGCCACCTGCGGGATCTGCCCAAAAGCACCATGGGTGTGGACCTTTCCGGCAGTTTCGACCCGGAGTATATCAATGTCCCCGGCAAGGAGGATATTATCAACGACCTGAAGCGCGCCGCCAAGAATGCGGATACCGTTTTTCTTGCAACCGACCCTGACCGGGAAGGTGAAGCGATCTCCTGGCATTTGAAAGAGCTTTTAAACCTGCCCGACAGCAAGCTCCGCCGGGTAACCTTTAACGAGATCACCCAGAAGGTAGTGCGCCAGAGCATCCAAAGCCCCAGGGGCATCGATTACGCCCTGGTGGATGCCCAGCAGGCCCGCCGGGTGCTGGACCGCATCGTAGGCTACGAGCTGAGCCCCCTGCTTTGGAAAAAAGTGCGCCGGGGCTTGAGCGCAGGCCGGGTGCAGAGCGTGGCTACCCGGCTGGTGGTAGACCGGGAGCAGGAGATCCGGGCCTTTATTCCCAAGGAATACTGGACTTTGGATGCCAAGCTGAGCCTTGCGGATAAGCCCGGCAGCTTCGTCGCCCGCTACTACGGAAGCCCCAAAAAGCAGGAGCTGGAAAGCGAAGACCAGGTAAACGCCGTCATCGCCGATATTGCCGGCAAGCCCTTTACTGTGGTTTCTGTAAAGCGCTCGGAAAAGAAGCGCTCCGCCGCCCCTCCTTTTACCACTTCTACCTTGCAGCAGGAGGCCTCTCGCAAGCTGAATATGACCCCCAAGCGCACCATGGCCATCGCCCAGCAGCTTTACGAAGGCGTAGAGCTGGCCGGGGAAGGCACCATGGGCCTGATCACCTATATGCGTACCGACTCTCTGCGGCTTTCCGACGAAGCCATGGCCGAGGCTGCCGATTTTATCCGCGAGCGTTACGGCGAAAGCTACTACTACGGCAAGCCCCATGTGTTCAAAACCAAGTCCGGCGCTCAGGATGCCCACGAAGCCATTCGCCCCACCCATGCTTACCTGGACCCTGAGCGGGTGAGAAGCTCCCTGACGGTAGACCAGTACCGGCTGTACAAGCTGATCTGGAGCCGCTTTTTGGCATCCCAGATGGCCAACGCCGTATACGATACCGTTTCCATCGATACCCAGTGCGCCGAGCATCTTTTCCGCTCCAGCCACCAGAGTATCCGCTTCTCCGGCTTTATCGCCGTATACGAAGAAGGCCGGGATGACGAGGGCGAGGCTCTCGGCTCTCCCCTGCCGGAGCTGAGCGAAGGGGATATGGCAAACTGCACCGGCCTGGACAAGCAGCAGCATTTTACCCAGCCCCCCGCCCGGTATACGGAAGCTTCCCTGGTTAAGGCTATGGAAGAAAAAGGGGTAGGCCGCCCGTCTACCTATGCTTCCATCGTATCCACTATCCAGGACCGGGAGTATGTAAACAAAGCCGACAAAAAGCTCTTCCCCACCCCTCTGGGCGAGGTAGTTACCCAGCTGATGCTGGAGCGGTTTAACGATATTATCGATGTAGAGTTTACCGCCAATATGGAGCAGCAGTTTGACGAGGTAGAAGAAGGCCAGCGCAACTGGAAGGATGTCATTGCCAATTTCTACCAGGGCTTCCACCGGGAAATGGTAGAAGCCGAAGCCGCCCTGGAGGGCCAGCGCATCAAAGTGCCGGAGGAAGTTACCCAGGAGATCTGTGAAATCTGCGGCAAGAATATGGTGGTCAAATTTGGCCGCTTCGGCAAGTTCCTGGCCTGCCCCGGCTGGCCGGAATGCACCAATACCAAGCCCATCGTAGAGCGTATGCCCGGGCGCTGCCCCAAGTGCGGCAGCGGCATCCTCAAGCGCAAGTCCAAGCGGGGCTTTGCCTACTACGGCTGCGAGCGGGGCGCGGACTGCGGGTTTATGACCTGGGATGTGCCCGTAGCCCAGGATTGCGAAAAATGCGGCATGACCATGTTTAAGCGCAGCGGACGGGGCAGGAACAAGCCCTTCTGCGTAAACCCCGAGTGTGAGCATTTCCTGCCGGAGGACAAGCGGGGCTACTATAAAAAGCCGGAAGCTGCCGAAGGCGATGCTGCCCCCGCAGAAGAAAAGCCCAAGAAGACCGCGAAAAAAGCCGCTGCCAAGAAGCCCGCAAAAAAGAGCGCCAAAAAGGCAGCAAAATAACCCTACTCAACTCAGTATTGAAGGAGAAAGCCTATGAACAAGGCAACCGTCATCGGCGCAGGCCTGGCCGGCAGCGAAGCTGCCTGGCAGCTTGCCCAGCGGGGCATCCAGGTGGAGCTGATCGAAATGAAGCCCCATAAAATGACCCCCGCCCACCACAGCGCCAATTTTGGCGAGCTGGTTTGCTCCAATTCTCTGCGGGGCGACCGGCTGGAAAATGCCGTGGGCCTTCTAAAAGAAGAGCTGCGCCGGCTGGGCAGCCTGATCATCTCCTGCGCCGATGCCACCCGGGTAGAAGCCGGCGGCTGCCTGGCGGTAGACCGGGAGGGCTTCTCCGCGCTGATCACCCAGCGCCTGAAAGAGCATCCCAACATTACGGTAGTTGCCAAGGAAGTAACCGAAGTGCCCCAAGGCCCGGTGATCGTGGCCACGGGCCCCCTTACCTCTGATGCCATGGCCGATGCCATCGGCAAATATTTCGGCCAAGACTATCTCCACTTTTTCGATGCCGCCGCCCCTCTGGTAACGGCGGACTCCATCGATATGACCAAGGCCTGGTGGCAATCCCGGTACGACCGGGGCACGCCGGACTATATCAACTGCGCCATGAACAAAGCTGAGTACGAAGCTTTTATCCGGGAGCTGGTAAGCGCCGAGGAAGCGGAAGTACATGGCTTTGAAGATAAAAATGTATTCGAAGGCTGTATGCCCGTGGAGGTCATGGCCCGCCGGGGCTTTGAAACTCTGCGCTACGGCCCGCTGAAGCCCGTTGGCTTAACCGACCCTGCTACCGGCAAAGAGCCCTACGCCGTTGTGCAGCTTCGCCAGGATAACGCCGCCAAAAGTGTTTTCAACCTGGTAGGCTTCCAGACTCACTTGAAATTCGGCGAGCAAAAGCGGGTGTTTTCTATGATCCCCGCCCTGCGGGATGCCAATTTCGTCCGCTACGGCGTTATGCACCGCAACACCTTCCTGCGCTCGCCTAAGCTGCTGGACCGCTACTATGCCGACCGGCGGGATCCCCTGGTAGCCTTTGCCGGGCAGATGACCGGCGTAGAGGGTTATGTAGAAAGCTGCGCTTCCGGGTATCTGGCGGCGGTAGCTATGGCGGCAAAGATCTTGGGCAAGCCCCTGCCGGATTTCCCCAACACCACCGCCATCGGCGCTCTGGGGCTGTACATCAGCGATGAGCGCATTGCGGATTTCCAGCCTATGAATATCAATTTCAGCATCATCGCGCCTTTGGAGCAGCGCATCCGCAAAAAAGCGGAGAAAAACCTGGCTCTTGCCAATCGCTCCCTGGCCGTGATCGATACCATGATCAAGGAGGAACAGATATGAAAATTATCCTCGATGCTATGGGCGGCGACCTCGCCCCGGAAGCAGCCGTATTGGGCGCTATTGCCGCAGCCAAGGATTTTGGCGCGCAGATCACCCTGGTAGGCCGGGGGGAAGAGATCCTTACCGTAATGAAAAAGCACGGCATTCAGGATCTGCCCGACGGCATGGAGATCGCCCACGCGGACGATGTGGTGGATATGCATGACGACCCCGCCACGGTGATCCACAAGCGGAAGAATTCCTCCATGGTAGTGGGCCTGAAAATGCTTGCTGACGGCCAGGGCGATGCTTTCGTTTCCGCCGGCAGCACCGGCGCGCTGCTTACCGGCGCTACGCTGCTGGTCAAGCGGGTAAAGGGCATCCGCCGGGCGGCTATGGGCCCCGCTATGCCCAACAAGGCCGGCGGCAAGACCGTAATTCTGGACTGCGGCGCCAACGCCGAATGCACCCCGGAGTTTTTGCTCCAGTTTGGCCTGGTAGGCTCTTTGTACGCCAAGCGGTACTTAGGGGTAGATGACCCCAAGATCGGCCTGCTGAACATCGGCACGGAGGATTCCAAGGGTACTGATCTGCAAAAGCAGGCCCATGCCCTGCTGCAGAGCGCAGCCGACCAGGGGCTAATCAACTTTGTAGGCAATGTAGAAGCCCGGGATGTACCCCTGGGCGCTGTGGATGTAGTGGTTTGCGACGGCTTTAGCGGCAATGTGCTGCTCAAGTCCATCGAAGGCACGGCTATGTTTATGGGCAGCCAGCTGAAGAAGATGTTCAACAAGAATATCTTTACCCGGATCGGCTATGTTTTCAGCAAATCCGGCGTGAACGACATTAAAAAGCTGCTGGACTACCGGGAAATCGGCGGCACGCCCTTCCTGGGCATCCGCAAGGCGGTCATCAAGGCCCACGGCTCTTCCGATGAGATCGCTTTCCGCAACGCCATCGGCCAGGCCATGGACGCCGCCAACAGCAACATCGCCCAGGAACTGGAGGCCATGCTGGCCCAGATCAAGGAGAATAACCAATGATCAAGGATCTGGAAGCTCTTTTGGGGTATGAATTTTCCAATATTCAGCTGCTGCAAAACGCCCTGAGCCATTCTTCCTATGCCAATGAGCGCTACCACAACGGCCTGAAAAGCAACGAGCGGCTGGAGTTTTTAGGGGATTCCATCCTGGGCATGGTGGTAGCGGAATACCTCTACCGCAACTTCCCGGACCGCCCCGAGGGTGAGCTGACCCGAATGCGGGCGGACATGGTGTGCGAAACCGCTTTGGCTGGCATCGCAGCCAAGTGGGGCCTGGGAGCGCATATGCTGCTGGGCAAGGGCGAAGAAGCCTTCGGCGGCAGGAGCCGCCCCTCTATTTTGGCAGATGCGGTGGAAAGCATTATCGCCGCCAGCTATCTTGACGGCGGCATGGATGCCGCCCGGGGGATCATCGACCGGTTTGTGCTGACAGATGTGCCTGTAAGCAAGATGCACAATGTAGACTATAAAACCGCTCTGCAGGAGCGGGTGCAGCAGAAGAAAAACCAGCTGCTGGCTTACCGGCCTTTGGGTGAGCTGGGCCCTGACCACCATAAGGAGTTTATGGTAGAGGTGCTGCTTAACGGCCAGGTCGTGGGCCAAGGCAGCGGCTCCAGCAAGAAAAAAGCGGAGCAGGCCGCCGCCAAGGCAGCCATGCAGGCTCTGTTTGGAGAATAAAAAGCTGTAAAATAACGCAAATTTTTCTTGCGCTTTTACAGTCGAAAAGTTGCGGCGGGAGACCCCCTCCCACGGTGTCTTTGCGGACACGGTGTAGGGCGGGGGCTTGCTCCCGCCGCTATTTTTGCATATTCACGCAAGTTTTCAACGTCCCCTTTTCCTGCGGCAAATGCCCCAAAATAATCGCTGACATTTTGCATAACACTATTGCATATTGGCAAATTTTCGCTATAATATTGTGTATAGTATCGTGGGAGTTTTGGGAAATTTGTCGGCCAGCAGGTGTTTGCGCCGGGCCGTCCGGCTCTCAAAAGCTTCTCTGGGAAGGGGGATGGAAAGCCATGCAAACTGTTCAGCTGCGCCCTGGCGCAGTAGCCGAAGCCCAGGAACAAGTTTATATTGCCCCCAAGCCCAAGCCTGTGTATGATGCTTGCAAGCGTGTTCTGGATATTCTGCTGGCTACCCTGGCGCTGATTTTGCTCAGCCCCCTGCTGCTTATCGTAGCTCTGGCCATTCGCATCAGCGACGGCGGCCCTGCCTTTTTCGTGCAGGAGCGCATGACCAAGAACGCCCGGGTGTTCAAAATGTACAAGTTCCGCTCCATGTGCCAGGATGCCGAAGCCAAGCTGCCGGAGCTGATGGATAAAAACGAGATGACCGGCCCTGCCTTTAAGCTGAAGGATGACCCCCGGGTCACCAAGATCGGCAAATTCCTGCGCAAAACCAGCATCGACGAGCTGCCCCAGCTGCTGAACATCATCAAGGGCGATATGAGCATTATCGGCCCCCGTCCTCCCCTGCCCCGGGAAGTCGTCCAGTATAACGATTACCAGATGCACCGGCTGGATGTAAAAACCGGCCTTTCCTGCTACCATGCCTGCCGCGGCCGCTCCAACTCTACAGATTTTGACCAATGGATCGAATCTGACCTGGAATACATACGCGACCGCAGCCTGCTTACCGACCTGAAGATCATTTTCTGGACCTTTAAGATCGTGCTTACCGGCAAGGGCGCTGTATGACCCCACCTGCCGGCGTTTAAGAAAGAATTTGCATATTTTAAAGGGCTTTCTCAAAATGAATGAGAAACCCTCGAAAAAAAGAATAATTATCTGATTTTCACCGTAGGGGGCGGCCTGTGTGCCGCCCCCGATTGATTTTTTGCGGCATTTATCGGAATGGCACATAGGCCATTCCCTACATATGCCTTTTGACACAGCTATTTGTTTGCATATTTTTCGCCTTTGGGGGCAGAATAGCTCCAGGAGTGATGCATATGACACCGCGACAATACGCCCGCCTGGTAAAAGAAATTTCCCCCAATTCTCCCATGGGCAAAAACTGCCTGAACGCCTTCTGGATCGGCGGCCTGATCTGCGCCCTGGGGCAGCTGATCAAAAACGGCTATCTTGCCCTGGAGCTGAGCGAAAAGGCCGCTTCCACCGCCATGTCCATGACCTTGGTGGCCCTCTCGGCCCTGCTTACCGGCCTGAGCCTTTACGATAACATCGCCAAGCACGCCGGCGCCGGCACTTTGGTGCCCATCACCGGCTTTGCCAACGCCGTATCCTCCGCCGCCCTGGAATTCAAAACCGAGGGCTTCATCCTGGGCGTCGGCGCAAAAATCTTCACCATCGCCGGCCCGGTGATCGTCTACGGCGTTTCCGCTTCGGTAGTTTACGGACTGATTTATTGGATAACCACATTGTTTTGACCGTAGGGACACCCGTCCCCGGCAATGTCACCAAGTTAGTGGCAACGTTTAGAGTGTAATACAAAGAAAGGCTTGACCGGGTCGGTCAAGCCTTTTGTGCGCAGCAGTATTTTACATATCCCTGCTGAAATCTGTATGCAAATTTCCTTTACCGACACAGTCCGCATGGATGTAGACATCCATATAGGTTATGCCGTCTTTTTCATAGACCTCTTCGAAGCACCCAAGGAATTGCGTGCCATGATTCTCCTTGAATCCGTTGGCACCAAGATATTCCAGAATCCGTTGATAGCCCTTGGGGATTCGGTCAAAGGCTGCTTTGAAAGGATCTTGAATCGTAATTTTTGCGTATTGCGCTTCGCCCTGTTTATAGATTTCCACGCCGGGGCATTTGGGCTCAAAACCGTCAGGCAAAATCCACCCAGCTACATAACCACGAAGGCCAAATCGATTTTGTTGCTCCATAGACACGAATGGGAAATCCCAACCAATTTGCCGGGGATGTGATTGGACTTCATACAGACCGCTGTGATTTGCCCAGCAGTCCAGATAGGCTTGCACATCGTTTTCGGGCTGAGGGCTGATGATCACATACCTGCCCAAGGTAAAGGCGGGAACCGTCACGATGGATACCGGGGAGTAGTAATCTGCCTGCGGGGCCATATCTTCCTTCAACAGCGCATCCAGCGTGCAGGAAAAGAGCTTGCTCAGCTCGAGCAGCTTGTCTACATCCGGAACAGCCTCGCCGGTTTCCCATTTGGATACAGTTTGCCGGGATACGCGCATCCGTTCCGCCAGTTTTTCCTGGGTCATATTGCCGTGCAGCTTACGCAAATACTGAAGATTGCTTCCAAGTTTCATGTGATCGCCACCTTTCATATCGTTGGCTATATGATACCATTGTGATGCGCAGATGTCCAGAAAGTAATAGGTGCATTTTCAGCGGAGTATGTAAAGTGTAGGTTGCATGAAGCTCAAATAACGGCAGCAAGCCGTCACACGATCCTATTTCCTTGTAGCATACGAATGTAAAAAGACATTTGACTTTTACGGAAGGACATGCTAAAATATCGCCAATACGGTAAAAGCTACGACGAAGACGGTCCGGCAGGCCAGAAGCACAGAGAGTCAGCGGTTGGTGTGAGCTGATGCAATGGTGCCATAAGACCCATCACTTCCGAGCTGAAGCGCCGAGCAATCGCCAGGCGCTTTCGTCTGCCCGCGTTAAGGGATAGCGCTTGTTGGAGCGTGAAGGGGCAACGGCAGTTGCAATTTGAGTGGTACCGCGGGTTTGTTATACTCGTCTCAAGAACTTTGTTTCTTGGGGCTTTTTTTATTCTCTTTTTCGCAGCCTCTGAAATCAAATTCTTATCCAGGAAGGGTGTTTGAGCAATGTATTTTAATGAGCTAAAGCTGGGCATGTCTGTTGAGATCCCCCCGGCTGTTATCGAAAAGCAAAAGATGGTGGATTTTGCCCGGGATTATGACAATATCCCTCTTCATACCGACGAAGCCTACGCAAAAGCTTCTCCCTTCGGCGCTTTGATCGCCCCCGGCGTTATGTCCTTTATGGCGGTTTGGGCAAAGTATTTGGAAGTGGACTTCTTCGGCGAAGAATTGCTCGCCGGAAAATCTACAAAGATCGAATGGCACAAGCCGGTTTATGCCGAGGATGTGTTGCGCGGAAAAGCCGTTGTTACCAACCTTGTGCGCCGCAATCCCAGAAACGGCATTGCAGAAATTACCATCGAGGTATACAATCAGCACAATGTCCATGTGCTGAGCAATGTTACCGAAGCCGTTGTAAAATGCGCGCAACCCCGCTGAAGCAAAGATATCTCCAAAATTCTCGCATGAGCGCAGGTGACCGAAAAATGAAAAAGACATACGCAACCTCTATGCCAAATCATATTGGCGCATTTCTCAAGGCCAGCAGGTGCTTTGCGGCGCTGGGCATTAATATTACCCGCGTCAGCTATGACAAATCTGTAGATTCCCATATGCTGTTTTTGGATGTCGAGGGTACCCAGGAGCAAATTCGCAAAGCGGATGCCCAGCTGGAAAAGATCGGCTATCTTCAAAACAACGCAAGCAACTCCAGCATTGTTCTGATCGAGTTCTGTTTGAAAGATGAGCCGGGAAGTGTGACGGCTATTTTGGAGCTGATCCATGCGTTTAATTTCAACATTTCCTATATCAATTCCCAGGAAAACGGCACCCAATACCAGCTGTTCAAAATGGGGCTGCACATAGAAGACCCCAGCCGGATCACAGCCTTTATGGAGCAGGCGGAAAGGCTGTGTAAGGTTCGGATCATCGATTACAACAGCTCTGAGCGGGCTTACGACAACAGCATTTTCTATACGGCCTATGTGCGGGGGCTTGCCAAAATGCTGGATCTGACCGAAGCTCAGAAGCAGGGGCTTTTGGTAGCTTCCAATCTGGCTATGCAAACCCTGGACGAGCAGGGCTTATCCCCTTACCGCACCTTTGACAGCATCAGTAAGTTTGCGGAGCTGTTGGCAAAATCTAAGGGCGATCAGTTTGTGCCCAGAGTGACTACCCACACCGTCACCGAAAATACAGAGGTGATCCTCATAGAGCCCGCCTGCGGAAGCAACACCGCCGTGATCAAAAGCTGCGGCGAGATCCTTTGCATCGACAGCGGCTACGCCTGCTATGCGGAAGAAATGCGCGCAGTGCTTCGCTGTGTTGTTCCGGAGTTTGATGCCGCGCCCAAGCGCCTGCTGCTTACCCATGCGGATGTGGATCATTGCGGTATGATGAACGACTTTGATGAAGTAATTGCCAGCCACGGCTCTGCCCGCAGCTTGATCCGGGAAGCGCGGGAGGAAAACGGCCTGCGGGAGCAAAATCCTCTGCACAAACCCTATGTAACTATTTGCAAGATCCTTACCTCTTATGCCACTATTGACCCGCAAAAGCTGAGAACGCCCTGGCTTGATCATTCTGCCTTAAAAGCGCCGCTGACACAGATCGGCTTCTTTGATTTCGGCGATCTGCATTTTGAAGTTTACGAGGGAAAGGGCGGCCATCTTCCCGGCGAAGTGGTGTTGATCGACTACACCAATAACATCGCCTTTACCGGGGATATTTACATCAATACCCATGGGCTTACCGCAGAACAAGCGGCGTATAACCAGTATGCGCCGATCTTGATGACCTCCGTGGATACCGACCCCAAGCTATGCAGCGAGGAAAGAAAAGCCATTATGCGCAGGTTGGGCGTTGGTAATTGGAAGATCTTCGGCGCCCACGGCGCTCCCAAGGATTATTCTGTAAAATAGCGCTAAGCGCAATCTGATCAGCATAGCTTGGTTGATTGGATAAGCTCATTGTTCTAACAAAAAGGCTTGACCGGGTCGGTCAAGCCTTTTTGTTAGAATCCCTTGTTTTTTAAGTCATTTACCAGATTTACATAGAAATCTCTGACATCAAAGCCGCGGAAATTCTCTCTGTTCAAGTCGATCATATCCCCATGGGAGATGCCTCGCTCTTCCGTGGGCCTTAAGAGGATATGGTTTTCTCCCCAAATAAACGATTTTTCGGCCACAAGGCCATCGTTTTCACCGCTGAAGTGCTTTACTAAGTAGTAGGTAAAATTCAAAGGGAATTTGCCGTTTGTGGCTTTTGTCAGCACCGAGCCCACACTTTGACCATAAACGCCTTCCGGGGTGAGCATTTCTCGATCCAGCTGCGTGCAGTAGCTTTCGGTCAGATCGTTGACTGCCGCGAGAAAATCGGGATTTGGCTCACCGAATTTTCTAAGTGTTGCATTATAGGTATCCGCCACCTTATCTTTGATATAGGACGGTATTTTGCTGAGCAGATAGTCTGCAAACAAGCAGCCCCTATGGGGCGTATTTATGGTGGTAAGAGATGCCACCCGGTCCCCAATTCCCAGCTTTGAGATTGCGTAGCGGCAGTCCAGACCGCCTTTGGAATGGGCAATGATATTGACCTTTTCCGCGCCCGTTTCGGAAAGGATCTCTAAAATGCGCAGTTTTAATTCGGCGGCGCTGTCAGCTACCGATGAAGCGGAATGGTGGTTGCCATAGAATATTGTGGCGCCGTTTTCCTCTAATTCGTAAGGTATTCTTCCCCAGTAGTTAAAGAACTGCGTATCCCGGAAAAACACACCGTGAACCAAAAGGATGGGATATTTTGTGGCGCAAATCTTCAGGCTGCGCCTTTGGTTGTTGATTTCCTCCCTTTTGGCTTCTTCCTGGCATTCTGCGATGGTGGTTTTAAGGATAAAAAACAAAACGATCAGGTTTACGATGGGTATCATGCCGCAAATAATACCGAGAACTCTTATCTTGATGCCTAGCTGTGTGGAGGTCAGGTATACGCAAATAATACCGTTCCAAAAGAAAATGAAATTAACACAGCAGCAGAAAACCAGGCTTCCTATAAACGATGGGTAGCTACCCGGTATGGTCTTTACGGCAAGAATGATATGATAAATAACAGATGCGGTTATGGATATGCAAAAGCAGACCAACAGCACCGTGCCGTGGCAGCAAATTTTAAGCGGTCTTCTTCTCGTTTTTATCAGAAAGCTGCCTGCGAAAACATTTACAAAAAGGAAGATCGGTATGATAAAAAGCAAGCTCAGCGGCCTCTGCCGAATAAGAGCGTAGCTGTTTGCAAGAAAGCTGATAACGGCTGAATAGAAAGCAAAAGCAACAACAAGCATTGTATCGACCCCCTTACTTAATTTTATTATACCACGCTGCGCGCTTAATGTAAATATTTTGGTTGACAGGCATTTTCCCCGGTGGTATATTTTTGTTAGAAAGTATCTGCCCAAGCAGATCGGAAAGGAGCTTAAAATATGATTGTTCGGAAGGTTGCTACCGGCTAACTGAATATGGGCGCGGATAGAAATGGGGGTTCAGGCCTCCCGGTTTTGTGCGCCGTTTTTTAAGTAACTTTCTATATGGTAGCCGCAGTGCGCAGCCATGAGGGAGCTGCTTTGCTGCGGTATTTTTGCGCCCATTTTCAGTTAGCCATCCGTAAAAAACGCTGGAATTACTGAATTTGGAGGAAGAAAACTTGAATATTAACGATTACGGCACTGTGCCGAATACCGGCGGTCTGCCCGGCATCCCCGCCAGGGTCACCGCCGTCCACAAGGAGCGCTACGAGATCGTCTGCCGCCATGGCGTTACCCACGCCCGGCTCAAAACCAAAGCGTATTATGTAGATACCCAGGATTTCCCCACCGCCGGGGATTTCGTAATGGTGAGCTACATAGAAAACGGCGACAGCCAGATCACCGCCACATTGAAGCGCAAAACCTGCTTTACCCGCCGGGAGCCGGGCCCTGTGCCCCGGGATCAGGCGGTAGCTGCGAATTTTGACTATGTGTTTATTATGCAGTCGCTGAATCAGGACTTTAACCCCAAACGGCTGGAGCGGTATCTTACTCTTGCCTGGCAATCCGGCGCTACCCCGGTAATACTGCTTACCAAGGCAGACCTGGTAGAAGATTACTGGGAGTATCTAACCCAGGTAGAGCGCTTAGCCCCGGGGGTAAGCGCCCATGTAGTCAGCGCTCATACGGGCCAGGGGCTTCCCCGGCTGAATGCCTATCTGCAGCCGGGGAAGACGGTAGTGTTTCTGGGCTCTTCCGGCGTAGGCAAATCCAGCCTGGTAAACGCGCTGGCAGGGGAAGAGATCATGGCGGTAAGCGCCATCCGGGAGGACGATGCCAAGGGCCGCCACACCACCACCCACCGCCAGCTTATCCGGCTGAAAAGCGGCGTAATGATCATCGATACCCCCGGCATGCGGGAGCTGGGTATGTGGGAGGTTTCCGAGGGCCTGGCCGATGCCTTTGCGGATGTAGAAGGCTATCTGGGCAAATGCCGCTTCTCCGATTGCGCCCACGAAAGCGAGCCAGGCTGCGCCATCAAGGCCGCCATCGCCGCCGGGGCGCTGGATATCCGGCGCTGGGAAAGCTACCGAAAGCTGAAAGAAGAAGCGGTAGACCGGGACGAAATGCTCCGCCGCAAGCAGGCCTGGAGCAAGGGCGTGGCGAAATTTTCAAAGCAGCGAAAGAAGGAGATCTGGTAATGAAAAGAACTATCAAAGCTATGGAAGAAAAATATCTGCTCCCCGCGGCACAGCTGGTAGAGGCTGTGTTTACCGACCACGAGTCTGCCGAAGAAGGGGCGCTGGTGCGCCGGCTGGTGGAGGAGATCCGCAGCAAGCGGTTTTACCTGCGGGAGCTGGAGCTTGTCATGGTGGACGAAAAGGACGATGTGATCGGCTACTGTATGTTCTCCCGCTTCCATCTTGGCGGAAAATACGAAAACGAGCTGCTGCTTCTGTCCCCAGTGGCGGTAAAGACCGCCCTGCAGCGGCAGCATATTTCCAAAGAGCTGATAGAATACGGCTTTGAAAAGGCCAAGGCTATGGGCTACAAGGCGGTGATCGTAGAGGGTAACCCCCGAAATTACCGAAGCCGGGGCTTTATGACCTCTGCGGATTTCGGCATCACCGCCCACGAGTCCGTAGGCCTGCCCGCTCCGGAATGCCTGATGGTAAAGCCGCTGATCCCCGGCGGCCTGGATGGCATCCACGGCCAGGTAAACTATAGCGACTACCAAGCTCTGCGTTAATTAAAAAAGAAGGGGGTGTCTCAAAATGAATGAGGCACCCCCAAAAAAGAATAATTATCTATTTTTACCGTAGGGGGCGGCCTGTGTGCCGCCCCTATTGTTGCTTTTCGGTTTTTTTCGGAATGGCACATAGGCCATTCCCTACGTACACATTTGGAGACAATCCCTTTAGCTATTATCGGTAATAATCAGTATATCCTTGCAAATATCCAGTATAATGCCGTTGATAATGGCGTTCTTATAATCCAGCCACAGTCTGCCCGGCATTTTTTAAAACGGTTCTTCGTCATCGGGTGCTTTCCAAACATCCCATGCGTCCCAATCCTCATCTTTCGCAAGCTGCGGGTTGCAGGACAATATGCTTTCCAGCAGGGGCGCCAAATCACAATCGGAAAAATTTTCTACAGACGCCTTGGGCAGCGACTGGAATACATGTATTCTCTTTTCTGTTTCGATGGTAAGTTTGCCGTATTTTGCTTTTCTATCAGATAATACCCTCGCTCTGACCTTTTCAATATTCACAAGGGAAAAGGTTTGGTTCCCCTTTTGAATATAAACGACACCGTTGCTGATCCAATATGAGCCTTTGCAAACAAAGCACTTCAGCTGATTCAATAAAATGCGCAATGGGTAAAGCGCAGCAGAGGCCAAAACAACACAGAATATGAAATGGAGTATGCTTTTATCCGAAATTCCAATTACTTTGCAAATCAGATAGTCCAGTCCAGGCATTAAGAGAATAGCTATGCCAAATAACAAAATCTCTTTTAAGGTAGCTCTTTGATAAACAAATTCGTTTCTTTCCATATGCAATACATTGCCGCCTTTTATGTAATTATCTTTCTAATGATTCCGTATGCAATGAGCAAAAATAGACCGGCAAAAAATACAATGCCGCACCCCAGAAGAATATTAGTAATAACAGATGCAACCTTTGGGTATTTTTTGTTTAGCAAAAACAGGGGCAAAACAATGGCCGAAGCAATCAGGAATACAGTAAACGGGTACAGAAAGCCATACCAAAAAGAGCCTCCATTCCGTAATCTCGCTATCCCGCGCAAAATACACCACAACAGCAGCATAAGACACGCAGCCATTGTGCCGTACCGCTTCCTTAGCATCTTAAACGGGAACAGAAAAGAAATCATTAGGCCCGTATCTAACATGCGTAGTTCAAACTCCAGGTAGTCTTTGCAAATATCAATAAATTTTTCGCCGGAGCGCTCGGCGCTGTTTATGGCATTGAAATGCTTATCGATGTCTATTTCTTCAAAGGATCCGTTTTCTTTGGCTACCTGCTCCACCAGCTTCAGCGAGCCGTTTAGTTTTTCGATCTCCTCTTCCAGCCTTTGCCGGGCATCGTCCATAGCCTGGGCAAAGGGCAGCTCCCCCTTTTGGATCAGCTGGATCTCCTCCACGGTAAAGCCCATTTTCCGCAGGACGATGATCTTCTTAAGGGCCTCAACATCTGCTTCGGAATACTCCCGGTAGTTGTTATCCTTCCGCTCCGGGCAAAATAAGCCCTGCTTTTCGTAAAAACGGATATTGGAACGAGAGATGGATAGCTGTTCTTCCAGCTCTTTTATCTTCACGGCGTTCACCTCCGCTTTGTTTATACACTATAAACAAAGTTTACAGTCAAGTGCTTTTTTTCTATTTTATCATAAACCGAGAGGTTTTGCAAAGCAAATAGGCTCTTTATGCCCCAAGTTCCATGTATTTTGCCAAGCCTCTGGAAAAATTCCTATATTTGCGCTATGATATTAAGGAGAACTTTAGCCGCAGGGTGTAAAATAGCGGCAAAAGGAGGGATTCCATGCGCATTTTGATCGCTGAGGATGACAGCCGCCTGCTGAAATCCCTGATCCATATATTTCAAAGCCATCATTTTGCCGTTGACGGCGTAAGCAACGGCCGGGATGCCCTGGAATACGCCGCCGGGGGTGAATACGATGCCCTGGTGCTGGATATTATGATGCCGGGGCTGGACGGCATCCAGGTGCTTCGCCAGCTGCGCGCCCAGGGGATCGCCACCCCCGCCCTGTTCCTAACCGCCCGCTCAGAGATCTCCCAGCGGGTAGAAGGGCTGGATGCCGGGGCGGACGATTACCTGCCTAAGCCCTTTGCCACTGAGGAGCTTTTGGCCCGGATAAGGGCTATGCTGCGGCGGCGGGATGCCTTTCAGCCGGATCTGCTGCGCTTTGGCGGCGCTGTGCTAAACCGCTCTACCTATGAGCTTTCCTGCGGGGATACCACTGCTGTGCTGGGGGGTAAAGAGTTCCAGATCCTGGAGGTTTTGCTGGCAAACCCCCGCATGGTTTTTTCTACAGAGCGGCTGATCAGCAAGATCTGGGGCTATGATACTAGCGTAGATACCAGCGTAGTATGGGTGCATATCTCCAATCTGCGCAAAAAGCTGGCCGCCATGGATGCCGGGGTGCGTATCCGCTTCATCCGGGGCGCTGGCTATATTTTGGAGGAAGCGCCATGATCTACACATTGCGAAAGAAAATGATCTGGATCTGCGGCATATCGGTAGTGCTGGTGTTTGCCCTTATCTTCTGCGTGATCGCCGGCCTGAGCTACCGCCAGCTCAACCGGAATATGGATATGATGGCAGACCGGATCTCCGACGGCAACGGCGTTTTTCTGCCCTTTGACAAGGATCACCCCAAACCCCCCGGCATGGAGCGCAACCCCGGCTTCTTTACGGCGGAAACTCCTTTTTCTACCCGCTCTTTTACCGCCTGGCTAAACCGCTCCGGGGATATCCTGGAGCTGAATCTCAGCTCTGTTTCCTCGGTGGACGCTGCTGATGCTGCCCGGTTTGTGCAAAAAGCCCTGGCAGAAGAGGGCCAGCGGGGCTGGCTGGGGGAATACCGCTATAAAGTATTCTCTGCCGGAAACCGCCGGGGCATCGTGTTTGTAGACGGCAGCATGAACCGCGCCACCACCCGCAATATGCTTTTTATCGCCGCCGCCGTTATGCTGGGGTGCATGGCAGTGATCCTGGCGGTGATCGTAGTGGTATCCAAGCGAGTTGTGCGGCCCATTGCCGAAAGCTACGAAAAGCAGAAGCAATTCGTCACCGATGCCGCCCATGAGCTAAAAACGCCCCTTACCCTGATCCTTACCAATGCAGATATCGTAGAATCTGAGCTGGGCAAAAACGAATGGCTGGAGGATATCCGCTGCGAGGGCTACCGTATGAGCAGCCTGGTGACCCAGTTGACCGCCCTAAGCCGCCTGGACGAGGAAAACGCCCCCATGGAATGGGAAAATTTCTGCTTCAGCGATGTATGCAGCGATACTGTTTCGGAATTTCTGCCCCTGGCCCAGGAAAAAGGGATCGCCCTGAACGCAGATATCGCTCAAGACCTGCAAACCCAAGGCGACGAAGGCGCGATTCGCCGGCTGGTGACCATTTTGCTGGACAACGCGGTAAAATACTGCGACTGCCCTGGCCAGATCTGCCTAACCGCCCAAGGCAAGCGCCTGATAGAGCTGCGCATTGAAAACACCTACGCCCAGGTAGATCAAACCCAGCTGGACCGGCTCTTTGACCGCTTTTACCGCGCCGACAAAGCCCGTACACCGGGCAACAGCTTCGGCATTGGCCTTTCCCTGGCCCAGGCCATCGCCCAAAAGCACCGGGGCGAGATCAAAGCCTACCGTGCCGGCGAGAACAGCATCGGGTTTAAAGTAACATTGCAAAAAAGATGAGCTTCGGCTCATCTTTCAGAGTGTCGATAAAGCCCCAAACCGTCAAAATGCAATTTTGAGCAGTTTGGAGTGAATTTTCAGGACTGTAGCTTGTTTTAAACAAAACACTTGCTTAGGATGAAGCGAAAAAGCTTGCTTCGCAAGGCATTTTGAC
>JAFSBW010000005.1 GCA_017437095.1 Oscillospiraceae bacterium
AGACACCCCCAAAAAAGAATCATTATTCAGATTTTACCGTAGGGGGCGGCCTGTGTGCCGCCCCTATTGGTGTTTTATGGGCATTTTATCGGAATGGCACATAGGCCATTCCCTACATTATGCATTTTGAGACAGCCCCTTATTTTTATACCAATTGCAATAGGTCTTCCGGCTTTTCCGCAATGGCCACTGCCCCTGCTTCCAGCATTTCTTCCCGGGTGCCGTAGCCCCAGGCTACGCCAACGGTAGCAATGCCATGCTCCTTAGCGCCCAGCACATCGAATTTGGTATCGCCTACCATTACCACATTTTCCAGGCTTCCAACCTTGCCCAGCAGATAGGCGATCACATCCGCCTTATGGGAGCGGCTGCCGTCCATAGTAGCGCCGCAGATCAGCTCAAAATACTGGGCAAGCTCAAACTTTTCCAGGATCTCAACGGACATGGTTTCCGGCTTGGAGGTAGCTACAAACAGCCGATGCCCCGCCTTTTGCAAAGCTTCCAGGGTTTCCCGAATGCCGGGGTAGGGGTAGTTTTCAAACTTGCCTATAGTAGTGTACCGGCTGCGGTATACCCGGATGGCCTCGTCGGTGCGGTCGGCAGGAACGCCGAAGCGGATAAAGCTTTGATCCAAAGGCGGGCCAACGATCACCCGCAGCGCTTCCCGGCTGGGGATGGGGAGGCCGAAATGCTCCAGCGCCAAAATGGCGCAGTTGATAATGCCCTCGCCGGAATCGGTAAGCGTTCCGTCCAGATCAAAGAGTATGTTTTTCGTCATAGTGTTCTCCTTATTTATCTGCTTCCAGAGAATTTATGAGCGCTTCCGCGCAGACAATGCCGTCCACGGCAGCAGACATGATGCCCCCGGCATATCCGGCCCCTTCGCCCGCAGGGAAAAGCCCGGCAATGGCGCAGGTTTTATTTTCATCCCGGAGGATCTTTACCGGGGAGGAGCTTCTGGTTTCCGGCGCGGTAAGCACGGCATCGTGCCCGGCAAAGCCTGCAAGGCTTACATCCAGAGCGGGCAGGGCGGTTTTTAGGGCGGTGGTGATCTTTTCCGGCAGGACATCGTGCAGGTCGCACCAGGTTACTCCCGGGCGGTAGGTGGGCTCTACAGAGCCGGGGCCACTGCTTGCCCGCCCGGCCAAAAAGTCGCCTACAAGCTGAGCAGGGGCGCGGTAGTTGCTTCCGCCAGCCCGGAACGCCGCTTCCTCAATTTCCCGCTGCCAGTACATACCCGCCAGGGGATGCTCGCTGGGGAAATCCTTGGGGTTTAGGCTCACCAGCAGCGCCGCGTTGGCGTTATCGCCGGAGCGGTCGCAATAGCTCATGCCGTTGGTGACCACACGGCCCTCTTCGCTGGCGGCTGCTACCACATAGCCGCCGGGGCACATACAGAAGGTGTAAACCGTTTCGTTTTCCAGGTGCTTTACCAGCTTATAGTCCGCAGGAGGGAGGATGGGGTTGTCGCTGCCATACTGGGCGGTATTCACCAGCGCCTGGCTATGCTCAATGCGCACGCCCATGGCAAAGGGCTTGGCTTCCATAGGCAGGCCCATATCGTAGAGCATCTGGAAGGTATCCCGGGCGCTATGGCCGATGGCGAAAATGCACTTGGAGCAAGCAAGCTCTTCGGTGCCGTTGATCTGCAGCCCGGTAAGACGCCCGTTTTCCTGCCGGATGGCGGTAACCTGGCTTAAAAAGCGCACTTCGCCCCCCAGCTCGATCACCTTTTTGCGCAGATTCTGCACCACATCCAGCAATACATCCGTGCCCACATGGGGCTTGGCATCGTAGAGAATATCCTCCCCGGCGCCAAAGCGCACCAGCTGATCCAGCACCCAATGGATACGGGGGTTATTTACGCCGGTGTTCAGCTTTCCGTCGGAAAAAGTGCCCGCGCCGCCTTCGCCAAACTGCACATTGCTTTTGGTATCCAGCTGGCCGGTGGCGAAAAAGCGCTCTACCTTGTCATGCCGGGCTTGGGCGTCCTCGCCCCGCTCCAAAACAAGGGGGGCAAGCCCCGCCTGGGCCAGGATCAAAGCGGCGAATATACCCGCCGGGCCAAAGCCGACTACAACGGGCCGATCAGCCATAGCAGGAGCATTTTTAGGCGGCTTGTAGTAGGTGTTTTCTACCAGGCTGGCCCGCTTAAAGCCGCTTTGCTTCAATATCCGCTTTTCGTTGCCGCTAACGGCTACATCTACGGTATATACGATCTTCACATCCGGCTTTTTCCGGGCGTCGATGCTGCGGCGCACGATGGTAAGCTTTAAAATTTTGGAGTTTTGTATCTTTAGCAGCCTTGCCGCCTCAAAGGGGAGCTGATGCTCGCTATGCTCCGGGGGCAGGGCAATTTCTCTAATTCTGATCATTTGTTTCCTTTCCGGCGCTGTATCCGGCGGTCAGGCCGGAGGCCCAGGCCCACTGCAGATTGTAGCCGCCGCAATCACCGTCAATATCCAATACCTCGCCGCAGGCGTAAAGGCCTGGGGTGAGCTTGCTTTCCATAGTCTGGCTGTTAAATTGGCCGGTAAGCACGCCGCCGGCGGTCACCTGGGCGCTGTCCATGCCCATTGGCTCGGAAAGCTCCAGATAAAAGCCCTTGAGCATATTGGCCAGATTATCCAGCGTAATATCATCCAGCTGAGAAATGGGGGGTTCCGGGTGGATTCCCGCGTTTTTGCACAGCACCCGGCCCAGCCGGTTATGCAAAATGCCCGTAAGCAGCTCGCTGCAATTAAGGCCGGTTTCCCGCTTAGCATCCAGCAGCGCAAAAAGCTTTTCGCCGCTGAGCTGGGGCAGAAAATCGATCTTGGCTTCCCAGCAGCCGGCTTCCCGACAAACATCCCGGGAAATTTCAAAAACCACCGGGCCGGAAAGGCCGTATTCCGTAAACTGCAGCTCGCCCCGGCTTTGAGAGAACAGCTTGTCGTCTTTTAGGATCTCAATGGCACAGTTGCACCTTACACCTTTCAGGCTGACACAGCCCTGCCAGGGGGATCTCAGCTGCACCAGGGCGGGGCGCAGTTCGGTAGATTTGTGGCCCAGCTTGCCCAGCAGCTTGTAGCCCGCCATGCTGCCGCCCAGCTTTGTGCCGGCAAGGCCGCCGCAGGCGACGATCACTTTATCGCAAAGGTATTTTTCTTCCTTGGTTTCCAGGCAAAACTGGCTGCCTACTTTGCGGGCTTTCAGGATCTCGCAGCCAAGCAGGGTGCGTATATTGCTTTTTTCCAAGCAGAAGCGCAGGCAATCTACCACAGAGTTTGCCTGGTCGGAATAAGGGTATACCCGGCCGGTTTCTTCGCTGACCGTAAGAAGCCCCAGGCTTTCAAACCAGGCAAGCACTTTTTCCGGGGGAAAGCTTTCCAGAGCGGGTTGGGCAAAGGCGGGGTTTTCCCCGTGGAAGCCCTGAGCTATAGCATTTAGGTTTGTCAGGTTGCAGCGGCCGTTGCCGGTAGCCAGCAGCTTGCGCCCAAGGCGAGCCTGCCGCTCAAAAAGCAGAACTTGGTTTTGTTCATTTTGGGCTGCAGCCCAGGCTGCTGCCATACCGCTGGCGCCGCCGCCAATAATACCGATCACCATAGCTGCCCCTCCTTGTTTCGTGTTATCATCCATTATATCGCAAAACGGCCATTGTTACAAGGAAAATCTTGTTTGCAAATGGGAAAACTCATGCTATAATACTCCCGGTGAGAATAATGGAAAGAAGCAATATTGATAAAATAGCCCATTCCGCTGAAGACAAGCTGCTGCTTGCCAAGCTTTGGGATAAGATCACGGCGGGTATGCGCAAGAATATCCTGGCCAGTACCGGCTTTTTATCCCCCAGAGAGCAGGAGATGGCGAGGTTTCTTTTCGGTGAGCAAGAGGGGCTGCATTTTTTCGGCGGCTATGCGGATGCCGAGCGGAAGATGCTTGTTTTTCTGCCGGATTACCTGCCGGAGGAGGAACTGTGGGGCGAGGATTCGCCAGTGGCCTGCCTGCGCTGCAGTTTTTTCCAGGGCGATAGCCCCAGCCACCGGGATTTTCTGGGCGCGCTTATGGGCGAGGGCATCAGCAGAGAAACCTTGGGCGATATTTGCGTAGGCCAGGGCAGGTGCGATTTTTTTGCAACCAAAGACATCGCCCCCTATATTTTGCAGAATTTTACCGGGGCGGGGCGCACCAAGCTGCATATTGAAAGCATCCCCCTGGCCCAAGCCCAGATCCCCGAGCCGGAAACCAAAGAGATCCGGGATACGGTTGCCTCCTTGCGGCTGGATAGCATAATTTCCAGCGGTTTTCGTATCGGCAGAAGCCTGGCTTGCCAGTATATAGCGGCAGGGAAGGCAGCTATTGACGGCCTGCCCTGCGAAAAGCCGGATAAGGCGGTAGCCGAAGGGGCAAAAGTTTCAGTGCGGGGGCTGGGAAAGATCCGCCTGACATCCGTGAACGGAGAAACCAAAAAGGGGCGCATTAGCGTTACCATCCATAAGTATATTTAAGGAGCAAACCATGAACATGAATGAAGTGATTGCCCGCATCAATGCGCTGGCAGCTAAAAACAAGGCCGAGGGCCTTACCCAGGAGGAGCTTGCCGAGCGGGACAAGCTGCGCCGTATCTATATCGATTCTGTAAAAGCCAGCCTGGTGGGCCAGCTGGAAAATACCTATATCGTTGAGCCTGACGGCACGAAGACCAAGGTAAAGCACAAGTAATATAAAGATGCGCGCCCGGAAAGAAAGGCGCTAGGAGGCTGCTATGTCCATATTCAGCAAAATTTTCTCCCGCACAAAAGAAAACGCTGCCCCAAAATCTGAATGGGAGCAGCTGGTAGAAGCTATGCACGATCAGCAGCTGGATTGCTTCGACGGCGTTGTGGAAGCGCTTTACAGCAAGGATAATTCCCGCCGTTTTGTAGTCTGCCAAGGCAGCGATGGGCTGTACCGCTATGAGTACCAGGAGCTTCGGCTGTATACCAAAGAGGAGAAGGAGTTTTTCGCCTTGATGGGCAAAGACGGCGATGCCTGCTGGACCATTGACTGCACCAGCGACGATTGCCCCGGCTGGCCTACCCAAGAAGATGCCCGGCGGCAGCTGGAAAAAGAGCCGGAATACAAGAAATATTTTTAATTTTTCAATGCAATAAAAAGCCATTGCGCCCCTTTTTCGGTGCGCAATGGCATTTTTATCAGCTATTCTTCTTCGCAGGCATAGGCGGTGAGGGCGGATATCTCATAGGCAGTTCTAAGCTCGCTGCCGCTTTCGGTGGTTTTGTGGTAGGTCCTGCTTTGCAGCCGCCCTTCTATGTGGATGCGGTCGCCTACGGCGCAGCCGCTGATCTCCTGGGCGATCCTGCCCCAAAGGATGCAGGGCAGATAATCTGCCCTATGAAAAGCTCTGGGTACGGCCAGCATTACATCGCAGATCTCCCGCCCCAGAGGTGTAAGGCGGTAGATAGGCTCCCGGCAGAGGGCGCCCTGCAATACCACTTCGTTCATGGCCGGGCCATCTTCCGCCATAATGGCGGAAGCAAACAGAAAGATCATCAGCCGCCTAACGCCGTCTACCCGGTAGTTATGGGAGCGGATCTGCCCGGTAACCGTAAGCATACCGCCGCCGCAGGGGTCGATGCTTTGCACCAGCCTTTCTTCCGCAATGATGGGCAGCGTATCCACAGCGCCGGAAAGCCTGGGCACATTCAGATAAAAGCGGAAAAAACGACGGCCATGGTTATCGTGGGAAAATTCCGGCAGGGCCTGCAGCTCCCCCCGGAGTGTAATAGAGTTTACAGATTGTTCCAATGGTACCACCTCAGATCACAGATGTATGGAACATCCTATGGCCCGGAAGTAACAAAAAGAACTGCGGCAGCTTGTGGCTGCCGCAGCAGGGGTTATTTTCTTTTCGCCCTGGCGGGCTTTGCCGGCGATTTGGGGGCGCTTTTCTTTGGGGTGGGCGCTGTTTTCTTAGGCGCTGCTTTGGCGGCGGGTTTGCCTTTGAGGCTCTTGGCAGGGGGCGCAGAGGTCACTCTGGGCGGCACGGCCCGAATCAGGCATTTTGGCCCGGAGCCGATGAGATCCTCCCGGTGGGCTTTGATAAGCGCCTCTTTTACCAGGTAGTAATTCTTGGGGTTGCGGTACTGGATCAGGGCCCGCTGCATAGCCTTTTCGTGGGGATCGGTAGGCACATATACCTTTTCCATAGTGCGCGGGTCAAGGCCGGTATAGTACATAACTGTGGAAAGGGTAGAGGGGGTGGGGTAGAAATCCTGCACCTGCTCCGGGTTGTAGCCCATTTCCCTTATGTATTCAGCCAGCTCTATGGCCTCTTTCAGGGTAGAGCCGGGGTGGCTGCTCATAAGGTAGGGCACTAAGAACTGATTCATGCCGTACTGCTTATTCAGCCGGTAGTATTTATCCACAAATTGGTTGTATACCGCGTTTTTGGGTTTGCCCATCCGGGAAAGCACCGCATCGGACACATGCTCCGGGGCTACCTTGAGCTGGCCGGAGATATGGAACTGCACCAGCTCTTTAAAGAAGGTATCCTTCTTATCCGCCAGCAAATAGTCGAAGCGGATGCCGCTGCGCACAAAAACCTTTTTAACCCCGGGGATCTTGCGCAGCTTGCGAAGCAGAGCTACATAGTCGCTATGGTCGGCCTTCATGTTTTTGCAAGGGGTGGGGTAGAGGCATTGCCGGCCGCCGCATGCGCCCTTGGTAAGCTGCTTTTCGCAGGCCGGATGGCGGAAATTGGCGGTAGGGCCGCCCACATCGTGGATATAGCCCTTAAAGTCCTTGTCTTTGGCCATAAGCTCTGCTTCGGCCAGGATGGACTCGTGGCTTCGGGTTTGAATAATGCGGCCCTGGTGAAAGGTGAGGGCGCAGAAGGAGCAAGCGCCGAAGCAGCCCCGGTTGCTTACCAGGCTGAATTTTACCTCTTCAATGGCAGGCACGCCCCCGGCCTTTTCGTAGCTGGGGTGGTAGGCGCGGCAGTAGGGCAGGGCGTATACATCGTCCATCTCCTGGGTGGTCAGGGGCTTCTGGGGCGGGTTTTGCACCACAAATTCCTTGCCGTAAGGCTCGGCCAGGCGCTTGGCGGTAAAGGGATCGCAGTTGCCGTACTGCAGCTTAAAGCTTTCGGCGTAGGTGCGCTTGTTGGCTTTCAGGCTTTCATAAGAAGGAAGCACGATGGTGGGCAGGCTTTCGTCCAGCTCCGCAGCGCGGAAAACCGTGCCGTCAATATAAGTAATGTCCTTTACATCCATGCCGGCATTCAGAGCTTCGGCGATCTCTACGATGCTCTTTTCGCCCATACCGTACATAAGCAGATCTGCCTGGCTGTCCAGCAGAATGGAGCGCTTCAGGCTTTCGCTCCAGTAATCATAGTGGGCAAGGCGGCGCAGGCTGGCTTCAATACCGCCGATGAGGATAGGCACATCCTTATAAAGCTGGCGGATCAGGTTGCAGTAAACTACCGTAGCATAGTCCGGCCGTTTGCCCATTACGCCGCCGGGAGTAAAGGCATCGGTCTTGCGGCGGTGCTTGGTAACGGAATAGTGGTTGACCATGGAGTCCATATTGCCGCCGCTGACCAAAAAGCCCAGCCTTGGGCGGCCGTAAACATCGATGGATTTGGGGTTTTTCCAATCCGGCTGGGAGATGATACCTACAGTATACCCATGGCTTTCCAGCACACGGCTGATGATAGCGTGACCAAAAGAAGGATGGTCTACATAGGCATCGCCAATGACATACACAAAGTCACACTGCTGCCAGCCCCGGTCCAGCATATCCTGTTTGCAAATGGGAAGAAAGCTCATAATCTGCCTCCAAGGATCGTTTGCCTACAGTATAGCATGAAAAGAAGAAAAAGGGAAGATATGAAAAAACTTTGAAAAAAGTCAAAAAAAGTGTTGACAAAAAGGAGTCTCTGTGCTAATATAATCAAGCGTTCAGGGAACTGAAGCGAACAGAATACATGCGCAAGTGGTGGAATTGGTAGACTCGCTAGATTCAGGTTCTAGTGCTCATTCCGGGCATGCGGGTTCAAGTCCCGCCTTGCGCACCAACAGATAAGATGCACCGTCTGGTGCATCTTTTTTTGTTTATTACGGAATGGCGGGACTTGATCGCATAATGCAAACCAGACACACTTTGTGTGCCTGGTTTTTCTTATTCCTCGTAATATACATATGTTTTCAATTCTGGGTCGAAATAGCACCCGGCGTAGTCCTGCCAAAGGTATTCTGTCCAAATAGAAAACTGCGCCAGGGGGTCATCCAGAAAGCTGCCGCCGCCTCCAAAACGGCGAATGCCGTCATCGCATACATCAATATGAAATATCTGGAGCTTGCCGCAGATACTGGCTTTAAATTCCAGCCTATATACATCTTTTCCGTCGTCATCTACGCCGCTCATGCTGATGCCTATGTATTCATAATGGCCGATGCCCCCTGCTTCTTCCAGCTTTTCACCGTACTCGCAGAATTTTGCAAGGCCGTCTGCTTCCAGGTTTGTCAGCTTCGCTTCGTCAAACCAGTGTTTCAGCCAGGCTTCTTTCAGCCCGGCAATATCCATATGCTTGTAAGCTTTTTCGTATTTCCCCTCAGAAAGCAGCTGCATAAACTGCTTGCCCATTTTGTACTCATGGATGTTTGTATAGTGGATCCCCCGGCTATGGTATTGATTCCAGCCGAGAAAAAGCAGCCCAATAACAACTGCTACTGCCAATACAGAAGCCAGCCAACGCATACGGATCTTTCGGAATACATTTTTCACCGCCTTTTCCTTGGCCGGCTGCTGGGGCGCTATATGCACAGCGGGCATAGCTTGGGCCTGGGCGAAAGCATTTCTGCATTTTTCGCATTCCAGCATATGCTGCTCAACGGCCTTTCGGCTCTGCGCGGAGCTTACACCGTCCGCGTACAGCGGCAGCAGATCTTCTATGATCTCACAATTTGCGTTCATACACATACCTCCTGAGTGATCTTCTGTTTTGCTCTGAAATAAGTAACTCTGGCCCAGCTTTCGCTTTTGCCGTATATTGCGGCTACTTCTTTTAGCTTTACGCCGCCGATTGCGTGCAGGATGAACACATCCCGGTAGGGGTCTTCCAGCTGCCGTATCGCTTTCAGAACCCTTTTGTATTCATCTTTTGTAATGGCCCGCTCTTCCAAGGTGGGGCCGGTAACCGGGAGGGAAAGCTCTTCGTAGCTTAGATCGCTATAGCGCCGGTTTCTGCGGCATTCTTTCAGCCAGGCGTTTTTCCCTATGGAACACAGCCATGTATACAGATCGCAGCGGCCTTCAAAGCGGTCAATGTGCAAAAAGGCCTGGTAGAAGGTTTCCTGCAGCAATTCTTCGGCCAGATCCTCGCTGCCGGCCAGGGAGAGTAAAAACCGATAGACTGATCGGGCGTATTCTTCATATATCTTTTGAAAGCCAGACAACGGCTACCCTCCTCTCTGTAGGAACAATGCCGTAAAGGGCGCCATGCCATTGCAGTAGCTTATAGCTGGCATATAAAAACCCTGGGCAGATCAGCAAAAGTAATGGCCAGGCAAGGTGCTGCTGGCGAAGCAGAAGCGCAAAGGGGGCGTGGAGCAAATAGGCAGGCATAGTGTTTGCTCCGGCTTTTGTAAACGGGAAACGGCGTGAGGGCATGAACGCCAGCAGGAATAGGCATATCAGCGCGCCTACCGCATAACAAAGCAGCCTAAGCGCCGGGCCGCTGCCCAATTGGCCGTAAGAGGATGCGTGATACAGAAATTCCGTTGGGATTTGATCGCTCCATGCTGCAAAAAGGGCAAGGGCTATGAGAAGGCCGACCAGGGAAAGCTTTTGAAGCCTTTCCCAAGGAAACTGGGGCTGCAAGAAAAGCCCCAGCAAAAAGTAGGGCAGGAAAGCAACTGTTCTGGAAAGGGACAACGCACGGCCAATTCCCGGCAAGAGCCCGGAAAGGCACGCGAGTATAACAGATATCGCCAATATTGCGCCCTTACCTTTGCCGCGGAAATAACGGTACCACAGCCAGCCGAGGCCCGACCAAGCGGAGCAACTTAAAATATACCAAAGGTGCCAGTAGGGTGTCAATGGGTCTACCTTACCTTTTCCAAAGCAAACGGCAAGAGCCTGCATAAGAACATACAGCGATAGACATTTTTGAAACTGGCGTTTGCAGGAATCGCAGCTATTTAAGAATAGCCCGGAAAGGAAGCAAAACATGGGCATATGAAACAGATAAATTGCCCTATACTGCACCAATAGTATCTGGGAGCGGTGCAGCTGCGACTCGATAAGGTGGCCGTATATTACAAGGAATATTAGGAGCAATTTTAGGTTGCAATATTTTGCGTTTCTGAGCTTTACCATTTTTATCCCCTCAATGGTTAGAGCCGGCAAAAGGAGATTCGTTACAAAACTGGAGAATAAAAAAGCATATGATCCCCGGGGGCTGCTAAAAAAGCAGTGTCAGTTCCTGTCAAAGCTGCATAGGTTAAAATACACACCCAATAAGGAGGGGATACTATGAGTAGATACAAATGCTTCCGAGATCAGGATAACGATCCGTTCAGCGTAATTCAAAACAGCCAAAGCTATTACCAGGCAGATAATGATTACGCCAGCTTGGATGCTTGCGGCTGCAACACTTACCCTAATGTACCCCAATACCCCGTTAACCCCCAATGCCCGGTGAGTCCTCAGTGTCCGGCAGGGCCTCAGGGCCCCGTTGGGCCAAGAGGGCCTATGGGGCCGCAAGGTGTACCGGGGCCAAGAGGGCCTGCCGGTGTGCAAGGCCCTGCAGGGATCTCCGGCCCGGTTGGCCCGCAGGGGCCGATAGGGGAGACTGGCAGCATTGGCCCAGCAGGCCCTGCCGGGATCGCCGGGCCTGCTGGCCCCCAAGGCCCGGCCGGCGTACAAGGCCCGGTTGGCCCCCAAGGCCCTGCCGGTGAACAAGGCCCAGTTGGCCCCCAAGGCCCTGCCGGTGTGGCTGGCCCTGCCGGAGCGCAAGGCCCTGCCGGTGTTGCCGGCCCCGTCGGTCCCCAAGGCCCTGCCGGAGAGCCTGGCCCTATTGGCCCCCAGGGGCCCGCAGGCGAAACCGGCGCTACCGGCCCCGCCGGCCCCCAAGGGCCTGCAGGTGAAACCGGCCCTGCCGGCCCTGCTGGCCCTGCCGGTCCCGTGGGTGCAACGGGCGCTACCGGCCCAATCGGCCCCGTTGGCCCGCAAGGGCCTATCGGTGAAACCGGTCCTGCCGGCCCTGCCGGTCCCGTGGGTGCAACGGGCGCTACCGGCCCCCAGGGCCCTGCCGGAGAAACTGGCCCTATTGGGCCTCAAGGCCCTGCCGGTGGCGTACTCGCCTATGCCGATTTCTATGCCCTGATGCCGCCGGACAATGCGGCTACCGTCGCCCCCGGGACGGATGTCAGCTTCCCCCAGGACGGCCCTAACAGCGCCGGGAGCATTACCCGCCTTGGCCCGGATTCTTTCAACCTGACAGACATCGGCGCTTATCAGGTGCTGTTCCAGGTTAGTGTCACCGAAGCCGGGCAGCTGATCCTTACCCTCAATGGGGCGGATCTTGCTTACACCGTAGCAGGCCGGGATACCGGCAGCTCCCAGATCGTTGGCATGGCTATTGTAGAAACCACCACCGCCAACTCTGTTTTGACGGTGCGCAACCCGGAAGGCACCGCCGCGGCGCTGACCATTACGCCGGTAGCCGGAGGCACCCGCCCGGTATCTGCCCACCTGGTCATTACCCAGCTTCTATAAAGCAAACGATCATAGCCCCATCCCACTCAGGATGGGGCTGTAGATTATTGCCCTTGATTAAAAAAGGGATGCCCTGGTAAAGCAACAAAATACTGTTTCTTAGCACAATTTCCCTTGACAAACCCTGCCTATTATGCTAGAATACTTTGGCAATCAAATATATTCTTTGATTCGGAGTGATACCCAAGAGGCCGAAGGGGCTCCCCTGCTAAGGGAGTAGGCGGTCAAAAAGCCGCGCGAGGGTTCAAATCCCTCTCACTCCGCCAAAAAGAAGACCCATCCACCAGGATGGGTCTTCTTTTTGCCTTGAGAGGGATTTGAATAATCCAAATGCAACAGTCCGGGGGACTGTTGCGCGCGACGGCTCGACGCAGCGGAACCTCAATTTTCGCCTAAAGGCGAAAATGTAAACAAATCCCTCTCACTCCGCTATTAAATTATTCAAACATCTCCAGCAAATGCTCCGGCAGCACATACTCTTTGCCTTCTATTTCGATAGAATAGGCCAGATCGTTATAGGATGTTATCTGCATTTCTACATACAGGAACGGCGTTTCCTCAAAGTAGCCGTAGACTGCGCCGTAAAGATAGCAGTTTTCCAGGAATCCATCCGGCTTTTTGACCAATTCATATAGTCCTGCCTCCCGGGGATCTGGCTGGGCGCGAACTGTTGACAAAAAGGCCGCAATTTCTTCCGGGTCAGTAATGCTGGGTTCGCCAAGCGTGGAGGGGCGGTAAGAAGCAAACCCCAATCGTACGCAATTGTCTACAGAATAGTCAAATTCCGGCAAGGATGCTTTGCGGTAGATGGCTCTCCATTCGCTATCCGGCAAACGCCGGATCAAAATTTCATCATAGGGCACATCATAGTAAATATCTTTGATGCCAAATATCCCGGTTTGAAATGTGCTGCTTAGATGCTGAGAGGTTTTCGCTTCCCCTTGCACATAGCCTAAGAACTCTATATCATATTCGCTAAAACTCAATATCCCCTCATTTGCTAAGAAGGAATATTCCACGCCTTCGGGGGAGAGGATATTGCCATTTTCCAGTACGGTAAAGGTATTGTCATCTGCTTTGCCTTTATCTTGGGAGCATCCGCACAAAAATATCAGCAATGCGGCGAACATACAAATCAGCTTTTTCATAAGCTTCCTCCTTTTTCGGCGGGGGCAAGCCCCCGCCCTACTTTGACACTGTGAAATTGGCCATAGGGCGGCGGCTTGCTGCCGCCGTCTGCGTTTTTATCAGCCAAGCTCAGTGACAACGCCTATAAACAGAGGCAGGTCGTTGGCATCCAGGATCATATACACAAAGGGGCGATCCAGTTTGACCGTTCGGAACTCTTGCGGCCCATAAGCGCTGCATTCCGGCATGACTATGGCGGTAGCGGCGGATGCCTTTGTGCCGTTTTCATCTACCTGGATATAGGTTTTATGCAGAACTTCGCTGATATATAGCCCCGCATCAGACATTTTGGAAAAGTCTGCCATTCCTGCGTCAAAGGCATCGCTCATGCCCAGGCCGCAGAGCAGCTCGTTCATATTTAAATCATACTCGCAGGTGAATTTGGGCAGCCAGACCCGCACCTGAATACTCTGGGGCGCAGCCAGGGCGGCGGAGAGGTCTTCAGCAGATACAGAAGCGATAAAATCGTAAATATCTACGCCCTCGTTGGGAAGCAACGCGGCGAACTTGTAGCCGCCGGAGGCATAGTTTTTGGTAAAGCCGGTGGCATTGGGAAGCTCCAGGAAGCTGTATTCATTGCTGAACATATACTCAGCAGATTGTTTCTGGCCGGAGAATGCAGTGAAATCGTCATCAACACTCGCCACAGTGAATATGCTTTGCCATTTGGCATCGAAGCACAGAGCGTTGAGCAGCACCATGGCTGTGGAGGGGTCAAGGTCATCTACCAGCGTGGGGATCATGCCGTCGGTATGCTGGCTGACCCAGCCGTTGATATCGTCCACGGTCTGGCGGTTAAAAGGGGCTTGGTAGGCCTGGGCATTGTAGTAGCCGGCGCAGATGTTCAAAAAATCATCGTACACTTTGATTGGCGCTTGGCCGCCGCGATACCAGATAGAGTTGGCGATGTGCAGCTTGGCTTTGTCGTCAGTAGGAAGCTGGGAAAGGTAGCTGGCAAGCTCGCCGTTGGCGCTGCTCAGCTCACCCTGGCACAGAAGCGCTTGCATCTGCTCCAGGGTAGCGCCGTCTGCGCCGTTTGCGGTCATGCACAGGGCAAGCTGCACGGATAGGGGAGAGATCAATACATTTTTCCCTTTATCTTCGGCGATGGCAGAGGAAAACAGCTGCCAGGCAAATTTGTTCTGGTGGGCATAGAAGCCGGAAGACAAAGCCTGCGGCTCCGGCTTTTCCAGGCTGGCTACCGGGGTAAGCAGGGTAGCGGAGGACGCTTCCACCTTGGCGGCGCAGGCGCTCAGGCACAGCACCAAAGCTGCAAGCAGAATAAAAGCAATATAGCGTTTCATAAATTACTCCTCATAGTTGACCCGGAAGCAGTAGGAAGCGCCGCCTTTGGGCCATTGGATAGAAATGTGATAGATATTATCTCCGGGCCTTAGATTTAGCCGGTAAAGCTTTTGGCTGGGAAAGAAATCCGTGCTCGCAGGCAGCCATTGATTTTCGTCAAAGGCAAGGAATGCGCTCTGACCGTTACCGTCAAAAAAAGACTCTTTGCCGAGGACACTTGCGCTCCAATACTCAGCATCTACATCCCAGGGCATATAATTCGATGCATCCAGGACCAAATAGCCATAGCTGGTATGGATTTGCACATCTACTACGCCGGGAGATAGGATATCCGGGCTTTCCGAGACAGTGCTATTTTCCCAAAAAAGAATTTTATTCGTCCAATTGTAACCTACTTCCTGAGCCTTAACAACATCACCTTCGAGGCTGTATAGCCAGAGATCTGGGGGCGTTTGATAAAAGAAACCGAGATTCCAATTTCCTCTAGGGTCTCTGCCGATAGTGAATCTGCCCATAGAGCTGCCGGGGGGAACACCGGGGCTGAAGGGCTGCGTATTATCGTTCAGAACCAATTCAGGATAGGTAGCCTGGGGGGCAGGCTGTTCGCCAGGGGCGATGGAAGGCTGGTTTTCCATAAGGATGGCAGGCGCTTTTTCTTCCCCTTTGGCGCTGCTAAGCAGGCGGCCTACGGGAAAGGCAAGCAGCGCTACCAGCAAAACGGGGACGACAGCCCCTAAAATAATGCGCTTTTTGCGCTTTTTTGCGGCAATGCGTGCATTGCCCCGGCGGAAGATCTCCGCCTTTCGTTCTTCAAAATTCATAAATACCCTCGCTTTCCAGTGCGGCACGAAGCTGCCCTTTGGCGCGATACAAAAGATTATACACCTGCTTGCGGCTCTTTTTCATTACCTTGGCCGCTTCCTCGCAGGAAAGACCCTCCCAGTAGGTAAGCACCAGCGCATCTCTAAGATCCGGCTTAAGCTCGCTCATGGCCTTGCCAACGGCCTGGGAGCGCTCACGGGAAAGGAGCTTCGCTTCCGGCCCTGGCTCTAAAGAGGGCAGGGAGAAGACATCCTCCAGCGGCACGGTAGGTACGATGCGGTTTCGCTTGATGTAATTGAGCGCCCGGCTGCGGCCCAGCATATACAGGTAGGTCTTCAGGCTTACCTTAAAGTTGTATTTCTTGCGGTCTGCGATCAGATCGGCAAATACATCCATAGCGATATCCTCGGCAGCGGCGGTAACGCCCACCATGCGCCCAAGGAAGCTGACCAGGGGAGCCCAATATTCTTTTAGTATCTCGTCAAAGGCTTCTTCATTGCCATCCAGGTAACGGCGGTAGCTACTTGCGCCGTGATCCATGGCCATGCTCCTTTCTTTTGGAGTTCACTACTTATACAATCGGCAAAAGGAAATTACTTACAAAAATTTAAAAATTTTATAAAAAAGCCGCACCATTAGCCTCCCCTTACATAGGAGAGGCTAGGGGTGCGGTAAATTTTACTGGCGGTAATACTTAAAGAAATCAGCCAGCTTTTCCATAGCTTCTTCCAGCACCTCTACCCGGGGAAGGTAGACGATACGGAAATGGTCAGGCTGCTTCCAGTTGAAGCCCTTGCCGGAGATCAGCAGCAGCTTTTTCTCCCGCAAGAGGTCGAAAGTGAACTTTTCGTCGTCCGTAATATTGAACTTTTTGGTATCGATCTTGGGGAAGATGTAAAAACCGGCCTTGGGCTTTACGGCGGAAATGCCGGGAATATCGTTGAGGGCTTTGTGGATATACTCCGCCTGCTCGTAAACACGGCCGCCGGGGACGATATAGTTCTTTACGCTTTGGTAGCCGCCCAGAGCGGTCTGCACGATGGACTGGGCAGGCACATTGGAGCAAAGGCGCATATTCGACAGCATATTCAGGCCCTCGATATAGTCCCGGGCCAGGCGCTTATTGCCGCTGAGCACCATCCAGCCCACCCGGAAGCCGGCGATCATGTGGCTCTTGCTCAGGCCGCTGAAGGTAACGCAGAACAGATCCGGCGCCAGGGAAGCGATGGAGATATGCTCCTCGCCGGTAAGGATCAGCCGGTCGTAAACCTCGTCGGAGAAGATCATCAGGCTGTTTTCCCGGGCAACCTGAACGATCTGCTCCAGAATTTCCTTGGGGTAGAGAGCGCCGGTGGGGTTGTTGGGGTTGATGATGACGATGGCCTTGGTCTTGGGGGTGACCTTTTTGCGGATATCCGCAATATCCGGGTACCATTCGCTCTCCTCGTCACAAACATAATGCACCGCGGTGCCGCCGGCTAGGGTCACGCAGGCCGTCCACAGAGGATAGTCGGGGGAGGGGATCAAAACCTCGTCGCCATCGTCCAAAAGGGCGGACATGCTCAAATTGATCAGCTCACTAACGCCGTTGCCGGTATAAATATCGTCAATGGTCACATTGGGCACATTCTTGTTCTGCATATACTGCATAATGGCCTTGCGGGCGGAGAACAGGCCCTTGGAGGGGGAGTAGCCCTCACAATCCGTAAGCTGCTGCTGCATATCGAAGATCACTTCGTCCGGCGCGGTAAAGCCGAAGGGGGCGGGATTGCCGATATTCAGCTTGAGAACGTGGACACCGGCGGCTTCCATGCGGGCGGCTTCTTCTACAACCGGGCCTCTTACATCGTAAAGCACATGGTCAAGCTTGGCGGATTTTTTATAGAATTTCATAGGAACATCTCCTGTATCGGTCAAGGTAGGGGCATCTTCGCCCTTAAGGTAGCTTACGCTTACATCCAGCGCCTTTGCCAAAAAGGCCATAACGCCATCACGGGGCACGCTTTTGCCGGAAAGGTACTGGCTGATATGGCTTTTGCCCAGCTTGATGCCGGCGCTTTCGGCAAGGCGGAGGATATCCACCTGCTTCAGTTTCTTTTTCTGCATGGCTTCCTTCAGCCGCTGGGAGAAGATTTCCGGCTTCATAACAGCCCTCCTGGATTGAACTTTTTTCGCAAGTTCATTTTGTGAGTTCATTATACTACAATTGAACTAAAATGCAAGCACTTTTTGAAAAAAAAGAGCAGCCTATCTTACATAGGCTGCTCAGGTTCAATTTCAGGCGCGGGTTGCGTTTCTTCCGCAGGTGTTTGCGCATTTGGTGTTTCTTCCGGCCTAGGCTCTTCCAGGGCGGCTTTCTCGGCTTTTTTCGCCTGGTGCTGCTCTTTCTTGGAGCGGACGGCGGCTTTGGCCTTATTGAGGATATCCCGCAGCACAGCCAGGGTCTTCTGGTCGTTAGGGAAGAGCCAGCGCAGCAGGGCAATGGCAATGGCGCAGGTAGCTATCTTCTCCGGGGAGATGGGCAGCCACAAAAAGGCCAGGTAAGCGCCGGCAACGGCTTTCATCCAGCCGATATCCAGAGCCATGCCCAGGGCAAAGAGGATGTAGCTCCAGCCGTTGGTAATGATCCAGCCCAGGCCAAAGCACAGCAAAAACCGGGGGTTGGTAATAAATTGAAGAACTTTAATTATTTTTTGCTTCATATTACTTCCCCCTTTCCGCAGAGCTTTTGGGAAATTTTAGCTCAAGCTTCCGCTTTGCGAAGCTTATTCTTCCAATATTTGAAGAAAACGATACCCTCTGCCAGGATCCCCAGAGGAATGGCGGCGATCACATCCACGGCAGAATGCTGCTTAACATACATAGTAGAAAGGCAGATCAGCACAACACTGATGCATACGAAGAGCTTCCACCAGCTCCAGGCTTGCTTTTCCTTAAGCCAGACAGAAGCGATACCGAAGGAATAGGCGCAGTGCAGGGAGGGGCATACGCCGGTATTGGTATCGAAGCTGTAGATAATGGACAGCACCCAGGTAAAGAAATTCTCGTTTTCAAAAACCTCCGGGCGGAGATCCTGCCGGGTGGGATATACGATGTAGCAGATCATAGCTACGATCTGGGTAATGATTATGTACTTGGAAAGGTTTTTAAAGTTTTCAATGCTGTATAGGGCAAACCAGACCAGAGAGATCACGATCAGGGCATGCCAGAACACATAGAAGATCACGAAATATTCGTTGAAGACAAATACATCGTCCAGCCAGCAGTATACGCTGTGACATTTTTCCGGGGGGATCAGGTTTTCTGTGATGAAATATAAAATGAAATAGACTACCCAGCCCAGCAGCAGCTTCAGGTGGGAAAATTGGGGATCATTTATTTTCCGCAGGCGAAACTCGCGGTAGTCAACGACCGGCTTCTTCATTGGGTTTCTCCTCCAAAGGACGGTTATAGGCATTCAGGCTCTTGCGGTAGCCAAAGGTAGCATGCAGAGGCAGGGAATCGGCTTTTGCGCTGATGGAAGCCATCAGGTAGGCGCAGATGCGCTTGCGCTCTTCCTGGATGGGGGCGGTAGGGTCAAAGGCAATGGGCTCAAGGATATACAGCTTACGCAGGGTAGGACACACATACATAGGCACGAAGCAAACACCCTTGCCGCTGCGGCGGCAGTACAGCCGGGCCACATCCACAAAGCCCTCCTGGAAGCCCTGGAGAATGTGGTTGTAAGGCTCGTCATGCTCCGGGAAGATGACGATGTTGGCGCCCTCCTCCATACGGGATACGGTGGTCTTCATGGTGTTCATGATTTTTTGGCCGCGGTAAACCGCGATGGTATGGGCGTTATTGAAGAGCAAAACCGCCAGAGGCGCAATGAGGTAGCTAAGGAGCTTAAAAAACCAATGGGTCCACTTGGGCTTATCAGACCAGAAGTCTTTGAAAGCATAGGCGGGAACTTTCTTTAGCTCAAACATTTCGCTGGCAGCCCAGATGCCCTTATCGTCGGGAAAATATAACTCGCAGGACAGCGGGCCGTGGGTCTGGGAATGGTTGCCGGCAACGATGCAGGGCTCGTCCGGCAAATTCTCAATGCCCTCGACGGTATATTTACGGTAAATCAGCTTTACCCAGAAGTATAAAAAGCGGTAGCAAACGCGGGAAAAGGTTTTCATAGGCATTCTTCCTCTTATAATGTCAAATTATATTATATCATATGCTGTCAATGCTTTGGCCGATTTCCCGGGAAGAAATCAGCTATTTTTCGCCCGCCTGGCAAAAAACATCCCGGAAGAGGATCTTCCGGGATGTTTGGGTATGTAAGCTTAGTCCAGAGCGTAGCCTACCATCAGGCCGCCCCGCTCGGCATAGAAGCTGCAAATGCCTCTGGTCTTCTGGATGATCACAGAAGCGGCAGGGAAGTGGGCCAGGAGCTTTTCTTTCAGGGCCTGGGCGCCTTCTTCGTTAAAGCAATGGGCAATGTGGATGCGGCCATTCATAAAACCCCGCTCCTGCAGGCGCCGGACGATAGTTTCCAGGGATTTTGCCTGATTGCGGCATTTGTCGGTAGGCTCCAGAGTGCCGTGGTCGCTGGCCCGGCCTACGATGCGGATGCCCAAAAACCCGGTGATCTTGGCCACGGCCTGGCTGACACGGCCATTATTGGCCATGTTCTTCAGAGATTCCAGCATGAAATACAAGCCGGAGCGGCTTAAGTAGGCGGTGATCTGCTGGCAGATCTCTTCATAGCTCAAGCCGGAAGCGATGAGTTCGCCCAGCTTTTCTACGATGATAGACTGCTCAGGGCCGGCAGAGAGGGAGTCCACCAAAAACACCTTGCGCTCGGGGTAATCGCTTTCGTAAATGCCCTTGGCGGTAAGGGCGGCGTTATAGCTGCCGGAAAGGTTGCTGGTAATGGTTACGGCGAAAATATACTTGCTGTCGCCAAAAGCGCTGAGCCACTCATCAGGGTTGGGGCAGGAGGTAGAAGAACGGCCGGTATAGTTGCGCAGATCCTCTACCATGGCGGCCACATCCAGAGCTGCATCATCGGTATATTCTTTTTCGGAGGTAATGATCTTCATAGGGGCGCTGCAAAAGCTGACCTTGGAATACTCGGTAAGGTTGGCAGCGGAGTCTGCCACGATGCGAAAATCGCTGATGTTATGGCTCATAAAATTACCTCTCTATCTGACGAATATGGGCGATCGGTCATACATAAAAAGTATACCATACCCCTATGCTGCCCGTCAACAATTTCTGCGCATAATCGGCAGGGAAACATTTTGCGGCGACGGTTGGCTCTTGTTTTTATGACGGGCTTGCCTTATAATAGCCCTAGAAACCGCCTGAAACGGGCAAAAGGAGATAAATTATGCATGATGTAGCCATTATCGGCAGCGGCCCGGCGGGGCTGTCCGCCGCTTTGAATTTGAAACTTCATAACAAGAGTATTATTTGGTTTGGCTCCCGGGAGCTGAGCGAAAAGGTAGGTAAATCTGAGATTATTGCCAACTACCCTGGCGTAACCATGGTAACGGGCAAGGCTCTTAACCAGGCGTTTTTGGAGCAGATCGATGCTGCCGGGCTTACTCTGGAAGATAAGATGGTTACCAATATCACCCCCATGGGCAGCTACTATATGATCCTGGGGGGCAACGAAATTTATGAAGCCAAAACGGTGATCTTGGCTACCGGCGCTGTATCCGGCAAGGGCCTGCCGGGAGAAGCAGAGCTTTTGGGCCGGGGCGTAAGCTACTGCGCTACCTGCGACGGCTTTTTCTACCGGGGCAAGACCATTGCGGTATACTGCGCAGCGAAGCGATTTGAGCATGAGGTGGAGTACCTGGCGAATATCGCCGAAAAGGTATACCTTTTTGCGCCCTATGAGGGCGGCGGGATCAGCGGCGAAAATATCATCCGCCCGGAAAAGCCTATGCGCCAGGTGTTGGGAGAAAACCGGGTAGAGGCCGTTCGCCTTACCGACGGCAGCGAGATCGCAATAGACGGCGTATTCTTCCTGCGCAGCGCCGTAGCCCCCGCCAAGCTGCTGGACGGCTTGGAAATGGACGGCGTGCATATCCGGGTGGATAGGCACATGGCAACCTCCAAGCCCGGCTGCTTCGCCGCCGGAGATTGCACCGGCCGGCCCTACCAGATCGCCACCGCCGTAGGCCAGGGCAACACCGCCGCCCACAGCGTGGTAGAATACCTGAGCCGAGTGGCTAAGCTGTAATATATCGCACAAAACCCCTTGCCTCCTGATATATGGGAAGCAAGGGGTTTTGCGTGGTTAAAAGGGCTTATCGATCTTCGTAGATCAAGGTTTCCGGGTGGGAAAATATAAAGTGAATATCTTTGCCGGGGTTTTTCAGCAGGCTGAGAATGCCCGGCTCTTTTGTACCCATGCGGGTATCCATAACAAGCCGGCGATAGGGCAGAAAGCCGCATTTTTCCTGCACTTTTTTGGACTGGCTGTTGAAATCATAATAGCCGCACAGCAGAAAATCCATATCCATGGCGGTAAAAAGATAGTCGATCACAGCCTTTACCGCCTCCGGCATCAGGCCCTTGCCCCAGTAATCTTTGGCAAGCACATAGCCGATCTCCCGGCCCCGATAGCCAATAAACTCCGTAAGAGCCTGCTCCATGCCGTATTTTTCTACGCCTAAAGAGCCGATGACCGTGCCGCTTTCTTTGCAGACGATGGCAAAGGTCTTATCTTCCTCGATGAATATATCCAGGATCTGCTGGCTTTTTTCTATGCTTTCGTGGTGCTGCCAGCCCGCCCGCTCGCCCACGCCGGGTACGCTGGCGTAGGCGTAAAAATCCTGCAGATCGTCCTGGCAAAAGGGGCGCAGCAGCAACCGCTCCGTTTCGATCTGCAATCCGTTCAGCTTAATTTCTGCGTTCATATCCTCACGCACCTCCGTGGTACATTCTGATTTCCGTTTGGAAATAGTGCTCCTGAAAGGCAACCAGCTTTGTAATCTCTTCTTTGGTAAAGCAGGCGCTTTCCGGGGCGACTACCCATTTTTCTTCCACATCGTCAAAGCGGTGGATGATGGCCACAACTTTCCCGGTAAATTCCTTTACGGGCTCGTTTATGCCCAGTATGTAGGCATCCTGCTCCTCGCCGTCGGCGGCGAAGATGCCGGGAATGTAGCCGTAGTTGAGGCTATAGTAAATATCTTTGTGCTTAGGGTGATAGCTGCCCAGAGGGCGGTCTACGGTTACGGTTACGAATTTACCGAGCATGGCGGGTGCCTCCTGGTCTATTTCAGCAGCATATTCTTGATTCTTTGCAAAATGGAAGGCTCTTTCGGCTGGGGGAAGGGCTCATTCAATACCCAGGGCAGCTTAATGTTATAAACAGTTACCGTAAAATAGCGCTCAGTTTGCTGCTCGTTGGGGATATAAGACCTATCAATAACGATCTTTAGAGGCAGTTCACCATCGACCATATCCATTTCATATTTGTCAGAATCCAAAATCTGGCCAATGACAGTATAGGAAACAAAGTTATAATCGATATGATCTTCCCCGGCGCAGGAGCCGGTTTCGTCAGGCCGCGCGATTTGCAGGCCCAGCTCTGAGAGAAATGCGGTTAAATTGGGCAGCTTATCCGCAATTTGGGCATAAAGATTTCGGCACTCGCTGCAATCGCAAAGGCTGTGGGTTTGAGAATACCGGGAAGTGGCTTCTACATCCACATCCAGGGCAAAATCTTGCTTGCGAATAATCATTTGGTTTTCCTCCTTTTAAAATTGTAGAAAGTGAACGGTATTGCGCGCAGGACTTCACAGAAGCTATGAGCAGACGCTAGGGAAGCTCCAGGTATTTGCGCAGGTAGTTGAGCACCCGTTTTTTATCTGCAGACCAAGCCGGTGCGATCAGGTCCTTTTTCGCCCCGTCTCCGGTGATACGGTGTACGACTATGTGTTCCGGCAGGATCGCCATGCATGCTTTCAGGCAGGCGGCGTACTGCTCCAGGGTCATGCATTCAAATTTTCCCTGGGCGTATTCTTCCGCCAGGTCGGTATTTTTTAGCACATGGAGCAGATGGAATTTTACCCCGTCTGTGCCGGCTTGGACGGCTGCCCGGGTGGTAGAGACCATATCTTCCAGGGTTTCTCCCGGCAGGCCGAGAATAATATGGGTAACGACCTCCAAGCCCCTGCTTTTCAGCTTCTTTACGGCATCCAGATATACCGGCAATTCGTAGCCCCGGCGGATATACCGGGCGGTTTCTTCCTTGGCAGTCTGCAGCCCCAGCTCTACCGATACCGGCTTTACGGCGTTCAGCTCGCTCAGCAGGGCGAGAACATCCTCACCCAGACAGTCCGGCCTTGTCCCCAGGGCCAGTCCTACAATATCCTCCGGCTGGATGGACTCAAAAAACAGCCTGCGCAGGGTTTCTACCGGGGCGTAGGTGGCGGTGAAGCTGCCCCAATAGGCAATGTATTTGCCGCCCCGGCTCTTGGCGGCCACTCTTTCCTTGGCCCGCTGAAGCTGGGCGGCAACATCCTTTCCGCCCTCGGCAAACTCGGCGCTGCCGGTGCAGAATATGCAGCCCCGGGTGCCCAAAGAGCCGTCCCGGTTGGGGCAGGTAAAGCCGCCGTTCAGAGAAAGCTTATATACCTTGCAGCCGAATTTTTCCTGATAATACTGGGATAGAAGCTTCATTGCTTTGCCTGGTAGACAACTTTGCCGTCTACGATGGTGGTATAAGCCTGAGCGCAAACGCTGGTAAGGGGGTCTGCCGTCCAGATCACCACATCGCCGTCCTTTCCCGGCTCCAAAGAGCCTACCCGGTGGTCAATGCCCACGGAAACGGCAGGGTTGATGGTAATGGCCCGCCAGGCTTCCTCCATAGGAAGGCCTGCATCGGCGGCCATACCGGCGCACATAGGCAGATACTGCAAGGGGATCACGGGAGCATCGGTAATGATGCTTACCTTTACACCTGCTTCGTGAAGGATGCCGGGGGTGGTAAAGCTCTTGTTTGCCAGCTCGATCTTGCTCTTGGAGCCCAGGGACGGGCCGACAAAGGCAGGATACCCTTCCTTGGCAAGCTCATCGGCGATGATCGCGCCATCAGTGCAGTGGTCCAGGGTAAGCTTTACGCCAAACTCCTTGGCGATCCGGATGCTGGTAAGGATGTCATCGGCCCGGTGGGCATGGCATTTCAGGGGGAGCTTGCCCTCCAATACGGGGATCATAGCTTCCAGCTTCATATCAAAGCCGGGGTTTTTGCCCTGGGCTTTGTCCTGCATATAGCGCTGGGTTTTAAACAGCAGCTCCCGCAGCACGGCCGCAACGCCCATACGGGTCATAGGCGCTTTTTTAGCACCCTGACCATAGCAGCGCTTGGGATTTTCACCAAAGGCGCACTTCATGGCGATGGGATCTTTTACGATCATATTGTCCACACGGTTGCCCCAAAGCTTGATGGCTACAAAAGTACCGCCCACCACATTGGCGCTGCCCGGGCCGGTGCAAGCGGTGGTCACGCCGCCCTGCAAAGCCAAAGCAAAGGCTTCGTCCTGGGGATAGATGGAATCGATAGCCCGCATTTGCGGGGTGACGGGGTCGACGATCTCGTTGTAGTCCTTGCCCTCCCAGCCTACGGCTTCGTTATCAAGGCCGATATGGCAGTGGGCATCCACGCAGCCGGGGGTAACCAAGCGCCCCTGGGCATCGATCACCTGGCAGCCCTCGGGGGCTTCGATAGTCTCGGCAACACGCAGGATCTTTCCGTTGTCACCAATGAGCACAGCGCTGTTTTCCATGTCCGGCCCCACCATGGGCTTGATATATCCGTTTTTGATCAGCAGCATAGCAATTCCTCCTATTTTTACGGTTTTCTTTATTTTACTATAAGCAAAAGCCGATTGCAACGCCCGTAAAAAAATATTGCGCAAAACGGTTGCTCGTCTTCACACAAGGCCATACCCGGCGTCCGTACTTGACTTTTAAGCGCTCTTGTAGTAAAAGAAGCAATAAAAGGGTATTTCTCTTTAACTAGCGTTTTAAATATGATATAATCGTGGAGTAAAGGAGTGATGAGAATGGAACATACAGAGATCTACGATTATTTTCTATCCAGAGTACAAGCTGACCTTTCTAAATATGGATATAGTCGTAGTGGTAAAGGAACCTTGTTTTATCGCTACTCTGCAGATAAGAAAGTAGCTTGCGCCATTGAAATGCAAAAATCCGCATTTAATTATCCCGGCAGTACATCATTTACCTTTAATCTTCTTTGCGTTGGGATATTTGAATTGAGTGGGTACTCCAATGGCAGATTGACCGTACCGGCAATAAGAGCCTGCCTTCAAAATGCCTTCATCTCAAAAAGAATAGGATCTCTTTGTCGTGGTCGCGACTATTGGTGGAAAATTACAGACGAGATACTAAATATGTATCGATTAGAGGAGTATTACGATAGATTCATTCAAATAGACATCAAGAAGAGTGCCGAATATTTAGATGAACTAGCCATGAAAAAAGGGCACATATACCGGTAAAAGATGTACTTTGGGTTATTTTTACCCCCACTTATATACTTTTAATTGCTCTTTCACATAAAAAAAGCACCCCATTGGGGTGCTTTTTATGGCGGAGGATGTGGGATTCGAACCCACGGTGGGTTTCCCCATCACCAGTTTTCAAGACTGGCTCCTTAAACCACTCGGACAACCCTCCATTGGCCTTGATGATAGCATTTTTATTAGCAAAAGTCAAGGGCGGCTGGCATAAGGAGTGACCTGAGCGCATTCAATAGTGGCAGGTGCGATCAAAACCAAAACGGAGGGGATACCATGAAAAAATGGCTGGTGTTGGCTCTAGCGGTGCTGCTTTGCGGCTGCGCTAAAACGGAATACGAAACTATGGCCGATGAATATACGCCCTTGCCGCCGGAGCAAATGGCCCGGATGGTACTCAGCTTTGATTCGGATCAGGAGGTTGCTTCCATGGAAGCCGGGGAGCAGGAGAGCATCTGCTTTTGCGATGGCTATACCCTTACCCGGCAGGTAATGGAAGCTGGGGATCTGGACAAAACGCTGCGCCGGGTTACCGGCTACAGCCGGGAAAACCTGCGCATTATGAAGCAAAACCAGGACGGCTGCAAGCGGTATGACTTTGTATGGAGCTGCGCCGGGGAAGGGGGCAGCCAGATCGGCCGGGGGAGCATCCTCGACGACGGAAGCTACCACTATGTAGTAACGGTTATGGCTTCTGAGGATCAGGCCGGGGCGCTGAAAGATACCTGGAACGGGATATTCTCCTCGTTTTCTCTTAATACTGCTCCAGAGCCTGGGCGCACAGAGCCTTAAATTCCTCCACTACGCTCTGGGGGTGGAGGATCTTGACCTCGTTACCAAAGCCCAGCAGCCAGCTCAGGAACATGGGGGAAACGGCCACCTTTACAGTTACATTAAAGTGGTCTTCATCCTCAGGGATGAGCATAGCATCCCGGCCGAAGCGGTCTACTGCCACATTCAGGAGCTTACGGTGGAAGCGCAGCTTTACATCGGTCAGCTCGCCGCCGAACATGAAGAAAAGGCGCTGGGCGTGCTCGTTCAGCGCTTTTCCCGTAAGCTCGGGGCAGGGGATGCGCTTGTCGTCCGTAAGGCGGATATCGCTCATGCGGTCTACCCGATAGTGGGTAATGCCACGGCGCTCCGAGTGAGCCAGCAGATAGCAGTTTTCATTGTCCTGGCACAGGCCGTAGGGGCTGGCCACATAGGGCTTTTCCCGGTATTTGCGCTTGCCGCCAAAGTCCCAATCGAAATAGCGGAAGGTGATCTGCTTATTCTGGCCGATGGCTTCCTGGATAGCATCTACATTGTAGTAGATGGTTTCGTTCATGCTCTTTACCCGGCCGGAAACCAGCACATTGCGGCGGATCATCTTAGCTTCGTCTTCGTTGCATTCTTTGCAAAGCTTTTCGATCAGCTCACGGGATTTGCGCTCGGTAAGATATTTGCTGGACTGCACGGCATCCACCAGCAGCTTCAGCTCCGGGGCTTCAAAGTTGCGGCTGGCCAGGTAGTAGCCGCCGTTCTTGCCGGGGATAGACAGAATATCGTCGCCATAATCCATCAGGGCGGCAACATCAGAATAAATGGTCTTGCGGTCGGCGCTGATATTGTGCTTGTCCAGCATGGTAATCAGCTCATTTGCTCTCACGGGGTGCCCCTCGTGGGAGTATTTTTGTAGATAATCCCGGATATAGAGGATCTTTAGCTTCTGATTGTCGGACTTCGGCATGGTAAAGCCTCCTAACAAAGGTTATTTTAAATATTATAGCACATATATTCTATATTGTGAATCCAAAAATTTGCTTTTTTTTCGGATATGTGGTATTATGATAGCTAATATCAAAGGAGGGCGTTTGCATGAGATATTTAGGCTGCCATCTTTCTGCGGCTTCCGGCTTTGCGGCGGCTGTGGATACCGCCAAAAGCATTGGGGCGAATACCTTTGCGTTCTTTACCCGCAACCCCAGGGGAAGCAAGGCAAAAGCGGAGGATGCCGCCGATGCTGCTTTGGCTATGGACAAGCTTGGCAATTACGGCTTTGGCCCTTTGGTAGCCCATGGGGCGTACACCATGAATTTATGTACTGCGGACGCCGATGCCCGGGCCTTTGCTGCCGATATTTTGGCGGATGATCTGCGGCGTATGGCGGCGCTGCCCGGTAACCTTTATAATTTCCACCCCGGCAGCCATGTAGGCCAGGGGGAAGAGGCGGGCATCGGCTATATTGTAGATGCGCTGAAAAAGGCAATTGCCCCGGGGTACCCGGTTACCGTGCTGCTGGAAACCATGGCCGGCAAGGGCAGCGAGATCGGCGGCAGCTTTGAAAGCCTAAGGGCCATTATAGACGGCGTAGGCAGCAATGACATTGGCGTTTGCCTGGATACCTGCCATGTGTATGACGCCGGGTATGACATAGTGAACGATTTGGAGGGCGTTTTGCAGGAATTTGACCGGGTGATCGGCCTGCACTGGCTGAAAGCGCTCCACCTGAACGATTCTAAGAATCCCTTTGCCAGCCATAAAGATCGGCATGAATGCATCGGCAAGGGAAGCCTGGGGCTGGAAACCTTCCGGGCCATTGTAAATCACCCCGCCCTGCAGGGCCTGCCCATGATCTTGGAAACGCCTAACGAGCTTGCGGGCTACCAAAAAGAAATTGAACTTTTGAACTCGCTGTAATTCTTAGAAAGGAGGTAACCCAATGCCAGATTTTTCCCAGCTGGCCCAAGCGAAGGACAGCTACATTTATGTATACGATACGGTTTTGCGCTACCTCCTGCCTGCTCTGGTATTTTTGCTTTTATGGCGGGTTTGCAAGCCGCTGCTTACCTTCCGGCGAGAGCCGGAGATCTGGGCCTGGCTTGTGCTGGAAAGCGGCAAAAAGATCCCCATTACCCATTGGGAAAATGTGATCGGCCGCAGCAAACGCAGCGATATCGTGGTGGATTTTCCCACAGTTTCCCGCAACCATGCGGTTTTGCGCCGCTATGCCGACGGCTCCTGGACTGTTCGGGATGCGGATTCAAAAACCGGCATATTCGTAAACGGAAGCCAGACACCTTTCGCGGAGCTTGCCGAGGAGGATGTTTTGACCATCGGCGGCATCCCTATGCAGCTGGTGCCTATCTCCCGCAAGCAGGAAAAGCGCCAGGCTAAGCTGCGCACCAAAGCCGCCGGCCCGGTAAGCACTATGGTGAATTTGCTGCTGCTTACGGCTATTCAGATCTTGCTGCTGCTGGGCTTTTTGCTGGGCGGCCAGCAGGAGCATGCTCAATCCATCGCCCTGGGCTTTGGCGGCATTATGGCCACTGAGTGGGGCTTGCTGCTGTTTACCCTGATGCTTCGCCGTACCGCCTTTGAAGCGGAAACCATCGCTTTCTTTTTATGCAGCCTGGGCATGGCGGCTATTGCCACGGTGCGCCCCGGGGAAGCTGGCAAGCAGCTTATTGCTTTGTTATTGGGCGTGGCTACCTTCCTTGTGGTGGGCTGGTCTCTGCGGGATCTGGAGCGGGCGCAAAAGGCCCGGTATCTGGCCGCGGTTGCGGGCATCGGCTTTTTGATCCTTACGCTGATCTTCGGCAAAGAGGAGCACGGTGCGAAAAGCTGGATCCAGCTTGGGTCTATGACCTTGCAGCCCTCGGAGCTGAGCAAGGTGTGCTTTGTGTTCGTAGGCGCTTCTACCATGGAGCGGGTAGTAAGCAAGCATAACCTTTGGCTGTTTATTGCTTATTCTGTGGCAATTTGCGGATGCCTGGCGCTGATGAACGACTTTGGCACGGCGCTGGTATTCTTTGTTGCTTTTTTGGTGATCGCCTTTATGCGCTCCGGCAGCGTTGGCACGGTTGGCTTGGCCATTACCGGCCTGGGCTTTGCGGGGGTTATGGCCCTGCGCATTGCGCCCCATGCCCTGCGCCGCTTTGCAACCTGGCGGCATATTTGGGAAGACCCCCTGAATGCCGGCTACCAGCAGACCAGAAGCCTGATGTGCATTGCTTCCGGCGGCCTTTTCGGCCTGGGTGCAGGCAATGGCTGGATGAAAAACAATTTTGCTGCCGATTCGGATATGGTGTTTGCTACCGTTTCCGAAGAATGGGGCTTGCTCATTGCCATTATGGCGGTGCTGAGTACAGTAGCACTGGCGGTGTTCGCGGTGCGGTGCGCCGCGGTTGGCCGCAGCAGCTTTTATACCATTGGCGCTTGCACCGCAGCCAGCATTTTGATCATGCAGGTTATGCTCAATGTGTTGGGCACGGTAGATGCCCTGCCCCTTACCGGCGTTACTTTCCCCTTCCTTTCCAACGGCGGCACCAGCATGATCTGCGCCTGGGGTCTGCTGGGCTTTATGAAATCCGCCGATACCCGGCAGAATGCCAGCTTTGCCGTGCGCATTACCAAAGAGGGGAGGGATACGGATGAATAGAGTAGCTTCCAGAGCCATGATCGCTATGGTGCTGGTGCTGGCGCTGCTAGGCGGCATGGTGTTTTTCTGCGCGGAGTATATCTCCAAGGCGAAAACCTGGGTGCAAGAGCCAGGCTCTCCTCATCTGTACCAAAACGGCAAGATCGCCCAGGGCTTGATTTTGGATGCTGACGGCGCGGTTTTGCTGGATCTTTCCGGGAATAAGACTTATGCGCCGGATGCCCAGGTGCGCAAGGCTACTATGCATTGGCTGGGTGACCGCACCGGGAACATTGCGCCTACCGTTGCCAAGACCTATCACGAAGCTATGGTGCTTTACGATATTGCCAACGGCATCTATTCATACGGCAGCGCTAAGGGGCGTGTTCACCTTACTCTGTCCTCCCGGCTGCAAACCGCTGCGCTGAAAGCGCTGGGCGACCGAAAGGGAACGGTTGCGGTGTATAATTACCGCACGGGAGAGCTGATCTGCGCCGTTACTACCCCTACCTACGATCCTGACAATATGCCTAACATTGCTGCCGATACCTCCGGCGCATACGAGGGCGTATATATGAACCGCTTTTTGCAGAACACCTATACCCCCGGCTCTATTTTCAAGATCGTTACCCTGGCAGTTGCCCTGGAGAGCATCCCGGATGCCCGGGAGCTTACTTTCAGCTGTGACGGCGAATATGAGATCGGCTCCGGCAAGGTCACCTGCGAAAGCCGCCATGGGCAGCAGACTTTGAAGCAGGCTTTTGCCAATTCCTGCAACTGCGCCTTTGCCGAGCTGGTTACCATGGTTGGCCGGGACAAGCTGCAGCAATATGTGGAGCTTTTTGGCATTATGGACAGTGTTAGCTTCGACGGCTTTGAAACCAAGCGGGGCAATTTCGACCTGAGCGATGCCTATAACGAAAACCTTTGCTGGAGCGGCATCGGCCAGTATACCGATCTGATCAACCCCTGCGCCTATCTGCGTTTTGTAGGCGCTATTGCTTCCGGCGGCGCCGGGTATGACCCCTATGTGGTAGACCGGGTAACCGTTGGCAAAAAGACTACCTATGAGGCAAAGCCCATCCGCCAGGGGCGCATTATGTCCCAGGAAACGGCGGCAACCATCCGGGAGTATATGCGCAACAATGTAGCCAGCAAATATGGCGATGAAAACTTTTTGGGCTTTACCGTCTGCGCCAAAACCGGCACGGCCCAGGTAAAGGGCCAAAAATCCAACGCTATGTTTACGGGCTTCCTCCTGGACGAAAAGTATCCCTACGCTTTTATCGTAGCTGTGGAGAATGCCGGCTATGGGCGAACGGTTTGCGTGCCCATCGTTGCGGCAATTCTGAAAGAACTGGAATAAGTTTTACCACCTCCTGCATACACCAATGCAGGGGGTGATTTTTTGTGCCGTCGCAACAAGCTGTGGAGCTTCGCCTTTGTGGCCTTTGGCATTGGCCTTTTTATTGGCGGCCGGGTTGGCAATGGGTTTTTCCCAACCTGCTTTGCCCTGGGGGCTATCGCTGCGGGGATATTATGCCTGCAAAAGCAGGTCTAATCCTACAAACCCCGGCATAGGCTAGGGCAGAAGACCATGTATTGAGGAGTGATCAAATGGATTTGCAGTTTCCTAAAACCAGGCATACCTGGCTTGCGGCTGCCAGCCATTGCAAGGAGCTGGAGCAGACCCTGGAGCTGAAGCTGCCGGACAATATGCCGGATATTGGCAAGGTGGTATGCGCCTGGGGGCAAAGCCTTCTGCGCAGCAAGCAATGGAACCGGGATGGGGCAGGCGTTTCCGGCGGGGTAATGGTATGGGTAATGTACCTGCCGGAGGATGGGAGCGAGGCGCGGTGCGTGGAAGGCTGGCTTCCGTTCCAGGCCCGCTGGGAAGTGGCAGATAAAGAGCGGGACGGCGTGATCGTGGCCAGCTGCTATTTGTCCGGGGTGGACGGGCGCAGCTTGTCTGCCAGAAAGCTGATGGTAAGAGCCAATGTAGCTTTGGCTGCGGATACCTTTGTAGAAACCGAAGCGCAGATCAGCAGCCCAGGGGAACTGCCGGAGGATGTGCAGCTGAAGCTGGAAGATCTGCAGCTGCGCCTGCCCGTAGAAGCGGGGGAGAAAACCGTGGAGCTGGATGAAACCATATTGCCGCCTGCAGGAGTAAAGCCGGATAAGCTGCTGAGCTACAGCCTGCACCCCAGGGTTACGGATTGCAAGCTGATGGCCGACCGGGCGGTATTTCGCGGCACAGCCCAGGGGCATGGGCTGTACCTGGGAGAAGATGGTCAGCTTCATAGCTGGGATTTTCAGGTGCCGTTTTCCCAGTATGGGGATCTGGACCGGGAATACGGAGCGGAGGACCGGCTGCAGGTAACCATGGTGCTGACAGGGCTGGAAATGGAGCTTACCCCGGAAGGCGGAGCCAGGCTCAAAGGCAGCATGCAGGGCCAATATGTGCTTTGGCAGCAAAGAAAAATGCAGCTGGTGACCGATGCATACAGCACTAAAAACGAAACCCAGCTGCAGCAGATGCCCTTGGAGCTTCCAAGGGTAACGGCCTTTATAAACGACGGGGTGACAGCTTCTGCAGGCGGGGTAAAGGGGCCGGAAAAAGCGTTAGAATGGAGCTTCTTTCCCGTCTGCCCAGCTATAACCCTGGGCGAAGATGGGCTGCAAGCGGAGCTGGCTGGCAGCTTTCAGGCCTTGGGCATGGAAGACGGCAGCCTTACATCTCAAATTATCCCATGGCAGGGCAGCGTTCCGTTGCCGCCGGGGCAGCAGGGAAGCCTGCGCTTATGCCTAAGCGGCCCCGTTGACAGCCAGGCGGAGCTGAGCCTGGAGGGCTGGCTTATGGATATGCTGGAAGTACCTATGGTTACCGGCATCGCCGTGAATGAGCCTTTAGAGCGCCGGGATGACCGGCCAAGCATGATCCTGCGCCGGGCAGGGGAAGACTCGCTTTGGGATATTGCCAAGGCCAATGCTACCACGGTAGAAAAAATCATGGAAGCAAACGCCCTGACCCAAGAGCCCCAGGGGAAATCCTGGCTCTTGATCCCTATGCCATAAAGCACCCAGCCAAAGCCTTGCCAAGGGCTTTGGCTACTTGCATTTTTGCATAAAATATGGTATCATGATTACAACTATGGTTAACTACCAAATGATACTATGGAAGGTGCTATTATGACAAAGATTGATATTTATTCCGGCTTTTTGGGCGCAGGTAAGACCACCCTTATTAAAAAGATGATCTCCGAAGGCTATCAGGGCCAAAAGCTGGTGCTGATCGAAAATGAATTTGGTGAGATCGGCATTGACGGCGGCTTTTTGCAAGATGCCGGAATCAACATTACCGAGATGAACTCCGGCTGTATCTGCTGCAGCCTGGTGGGCGATTTCGGCAAAGCTTTGGAGCAGGTTATTTCCACCTATGCGCCCGACCGGGTTATTATCGAGCCCTCCGGCGTAGGCAAGCTTAGCGATGTGATCGGCGCTGTGCAGAAGGTTACCGGCCACGATGTAGAGCTTGGGTATACCGTTGCGGTGGTAGACGCCGGCAAGGTCAAGATCTACATGAAGAACTTTGGCGAGTTCTATAATAACCAGGTAGAAACCGCTTCTACCATCATCCTTTCCCGCACGGATGCCATCCCCCAGAATAAGCTGGATAACGCTGTAGCTATGCTCCGGGAGCATAACGAAAAAGCTACCATCGTAACTACCCCTTGGGGTGAGCTGACCGGCCAGCAGCTGATCGCCGCTATGGAAGGCCAGGCTACTTTGGCTCAGGAGCTTGCCAAGCTGGAGCAGGCGCAGCATGAGCATCACCATCATCACCACCACGAAGAGGGCGAAGAGTGCTGCTGCGGCCACCACGGCCATGAGCATCACCATCACCACGAAGAGGGTGAAGAGTGCTGCTGCGGCCACCATGGCCATGAGCATCATCACCACCACGAAGAGGGCGAAGAGTGCTGCTGCGGCCATCACGGCCACGAGCATCACCATCACCACGAAGAGGGCGAGGAATGCTGCTGCGGCCACCATGGCCATGAGCATCACCATCACCACGAAGAGGGTGAAGAATGCTGCTGCGGCCACCATGGCCACGAGCATCACCATCACCATGAGCATGGCGAAGGCTGCGGCTGCGGTCACCACGGCCATGACCACCATCATCACCATGCCGACGAGGTGTTTACTTCTTGGGGCGTAGAAACCGCCAAGAAGTTCACTCTGGAGGCCATTGAAAAGGCTCTGGACGAGCTGGATACCGATGATTATGGCCTTGTTCTGCGGGCGAAGGGCATTGTTCCCTGCGCAGACGGCGGCTGGATCCACTTTGATTTCGTTCCCCAGGAGCATAATGTTCGCATGGGCAGCGCGGATGTTACCGGCAAGCTGTGCGTCATCGGCTCTAAGCTGGACGAGGCTGCTATCGCCGCTCTGTTCGGCGTATAAGAGGTAGGGCGATGGTGCAAATTCCCGTATATGCTTTTACCGGTTTTTTGGATTCCGGTAAGACCAAGTTTATCCAGGAAACTCTGGAAGATCCCCGCTTTAACGCCGGAGAGCGTACTCTGCTGCTGGTATTTGAAGAAGGGGAAGAGGAGTACGATTTTTCCGCCTACCCCCATAAGAATGTTTTCCTGGAGGTTGTGGACCAGCAGACGGTAACTGCCAAGCAGCTTTCCCAGCTGGTGAAAAAGCACAAGGCAGAGCGGGTAGTGGCGGAGCTTAACGGCATGCAGCTGGTTGGCGACTTGTATATGCGCTTTCCGGAGGACTGGGTAGTTGCCCAGGAGGTCATGTTTGCCGATTCTACTACCATTATGGCCTTTAACGCCAATATGCGCAACCTGGTTATGGACAAGCTTACCGGCGCGCAGATGGTGGTATATAACCGCCTGCAGCCCGGCGCTGATACCACTGAGCTGCACAAGCTTTCCCGGGCTGCCAACCGCCGTATCGACATTCTCTACGATTATCTGGACGGTACGACTGCTTTTGACGATGTGGTAGACCCGCTGCCCTTTGATGTGAACGCTCCCGTTATTGAGATCAAGGATGAAGACTATGCCCTTTGGTATCGGGATGTAAACGAAGAGGTGCAGAAGTACCACGGTAAGACTGTGCTATTTAAGGCTCAGGTTGCCCTGCTGCGCCGGGATAAGAACAATATGTTTGCCCCCGGCCGGTTTGTTATGACCTGCTGCGTGGACGATATTGAGTTCTGCGGCGTGCCCTGCCGCTACGAAGGGGCTAAAAACCTGACTACCCGCAGCTGGGTAATGGTGGAGGCTAAGATCTCCGCGGAAAAGCATGCCCTTTACAAGGGAGAGCTTGGCCCGGTGCTTACCGCTGTTTCTGTTACGCCCTGCGCCCAGGCTGAGCAAGAGGTGGCCACCTTCTAAAATATAACGCCCCCGTTTTCCAAAACCGGAAAACGGGGGAATTTATATATTTACTTTCTTACAAACAGAACGCCAAGCGTGCCGGGGCCGCAATGGCAGGAAACGGTGCAGCCGGCATCGGTCACCAGAGTTTCCCGGAAATTGCCAAGCTGGGCAACGGCATCCTTTACAGCTTCCAGCTGCTCGTCGGTTACGGGGGTGTGGGTAATAAAGATGCGCCCATCGTCCAGATCCACCCGGTTTGCCAGCCGGTCGTGAACATAGCTGGTAAGGCACTTGGTGTAGTTGCCCCGGTATTTCTTAACAACGCTCATCTTGCCGCCCTTTACTTCGATGCAGGGCTTAAGATTCAGCAGGTTAGCGCCCAGAGCAGCTGCAGAGGAGCAGCGGCCGCCCTTGACCATATACTTGAGCTGATCCAGCACAAAGCTGGCCTCAACCTTTTCGGTAAAGGCGGTAAGCTCAGCGTGAAGCGCGTCCAGATCGGTGCAGGTTTGGGCAAGCTCTGCGGCCTTCATGACTACCAGGCCCTGGCCGGTGGAAAGATTTTGGGAGTCAATAATGCGCACATTGGGCTGATCTTCCGCAGCCAGGCAGGCGTTTTGATAGCTGGAAGAAAAGCCGGAGCCGATATTTACATGCACGACACCGTCATATTCCTTGGCGTATTTTTCAAAGATCTCCTGATATACGCCTACGCTCAAAGCAGCGGTGCTGCAAAGGCTGCCGCCGGCGGCTACATGGGCGAAAATATCCGCAGGGGTAATGGTAATGCCGTCGCGGAACTCTTTATCGTCCTTCATGACGATCAGGGGGATCACGGTAATATCGTATTTATCAAGAATATCCTGAGAAAGGTCACAGGTACTGTCGGAAAGAATTTTGATTTTCATGGCATATTACTTCCGTTTCTTTAAGTGTTTTGGGCCAGCGGGTCGCTGTCCATCATAAAGCAGGTGCACTCCACATTGTTGCTGCGCAGATATTCCGCGCCCCAATCTCGCATGGCCACCAGAATGGGCAAAAGGCTGCGGCCAAGCTCTGTAAGAGAATATTCAACTTTGGGCGGGATGATGGGGAATACCTCCCGGTGGATCAGGTTGCAGGACTCCAGCTCACGAAGCTGCTGGGTAAGCATTTTGGCAGTTGCGCCGGTGATCTGCTTTTTCAGCTCGGAGAAGCGAAGCTTGCTCTCGGAAAGATACCAAAGGATCAGGCTTTTGTATTTGCCGCCGATCAGGTCCAGCGTAGCTTCCACGGGACAATCGTTATTTTTTTGCATATTTTCCTCCATGGTTTCCAAAAGGGTAGTATGGATCAAAAAAGTGTGTACTTGCTTTTTTCGAAGCAGATGGTAGAATAGTATCATAGACCAAAGAATATGTCAATGCTTTTTACGGAGAGTATGTTATGGAATATAAATTGAAAGTAAACGGAATGACCTGCGCTGCCTGCTCCGCCCGGGTAGAGAAGGTTACCCGGGGCGTTGCCGGGGTAGAAAAGGCGGAGGTAAATCTGCTGGCCGGCAGCATGGTGGTGAGCGCTTCAGAAGATGCCGTGCCCCGGATCATAGAAGCGGTTGCCAAAGCCGGCTATGAAGCGCTTTTGCCCGGCCAAAAGAAAGATGCCCAGGCTCAGACCCCGGCAGAGCAAAACCTGAAGCAGATGAAGCTGCGCCTTATCGGCTCGTTTATCTGCCTGGCGATCCTTATGTATTTTACCATGGGGCATATGATCGGCCTGCCTTTGCCGGGATGGTACCATGGGCCAAACAATGCCCTTGTGGCTGCGCTGCTGCAGCTGTTTCTAACCTTGCCGCCGGTGTATCTCAACCGGGTATACTACAGCAGGGGCCTGAAAGCTCTGTACCACCGCAGCCCGAATATGGACTCCCTGATCGCGGTTGGCTCTTTAGCGGCGCTGATTTACGGCGCAGCGGCGCTGTTTCGCATGGCCTGGGCTATGGGCAACGGCGCTTGGGATGTGGTAGAGCATTACAGCAAAAACCTCTATTTCGAATCGGCGGCGATGATCCTTACCCTGATAACCTTTGGCAAATTCCTGGAAACCAGAGCCAAGGGAAAAACCGGCGATGCGGTGCGCGCACTGATGGATCTTAGCCCCAAGCAGGCAACCGTACTGCGCAATGGAAGCGAAGTAAGCGTTTCCATTGAAGATGTTTTGCTGGGGGATATTGTGGTCGTTCGCTCCGGCGGCAGCATCCCGGTGGACGGAACGGTGGTTAAAGGCCGGGGGGCTGTAGACCAGAGCGCCCTTACGGGAGAGAGTGTTCCCGTAGAGAAAGATCTGGGCGACAGCGTATGCGCAGCCACCACTATGACCGAAGGTTACCTGCATATCCGGACCGACAAGGTAGGGGAGGATACCACCCTTTCCCAGATCATTCGTCTGGTAGAGGATGCCGGCGGCTCCAAAGCCCCCATTGCCCGCCTGGCGGATAAGATCGCCGGGGTTTTTGTCCCGGTAGTTATGGGCATTGCTTTGCTGGCTTTTGCTATATGGATGATCGCCGGCAAGGGGTTGGAATTTTCCCTGAATATGGCGGTATCTGTTCTGGTGATCTCCTGCCCCTGCGCTTTGGGGTTGGCAACTCCGGTGGCCATTATGGTGGCTACGGGAAAGGGCGCTTCTTTGGGCGTGCTGTTCAAAAATGCTGAAGCGCTGGAAAATCTGCACCGCATAGATACGGTTGTGCTGGATAAAACGGGAACACTTACCACCGGCAAGCCGGCGGTGACGGATATTATGCTGGGCAAAGCCGACGAAGGCCAGCTTTTGCGCATAGCCGCTGCTTTGGAGGCGCCCTCTGAGCATCCCTTTGCCAAGGCGATCTTGCAGCATTATGGGCAAAAGCCTACAGCCGAGGTGGCGGATTTTGTTACCCTACCCGGCAGAGGCGTGCAGGGGGTTATTGAGGGAAAAACCTATTTTGGCGGCAACAAAGCGCTTATGCAAGAGCGGGGCATTGCCGTGCCGGATTATTCCGACCTGGCTTCCCAGGGCAAAACGCCGCTGTATTTTGCCTGCGAGGATGGCAGCTTTTTGGGAGCTGTTGCCGCGGCGGATGTATTGAAAGCGGATTCTCAGGCGGCTGTGGAACATTTTAGGCAGCTGGGGCTTGACATTGTGATGCTTACGGGCGACAATATAGATACCGGCTCTGCCATTGCCGCAAAGGCTGGGATCACCCGGGTGATCGCTGATGTTATGCCTGGGGATAAGGCCGGGCAGATCTCTGCTTTGCAGGCGCAGGGCAAGCGGGTGGCCATGATCGGCGATGGCATCAACGATGCCCCCGCCCTGGTAACGGCGGATGTGGGTATCGCTATCGGCAGCGGCACGGATATTGCCATAGAATCCGCCGATGTGGTGCTGATGGCGGCATCCCTTACCGGGGCCGCCGATGCCATTGCTTTGAGCAAGGCAACCATGCGAAACATTCGCCAGAATCTATTCTGGGCGTTCTTCTATAACAGCTTGGGCATTCCCCTGGCGGCGGGTGCGCTGTATCCCGCTTTTGGCATTCAGCTCAGCCCCATGATCGGCGCTGCGGCAATGAGCCTTAGCTCTGTATTTGTAGTAACCAATGCCCTGCGGCTGCGGCGTTTTCGCAGGATCGCCCCTGCGGCGGAGCAGCAGACCCAGCAGGTCATTGTAACGAAAAAGGAGGAAATCGCTATGAACACTGTTATTTTGGTAGAGGGTATGATGTGCCCCCACTGCAAGGCCCGTGTAGAATCCGTATGTAAGGCCGTTGCCGGCGTTACCGATGCGGTAGTAGACCTGCAGGCAAAGAATGTAACTGTTACCGGCAACGCGGATGTAGCTGCCCTGAAGCAGGCCATTACCGATGCCGGCTACGAAGTGGTAGGCTGATATGAAGCAGAAGTTTTACTATCCCTCCTGCGGCAAGGGCAGCATTTATGCCTGCCGCTGGATGCCCGAAGGGGAAGTAAAGGGCATCGTGCAGATCGTTCACGGCATTGCTGAGCATAGCGGGCGCTATGAAGAATTTGCGGCGTTTTTGAATAACTGCGGCATAGCGGTAGTTGCCGAGGATCACATGGGCCACGGAAGATCCGTTGGCCACGGCGGAATCCAGGGCTATTTTCACGGCGGCTGGCACGCTGCGGTAGAGGATAGCTATGCCCTAATGCGGCAGACCATGGAGCTGCTTCCCGATGTTCCCTATATTCTTTTAGGCCACTCTATGGGCTCTTTTATGGCAAGAACGCTGCTTATTGACCATCCGGACAGCGGCATTTCCGGCTGCATCCTCAGCGGCACTGCCTGGCAGCCCGGCGCTCTGCTTACTGCCGGTGTTCCGCTGTGCAAGCTTTTCTGCATTGGCGAGCGGGAGCAAAAGCCCTGCCCTACGCTGCAAAATATCGTTTTCGGCGGCTACAACAAGCGCATCGAAAACCCTGCCACGGCTTTTGACTGGATATCTTCTGATGCTGAGCGGGTAGAGGACTATGCCGCTGACCCGCTCTGCGGCTTTGTAGCTTCCGGCGGGCTGCTGCGGGATATGATGAAGGGCCTGAAATATATCCAGAAGCAGGAAAATCTTCTGAAGATGGATAAGTCCTTGCCGGTGCTGTTCGCCGCCGGAGAGGAAGACCCGGTAGGAGCTTACGGCCAGGGTGTAAAGCAGGCCTACGAAGCATTTAAAGATGCCGGGATGGCCCAGGCGCAGATCAAGCTATACCCCGCCATGCGCCATGAGATATTGAGCGAGGTAGGCCGGGGAGAAGTGTTTGCTCAGCTGCTGAGCTGGATGGAAGAGGCTTGGGCTAAATAGTACAATTTATTGTACTAAATAAAGGTTAGAATACAGCCATACTAAGAAAAAAGGTGATGGCTATGTTTTCTATCCGTAAAATTTGTGGGCATATTCAGGTGTACGATGCCCGGGGCAATTTCCTGTTCTCTGCTGACAGCGAGCGGGAAGCCAGAGAGGAACTTAGAAACTATGCGGAATTTGCGGCTTGATATTTGCTACGATGGCTCTCGCTACCGGGGCTGGCAGCGGCTTCCCGGGGCGGATAATACCCTGCAGGGAAAGATCGAAACGGCATTGTCCAGAATCCTGGGCGAAAATGTGGAGATCTCCGGCAGCGGCCGCACGGATGCCGGCGTGCATGCTATGGGGCAGGTGGCAAGCTTTCATTGCCAAAGCCAAATGCCTGCCGGGGAGATTTTAGCCCAGCTTCGCAGGTATTTGCCGGAGGATGTGGGCATAATCTCTTGCAGAGAGGTTTCCCAGCGGTTTCACGCCCGGCTCAATGCCAAGGAAAAGGTCTACCGCTACCGCATTTGGAACAGCGAAGCGCCCTGCGTATTCCAGCGTAAATATGTATGGATAAACCCGGAAAAGCTGGATACAGCCGCTATGAAGCGCGCCGCAGGTTTGCTTACCGGCACCCATGATTTTTCTGCCTTCTGCGCCAACCCCAAGATGAAAAAGTCTACGGTGCGGTGTGTGCAGGAGATATCCATAGAGCGCCGGGGGGAAGAATTGCAGCTTACCTTCCGGGGCAACGGATTTTTGCACAATATGGTGCGCATCCTGGTGGGAACATTGGTAGAGGTGGGCAGGGGAGAGCGGTCTGCGGATTCTGTGGAAGCGCTTTTCGGCGCAAAACGGGAAATGGCTGGCTTTTTAGCCCCCGCCAGCGGCCTTTGCCTTATGGAGGTAATCTATTGAACATTCAGATTTTTGGCAAAAGCAAATGCTTTGATACCAAGAAAGCCGAGCGCTATTTTAAAGAGCGCAGGATACCTTACCAATATATCGACCTGAAAAAGTACGGCATGTCCGGCAGGGAATTTGACGCGGTGCTGCGAGGGGTCGGCGGGATCGACAAGCTCATCGATTGGAGCAGCAAAGCAGAGGCGGTTACCATGATGAAGTATATGGATTCGGCAACTGCCAAGGAAGATAAAGTTTTTGACGATCCGGAGCTGATGAAGACCCCGGTAGTGCGAAACGGAAAGCTGGTTACTGTTGGCTATTGCCCGGAGGTTTGGGAAACCTGGAAGTAAATACTACAAAAGCAGCTGTGTAATGACAGCTGCTTTTTTGTTTAGGGGGAAGAGAATTGCTGGAAACTGTAAACGCCTGGGTATGGGGCGTGCCCACTTTGGCGCTGATCTTGGGGATGGGGATATACTTAACGGCGGCGACCCGGTTTGTGCAGTTTCGCAGGTTTGGTGCAGCCTGGCGGCGGTTTGTTTCCGGCTTTTTGGGCAAGAACAGCTCCGGCGAAAGCTCCTACCGGGCGCTTTGTACAGCCTTGGCAGCCACAGTAGGCACAGGAAATCTGGCCGGGGTTGCCGGAGCTATTGCCATTGGCGGGCCGGGGGCTGTGTTTTGGATGTGGATATGCGGATTGCTGGGCATGGCTATCAAATTTGCCGAAGCGACCCTTGCTGTGCGCTACCGGGTAAAGCTGGAAAACGGCGAATACGCAGCCGGGCCTATGTACATGATCCGCCTGGGCATGAAGAAATACCATTTTTTGGCGGGGCTATACGCCTTTTTTGGGGTGGTTGCTGCCTTTGGCGTGGGGAACGCCACCCAGATTAATACCCTCATGCAAGGCATCCACTCTGCGGCAAAAGCCTTTGCCCTTCCCTTGCCGAAAGGCTTTGATGTAATCGCCGGGGTAGTTTTGGGCGCTGTGATCATGGTTTTGTTTTTTGGAGGCGCTAAGCGCATTGGCGGTATTGCCCAGGCGCTTGTGCCGCTGGCGGCGGTGTGTTATTTTTTGCTGTGCCTTTTGGTGCTTGCTTTGCGCTATCAGGCCATCCCCCTGGCCTTCGGCCAGATCATCCGGGGGGCGTTTTCCCCAAGGGCGGTTACCGGGGGCGCGGTTGGAAGCCTGCTGACTACGCTGCGTATCGGTATTTCCCGGGGGGTATTTACCAACGAAGCGGGTATGGGAACGGCTTCCATCGCTCATGGCGGCGCGGATGTGGCCGAGCCTTGGCAGCAGGGCTATATGGGCATTATGGAGGTGTTTCTGGATACCATTGTGATCTGCACCCTTACGGCCTTGGTGATCCTCTGCGCGGGCATGCCCATCGCCTACGGGGAAGATACGGGCATTATGCTTACCATGCAGGCTTTTGAAGCTGTGCTGGGAAGCTGGGTGCAGGTGGTGATTACAGCATTTTTATGCCTGTTTGCCTTTGCTACTGTATTGGGCTGGGGGTTATACGGCGGGCGGTGCGCCCAGTATCTGTTTGGCCAGAACGCCTGGAAGGGGTTTGTGCTGGTGCAGGGCATTGCTGTGGCAGTAAGCGCTGTGCTGGAATGCACAACGGTTTGGCAGGTTTCTGAGATTATAAACGGCTGTATGGCGATTCCCAATCTGCTGGCGCTGTTTGCCCTGCGGCGCCAGGTTGGGCAAATCAGCAAAAAGCTGCCCGGCAGATTAGATCTGCCGGGCAGGGGGCGTTAATTTTCGGTTAGCAGGATAGAGCCGTCTTTTCCGCTTTGGGTAATGTAGCGGCTATATGCTGTTCCCTGGCTGGTATAGTGCAGCCGCAGCACGGGCATAACATCCGGCAGGTCGCATTGCACCACAATGGCGGTATCGGCGCTGATGCCGTCGCAGGCGAAGACGGTAGCCGTAGGCTCAAACTTTGTGCCGGTAGCATCCCAGGCGCCAAGCTCGATGCGCACATCGGTAACCGCGCCGTCGGTGCTGAGCAGAAGCTCCACGCCCTGGTTGTCCTGGATTACCTCAGCAAACTGACGGTACTGGAACAGCGGCGCGTCGGCAAACAGAGCAGCAGATACAGAGCCCTGGGTAACATATTCTTCCGCAGGGAAATAATCATCTGCCAGCAGGCCCTGAAGCTCGCTGTAGGGAATTTCCACGGTAATAACGCCCTGGGATTTGGAAGCGATCTCCATAGGCGCATAGTAGAAGCAAAGGCCGGTTTCGGTAAAGTACCAGTTGGCAGTATCAGCAGAGCGCAGCTGGGCTGCAAGGGTATCCTGGTAGTCTTCAAACAAAGCCTGAGCGCTGTCGGAAGCACGCAGCAGGGTATCGATCTTGGTAAGCAGGGTATAGTAATGATAGCCGGGGGCCTGAATGTCGCCAAAGGTAAGCTGGCGGCCGTTGATCAGGCTGAAGCTGGCGCTCATAGGGGTGGAGGAAGCCTCGCTGGTCTCGGTGCTTACCTGGCCGTAGATGCTGATAACGCTCTGATCGATACGCATAGTATCGTAAAGCACCCGGAAGCTGTAAGGCTTCCAGCTTTGGAGGTCATCGGTATAATCCTCACGGGCTTGGGAAAGGGTCTCCTGCAGGCCGGAAGAATAATCGGTAGCATTCAAAAGCGATAGGTACAGCGCATCGGCAACTGCGGCATCGGGATAGATCAAAAAGGCGTTTTGGTATGTATAGTTTAATAGCGCAGTGCCGTCGTCGGCGTAGAAAACCTCAGTAACAACAGGGGTGGCCAGGCTGGAAAGGGGAATTTCGGAAAGGGTCTGGGCCGGGGGCGTGGTTGTGGGAACGCCGGGGCCGTGGGAAACATCCGGCGCGGTGGTCTGCTGGGGCTGGGAGGTAGTTTCAGCGGGCGTAGTATGGCTGGGTGTGTCTTTGTTGGGCATACATGCGCTCAGGCAACCCATAAGAAACACCAAGGCAGCTATCAGCGCGTATTTCTTCATAGGCTTGCTCCTTTTCATTATAGTTTAGCCAATTATACCATAAATTTGCCTGGCTTGCAATGGCTTGCGCACAATAATCGCCCTATGTGCTTGACAAAACCGGGGGTAAAATGGTAAAATATTTGTGAATTTTATAGCGCTGTGAACGGAAATAGTAGCAGCTGCCGCTTTTTCAGAGAGCCGGGCCTTTGGCTGGAAGCCCGGTAGAGCAAGGCTGTGAATGTGCGTCCGGGAGCGTACATTTTTATGAGCGATAAATGAGAGTGGAACCGCGAGCATTGCCCGCCTCTTGTGCCTAACGGCGCAGGGGGCGTTATTATTTTTTGGAGGTAAACTATGTATCTTTACAATTCTCTTTCCCATAAAAAGGAGCTGTTTGTTCCCAACGATCCTGAGCTGGTCAAAATGTATACCTGCGGCCCTACGGTGTACCATTATGCCCATATCGGCAACCTGCGCACCTATATTATGGAGGATGTGCTGGAAAAGAGCCTGCGCTACTTGGGTTATAATGTAAAGCGGGTCATGAACATTACTGACGTGGGCCATCTGGCTTCCGATGCCGATACCGGCGAAGATAAGATGCTCAAGGGCGCAAAGCGGGAAAATAAGACCGTTATGGACATTGCCAAGTTCTATACCGATGCTTTCTTTGCCGATTGCGAAAAGCTGAACATTAAGCACCCGGATGTGGTAGAGCCTGCTACCAATTGCATCGATGCGTATATCGAAATGGTGCAAAAGCTTTTGGATACCGGTAAGGCCTATTTTGTAGGCGGCAATGTATACTTTGATACCTCTACCCTGGAAAAATACTATGTATTTAACGACCACGACGAGGAAGACCTGGCAACCGGCGTGCGTGACGGCGTAGAAGAGGATACCAATAAGAAAAACAAGAACGACTTTGTGCTATGGTTTACCAAGAGCAAGTTTGAGGATCAGGCCCTGAAATGGGATTCTCCCTGGGGCGTGGGCTACCCCGGCTGGCATATTGAATGCTCCTGCATTTCTATGAAGCATCTGGGCGAGGAACTGGATATCCACGCCGGCGGCATCGACAATGCCTTCCCCCACCATACCAACGAGATCGCCCAGAGCGAAAGCTACCTGGGCCACAAGTGGTGCAACTACTGGTTTCATGTGCATCACCTGAACACCGACACCGGCAAGATGAGTAAGAGCAAGGGCGAGTTCCTTACCGTAAGCCTGCTGGAAAGCAAGGGCTATGACCCCATGGCTTACCGGCTGTTCTGCCTGCAGAGCCATTACCGCCGCAATCTGGTATTCAGCTGGGAAAACCTGGACAATGCTGTTGTGGCCTACGATAAGCTGATCGCTAAGATCGCTACGTTGCAGCCCGGCGGCGAGGTGGACAGCGCTGCGCTGGATGCCCTGAAGGCCAAGTTCGTAACCGCCCTGAATGGCGACCTGAACACCTCTCTGGCCGTTACCGCTGTTTATGATGTACTCAAGGCCAAGTGCTCCGATGCTACCAAGCTGGCAGCCTTGGCAGACTTTGATAAGGTGCTGAGCCTGAATATGCTGGAAGCTGCCGCAAAGCTGGCCCAAAAGCAGAAGCAGGAAGCCGAAAATAGCGCTGACCCGGTGGTGGATGCGCTGGTGCTGGCCAGAACGGAGGCCAAAAAGGCCAAAAACTGGGCGGAAGCTGACCGCATCCGGGATGAACTGAAAGCCATGGGCGTGGAGATCATCGATACCCCCCAGGGTACCAAGTGGAGAAAAGTATGAAACTGCTGATTTTGGACGGCAACAGCGTCATCAACCGGGCGTTCTTCGGCGTTAGGCCCCTGACCACCCGGGAGGGGCTGTATACCAACGCCATCTACGGCTTTTTGAATATTCTTGAGCACATGGAAAAGGAAGAGCAGCCCGATGCGGTGTGCGTTGCCTTTGACCTGCACGGCCCTACCTTCCGGCATAAGGCTTACGACCTTTACAAGGCCAACCGCCACGGCATGCCCGAGGAGCTTGCCCAGCAGATGCCTGTTATGAAGCAGGTTTTGCAGGCCATGAATATTCCCATCTACGCCTGCCAGGGCTGGGAAGCCGACGATGTGATCGGCACAGTGGGAAAGGTATGTTCTGCTAACGGTTGGGAGTGCGTCATTGTTACCGGCGACCGGGACAGCCTGCAGCTCATCGACGAAAATGTCCATGTAAAGCTGGTGATCTCCCGCCCGGGGCAGACCTCCGCTACCCTTTACGATAAAGAAAAGTTTACCCAGGAATACGGCTTCGAGCCGAAAAAGATGGTAGACCTGAAGGCCCTTATGGGCGACAGCTCCGATAATATTCCCGGCGTTGCCGGCGTTGGGCCTAAGACGGCCACGGAGCTGCTGCTGAAGTTTGGCTCTTTGGAGGGAGTTTACGCCAATCTGGGCGATAGTTCCATCCGCCCCAAGCTGCGGGAAAAGCTGGAAAACGGCAAGGACAGCGCTTTTATGTCCTACGACCTGGCTACCATCCGTACCAATGCCCCCATCGATTTTGAGCCGAAGGATGCTCTCATCCAGCCCTATAACCGCTTAGAGCTTTACAACCTCTTTGTAAAGCTGGAATTTGTGCGCCTGATCGATAAATACGGCCTGCGTGGGGCGGAGCTGGAAGCACCAAAGCCCCAGGTGGAGATGGAAAAGCTTCCCCGGGTAGATACCCTGCCGGAGAAGCTCCAAAAGTGCGCGCTTTATATTGCCCCGGATAGTTCTGTAGGCATTGCCTGGGAGCAGGGCGTAACGGTGCTTACGCCCATGGAAGCGGCTATGCTGGCTGGCTTCGATGGGGGAGAAGCGATCTGCCACGATTATAAGACAACTGCCCACGCTCTGGACGAGCTGGGGCTGAAGGTAAACTGCGGCTTTGATACTGCCCTGGCTGCTTATGTATTAAACCCCTCCCAGTCGGATTACCCCGTATCGAAGCTCGCTACCAACTTTTTGGGCGCATCGGTAGAAGATGGGGATGCTGCCGCCTGCGCGGAAAGCCTTTGGCAGCTAAAGCCGGTGCTGGAAAAAGAGCTGAAAGATCAGAATATGCTTCCCCTCTATCAGAATATTGAGCTGCCCCTGGCCGGTGTGCTTTACGCCATGGAAAAGCGGGGCGTTGCCATTGATAAGGAGCTTTTGGTGCAGTTTGGGCAGATGCTTGCCCAGCGCATAGAAGACCTGGAAAAGCAGATCTACAGCTTTTCTGACAGCCCCTTTAATATCAACTCTACCAAGCAGCTGGGAGAGCTTCTCTTTGAAAAGCTGGGCCTGCCCCCGGTAAAAAAGACCAAGACGGGCTACTCCACCAACGCCGATGTGCTGGAAAAGCTGAAAAACAAGCACCCCATTATCCCGGCGATCATGGATTACCGCATGCTTACCAAGCTGAAAAGCACCTATGCCGACGGCCTGCTGAAGGTGATCGGCCAGGATGGGCGTATTCGCACCACTTTCCAGAATTTGGTTACGGCTACCGGGCGGCTTTCCTCTACCGATCCCAATTTGCAGAATATCCCCGTGCGTACCGATTTGGGCGCGGAGATCCGCAAAATGTTCGTTGCCAAGCCCGGCTGCGTATTTGTGGATGCGGACTATAGCCAGATCGAGCTGCGGGTGCTGGCCCATATCGCCGGAGATACTGCTATGCAAAACGCCTTTGCTTCCGGCCTGGATGTCCACACCGCTACCGCTGCCCAGGTGTTCGGCGTAGCAGCCGAGGCGGTTACCCCCTTACAGCGGCGGCACGCCAAAGCGGTCAACTTTGGCATTGTCTACGGCATATCTGAGTTCTCTCTGGCGGAGGATATTGGCGTCAGCCGCTATGAAGCCAGGGAATATATCGATAATTATCTGGCCGGCTACCCCGGGGTCAAAAAGTATATGGCCGATGTGGTTGCCCAGGCACGGGAGCGGGGCTATACCGAAACCCTTTACGGCCGCCGCCGCTATATCCCGGAGCTGAAAAGCAGCAATTTTAACATTCGCCAGGGCGCGGAGCGCATGGCGCTCAATACCCCCATCCAGGGCACGGCGGCAGATCTGATCAAGCTGGCGATGATCCGGGTAGAAAAGGCATTGGCGCAGAATTATCCCCAGGCGGAGCTTTTGCTGCAGGTGCATGACGAGCTGATCGTAGAATGCCCGGAGGAGATCGCCGGGGAAGTAGCGGCTTTGGTGAGCCGGGAAATGGAAAATATCGCGCGCTTGAATGTGCCGTTGAATGCGGAAGCAAAAATCGGAAAGAGCTGGTACGAAGCCAAATGATCACTGTTAGAGCAATGCAGCCGGAGGATGTAGCCCTTGTAGCTGCGCTGGAAGAAGAATGCTTTTCTATGCCTTGGCCGGAGGAGGCGGTAGCTTTGGAGCTGAGCAATCCGCTCTCTTGCTGGCTGGTGGCCTATGACGGCCAGGAGTTTGCCGGGTATGTAGGCTCTCAGGCGGTGCTGGATGAAGCGGATATGATGAACTTAGCGGTAAAGCCCGGTTATCGCCGCCGGGGCATTGCCGGGGCGCTGGTAGGCGCGCTGGCAGAAAAGCTAAAGGAAAAGGGCGTGCGCTGCCTTACCCTGGAGGTTAGAGCCTCCAACGAAAGCGCCATCGCCCTTTATGAAAAGCTGGGCTTTTGCCAGGTAGGCCGGCGGCCCCGCTATTACCAAAAGCCTAGAGAAGATGCCTTGATTTTACGAAAGGAATGGTCTGTATGAATATATTGGCAGTAGAATCCTCCTGCGATGAAACCGCGGTTGCCATCGTCCGGGATGGCAGGCAGGTTTTAACAGACCAGATCGCATCCCAGGTAGATCTGCACCGCATTTACGGCGGCGTTGTGCCGGAGATCGCTTCGAGAATGCATATTGAAGCCATCTACGGCCTGGCAGACCAGGCGCTGGAAGCTGCCGGGCTGAGCCGCAAGGACATTGATGCCATTGCGGTTACCTATGCCCCGGGTCTTATCGGCGCGGTGCTGGTGGGGGTAAACTTTGCCAAGGCTGCGGCCATGGCTATGGATAAGCCCCTGATCCCGGTGCATCACATCCGGGGGCATATCGCTGCCAACTATATCGCCTACCCGGAGCTAAAGCCCCCTTTCCTGTGTCTGGTAGTTTCCGGCGGGCATACTATGCTGGTGGATGTGCAGGACTATACCAAAATGCGCATTTTGGGTACAACATTGGACGATGCCGCCGGAGAATCCTTTGATAAGGTAGCGCGCGTGCTGGGTATGCCGTACCCCGGCGGCGCTGCACTGGACAAGGCCGCCCAAAACGGCGACCCTGCTAAGTATAATCTGCCCCGCTCCAAGCCCGGCGCGAACCCCTACGATATGAGCTTTTCCGGCCTGAAGACAGCGGCGCTGAACCTGATTCACCACGCCGAGCAGGTAGGGGAGCAGCTGGACATTCCCAGCCTTTGCGCCAGCTTTGCCGCGGCGGTTTCCGATACCTTAGTGCCCCGGGTAGTTGCTGCGTTGAAGGAAACGGGCTACCGCAAGGTAGCTGTAGCCGGCGGTGTAGCCGCCAACTCCATCATCCGCCGGGATGTTCTGGCGGCGGCGGAAAAGCTGGGGGCGCAGGTCTATTTGCCGCCCCTGAGCCTTTGCGGCGACAATGCCGCCATGATCGGCGCCCAGGGCTATTATGAATACCTGGCGGGAAACATTGCGGACATGAGCCTGAATGCCTACGCGACCAAGTCCATCCTGGGCGAGGCGCTGTAAAAAGCGGAGAAAAAGTATGCTGTTGATTGCGGATCAGATCTCCAAGCTGAGCTTTTCCGGCCTTATGCAGGTGTATGCCGAGAGTAACGCGCTGAACGCCGGGGAGCAGGAATGCTCTTTGCTGGATATTGAGCAAGGGTTTTATGATTACCTGCGCAGTTCGTTCTTTGCCCAGGAAAACAGCTTTTACGCTGTGTGGCTGGAAGCAGGGGAGTATGTAAGCGCTTTGCGTATGGAGCCTTTTAAGGACGGGTTTTTGCTCTGCACGCTGGAAACTGCCCCGCAGCACCGGCGCAAGGGCTATGCTGAAAAGCTGATAAAAGCTGTTTTGGCGCTGGAAAAGCTTGCCGGGAAAACGGTATATTCCCATATCCATAAGAAAAACAGAGCTTCCCAGGCGGTACACGCTGCCTGCGGGTTTGTTAAAATTATGGATAGGGCTTTGTACCTTGACGGCTCGGCCAATAGCTACTGCGATACCTGGAAATTGGAAAGAGAATAAAAAACGCTGGGGTCGTGCCAATGGATACGATCCCAGCAATTATATTAAATTGGACAGTAGAAGTCGACATGGAACATATTCCAAAATCAATCCACATCCATACTGGATGCGTCTTGATTTTGGAGGACTCTCCCACGGCCTAAAAACATGCCACCGGCATGTTTTCTTAACGGCCTTTCGAGTCCCATCTCTCGCACCAAAAAATCCCCCGCCCAAAGGGCAGGGGATTTTTTGGTGCGAGAGATGGGACTCGAACCCACACGGCGGTTGCCACACGCACCTCAAACGTGATTGTCTACCATTCCAACACTCTCGCAAGCGTGCTTACACATTATAGCCCAAGAGGGGGTATTTGTCAATAGTTTTTTGCCCATTATGGAAAAATCCGCCCGGGGGTAAAAGCTTCCCGGGCGGTGTGGTTTAATATGCAAAGAATTTTTCGTGGATATAGTAGCCGATAATGGATGTGGCCAGGCAGGCGTAGGCGAAGATCTTGAAGGCTTCGTAGGTGATGGGCAGATGGAGCATCGCCATAAAGCTTTCAAAGCCGGAAGCGCCTACGCAGGAAACTACGATCACCGGGATGAACAGCACGGCTACCCCATAGACGGCGGCTACATATAGGGCATGGAGGATCTTGCCGATGGTTACTCTCATTGCGCTGTCTCCTTTGCTTTATTTGTTGGTTACGCTGGTGGGCACACTGTCCAAACCAAGATCCTGCCGGGCGGCGTTCAGGCCTTCGCCTACAAGCCCCAAGGTGCGGCCGTAGGATTCAGCCAGGCGGGAATGGTTGCTGGCGCCGAAGCTGCTCCAGCTCTCCAGAGCGGCATCCAGGGGGTAGATGCGGTAGTCTACGCCGTTAGAGGTGCTGGCGTTGAACTTGTCCACCCAGGTGGGGGTGATCTCTACCTCGGCCACCTCGACCTTGCCGTCGCTCCATTTCTGGAAGGTCACGCCGAAGATCATGCCGTCTTCTGTGTATTTGTTGTTTGCGTCGGAAATGGTGTTCCGGTTTTGGTTGGAAAGGGCATTGCCTACGGAATAGATGCAGTAGGTCTTTTCGCCGGTGGCAGAGGTAAGGGTGTCGAAGGGCTCAACCACATGGGGGTGGCCGCCTACGATCACGTCGATGCCCATATCGCAAAGCCGCTGGGCGATCTTTTTCTGGTTGGCGTTGGGATTCAGGGCGTATTCGTCGCCCCAATGGATAAATACGACGGTAGCTTCCGCGCCCTCGGCTTCCATGGCGGTAAGCTGGGTCTGCAGGTGGGAATAGAAGGCATCCAGCTTGTTGTAGTTATAGCAGGTAACCATATTGCTGGCCTGGGCGTTGAGCATGATGCCGTTGAGGTAGTTACGGTCGGGGTTGTCGCCGCCGGTTTCATAGGTGTAGCAGATCAGGCCAACCTTGATGCCGTTGATATCCTGAACGATATATTCCTTGGCATCTTCTTCCAGCTGGGTACCCAAAGTGGGCAGGCCTTTTCCCTGAATAACCTCCAGGGTGCGCTTGAAGCCGGCAAAGCCGGTATCGTAAGAGTGGTTATTGGCGGTAAGCATCAGGTCTACGCCAGCGCCCTTCAATGCATCGATGATCTGGTCGGGGCAGTTAAAGGTGGGGTAGCCCTTGTAGTCGCCGGCTTCCGGGCCGCCAAGGGTGCATTCCAGGTTGGCAACCATAATATCATACTTTTCGTAATAGGGTTTCACATACTGGAACATCTGGGAATATTCGTAGCTGCCGCCCTTTTTGCCGGCGTTGATCACCGGGCCGTGCATCAAAATGTCGCCGGTAACGCCTACGGAAGCGGTAGATACTACCTGGGGAACTGGGGGCTCGGTAGTAGTAGGCACCGGAGTGGTTTCACCGGGCTTTGTTTTCTTGGGTGTGGTGATAATGGGGTTGGTCTTGCTGGGATCTGTCTGGACAGTAGGGCTGTTATCATCGCCGGTGATCTTGCCTACAAGCTGCTTACAAAGCTGGAAGGAAAACAGCAGGCAAACTACCAGCAGCACGCCCAGCAGCATGCGCACCACATTTTGGGTATTGGTAGGGCGCTTCCTGCGGCGAACATTCTGGCTGCTGCCGGAGCGCCGGGGATTGCCCGAAGGATTGGAATTGGCAGGTGTATGTCGGTCTTGCATTTTAGGTCCTCCATTTTGGAAGGTTGTTTTTGGTTATTCCATATTATACCCTTTTTCTTGCCTACTGTCAACCTGGGAGTATTATCGATACAATTTGTTTGCATCTTTCTCCTTTAGGTACTACCGAAAGGTTGAAAGCTGTGGTATAATGTCAAAAATAGGAGGGGAATGCTATGACCAGATTTTTTGTAGATAGCCATACTTTGGCGATGGAGCGGGTTGCGCTGGCGGGGGAGAATGCTGCACATGCCAAGGTGCTGCGGCTGAAAGCTTCCGAGCAGGTGCTGCTTTGCGACGGGCAGGGGATGGAAGCTCTTTGCCAGGTAGAAGCTACGCAGCCGGAATATATATTGAGCGTTTTGGAGCGCCGCCGGGCGCTCAGCGAGCCGGGGGTAAAGGTTAGGGTATATATGGCGCTGCCCAAAGCGGAAAAGCTGGAGCATGTGATCCAGAAGGCTACAGAGCTGGGAGCAGAGCAGATCGTAACCTTTCCTACCGCCCGGTGCGTATCCCGCCCGGATGAAAAGAGCCTGAAAAAGAAGCTGGAGCGGTGGCAGAAGATCGCTGCCTCTGCCGCTGAACAATCCGGCCGAGGGGTGATCCCGGAGGTAAGGGTGCTTAGCAGCTACCAGAAGGCTCTGGAAGAAGCGGCTCAGGCGGATATGCCCATTCTGCTTTATGAAAACGAGCATGCCACCACCCTGCGTATGGCGCTGGATAGCAAGGAATACAGCACCGTTAGCCTAATCTCCGGCCCGGAGGGGGGCTTTGAAGAAAAAGAAGTAGCCCAGGCCCAGGCTCTGGGCATAAGGGTTTGTACATTGGGCAGGCGCATCTTGCGCTGCGAAACGGCGCCGCTTTGCGCTGTGTCGGCTGTGATGTACGCCGCTGGGGAATATTAAAAAAGGACAGCTGCCATTAAGCAGCTGTCCAATCTTTTATTTGTGGTATTTGCTTCCGGCCTGGATGCTTTCGGCCCGGTAGAGCTGCTCCAGCACCATGATCCGCGCCAGATGGTGAGGGAAGGTCATGGGGCTCATAGAGAGCTTAAAATCTGCCTTTTCCTTAACTCTGGGGGACATGCCGAAGGAAGAGCCGATCAAAAAGCAGGCGCTGCTTTTGCCGGAAAGCTTCACTTCGCCGATTTTGGCGGCTAAGGCTTCGGAAGAAAGGAGCTTCCCCTCCGGGGTAAGCACGCAAAACCAAGCGCCCTTGGGAATTTTGCTGAAGATCAGCTCCGCTTCCTTTTCCAGCCCGGCTTGAATTTCAGCAGGGGAGGGATTATCCGGCAGGCGCACCTCCGGCAGCTCCAGCAGCTTAAACTCGCAATAGCCGGAAAGCCGCTTTTCGTACTCCGCGGCGGCGCTGAGGTAGAATTTCTCCTTCAGCTTGCCCATGGCGATGAGGGTAATGCTGAACATCAGCAGTTCTCTGCCTCAAACTTCTTCAGGCAATCTACCAGGTCGGCCACGCCCTCGGCGGGCATGGCGTTGTAGATGG
>JAFSBW010000057.1 GCA_017437095.1 Oscillospiraceae bacterium
CCCAGGGTGGCCTCTCTTGCCCCTACGGGGCAATTCACCTCCTGGCCGCCCCTACGGTTATGGCGGCAGATATTCGTTGACCGTAGGGGACGGGTTTCCCGTCCCGGGGGAGTAGGGGGATTTAGCCGCAGCTGTTCGGCGTATAGTAGCGTTTTAAGGCTTCCTTTGCCGCCTTTCCCAATAGAAAGTATCGGTCTAGCTGGGCGTAAGGCTCGGGTTTGCCGAATTTATCATATCCGATGATATAGATGGCTTTTGTGCTTGCGTGAATGCCTTTGCGAAGCTCTGCGATGCTGTCCCAACTATAGCCCCAAAGCTGTTTCCCAGCGTTTTCGCAGATAATACCATGGGAATCAATGGTAATAAAATCATTATAGAATGAGGGGGTAAGCCATGCCAGCAAAGCCATAACGGCTGAGCCAGCAGGAAGCAGCCATATTCTCACGAATAGAAACATTACCAAGCATGCGATGGCAACGGCGATAAAAAAGACAACGCCTTGATAGAACAATGAGGCATCCCGTCGGAATCTCACCATGAGCCCTCCTTTTGATCATTTGGGTCAGCTGCGGCAGCGGACGAGCGATGCTCTCCCTACGAATGCACCTGTTCCATGGCTGTAGGGGCGGCCAGTGGCCGTCCGCCGAGGGTGCGTTCCTTGCCGGCAGATATTCGGACGAGCGATGCTCGCCCCTACGGTTGAGGGATTACAAGTTTAATTTCATTATATTGGAAACCGGGGGTAAAAACAATATTTCCCTGGTTGTATTTTGTAAAATTTTTGCAAATTGCCGAGTTTTTCCGGCTGTAGGGGGTGGTGAACGGGGGAAAGCGCCTGGGGTGGCGGTAAATATACAATGATCGAGGGTGCGGAAACGGCGGGGGCAAGCCCCCGCCCTACAGTTTTTCGGCCATCTGGCGTGAACGGGCAATTTGTAATTTGTAATTATGGGGGGTGCGGCGGGGAAGGACCGTCGAGGACGCCGGTCCCTACAATCTTTATTCCATGGCGGCGGGGGCAAGCTCCCGCCCTACGGTTTTTTTGGTCATCTGGCGTGAACGGGCAATTTGTAATTTGTAATTATGGGGGGTGCTGCGGGACGATGTGGGCATCGTCCCCTACGGGTATGGAATGGGGTTGAGGACGGGGTATGTGGTGGAAAAATTTGAAAAGCCTTGCATATTTCCCCCATCCTTGGCAGACACTACCTTTGCAATCACTTTTAGGAGGAATGAATATGCTGAAAAAGAGAATTGTTACCTTTGCGCTGGCGGCGCTTTGCCTTGTTTCCCTGGCGCTGCCGGTATCTGCCGCCCAGGTGGAATGCGACGAGGTTTACTGCTTCGGCGTTGAGGACTTTGCCCAGGAGGATGAAGCCCTTACCGGCATCTGCATCACCGGCCTGCCTGACGGCGATGCCGGGGCGGTGATGCTGGGCAGCCGGGTGCTGCGCCCCGGCGATATTCTGGCTGCCGACCAGGTAAACCGGATGACCTTCCACCCCCTGCGCACCCAGGAGGATGCCCAGGCGGTGGTAGAATATCTGCCCATTTATGAAGACCGGGTAGCCCCGGAAACCACCATGACCATCTCCATCCGGGGCAAGCAGGACAAAGCCCCGGCGGTAACGGATCAGAGCTTTGAAACCTACAAAAACCTGCCCCGGGAGGGCAAGCTGAAGGCCTCCGACCCGGAGGGGGACGAGATGACCTACACGGTGATCCGTCAGCCCAAGCGGGGCGAGGTGATCATCCGAGGCGACGGCAGCTTTCTGTACACCCCCAATAAAAACAAGGTAGGCACAGACCGCTTTGTTTACACCGCTACCGACAGCGCCGGCAATGTATCCCGGGAGGCTACGGTTACCATCGAGCTGAAAAAGCCCACCGCCAAGGAGTATTCCGATACCCTGGGCAGCGATTGCCGGTTTGAAGCGGAGTGGCTGAAAAACACCGGGCTGTTTGCCGGGGAAACGGTAAACGGCGAAAGCTGCTTCCAGCCGGAAAAACCGGTGACCCGGGGGGAATACCTGGCTATGATGGTGAAGCTGCTGCAGCTGCCTATGGAAGAGGGCTACGAGCCGGAGGCGGTGCAGACCGCGCCCCGGTGGCTGCGGCCCTATGTGGCGGCGGCTCTGCGCAGCGGGCTGCTGGAGGGGGTAGATATCTCCCAAAGCGGCTATTTTGAGGGGCATATTACCGGCTGCGAAGCGGCTATGATGGCCCAATCGGTGCTGGAGCTGAAGGTAAGCGCCGGGGCTACCCTGAACGCCGAGGGGGAGACCCTGCCCCCGGAGCAGATCGCCCTGGCCTGCCTGGCGGAAAACGGCATTACCCTGCCGGGCGAGCAGGCTTTGACCCGCGCCCAGGTTGCCCAGATGCTCTACCGGGTAAAGAGCCTTGCCCAGGATGCCCCGGGTATGCAGATGATCAGGCAATAACGCTGGATTTCAGCCCCCTCATCAGAGGGGGCACAGAGTGTCGATAAAGCCCCAAACCGTCAAAATGCAATTTTTGGCAGTTTGGGGCAATTTTTAGAATGGAAGCTATTTTAAAATAAAGCATTTGTTTAAAATGAAGCGAAAAAGCTTGCTTCGCAAGGCATTTTGACTTACTGCGCAAACCGCCCTCTACCGTACCACCTGTACGCCGACGAGTGCGGTTTGCTTGTCTTTGTGGCTTTCTCGACCTCTGACAGTCTGTCGAAAAA
>JAFSBW010000058.1 GCA_017437095.1 Oscillospiraceae bacterium
ACAGCTGCGGCTAAATCCCCCTACTCCCCCGGGACGGGAAACCCGTCCCCTACGGTCAACGAATATCTGCCGCCATAACCGTAGGGGCGGCCAGGAGGTGAATTGCCCCGTAGGGGCAAGAGAGGCCACCCTGGGGTGTCGCTCGTCCGCTGCCGCAGTCATTCGGCGTTTGCGGGTCTTCTCAACCGCTTCTGCAGCGGCGAAAAATAAAGCAAAAAGGAATGGCATAAGATGGTTTTACGCAATCGTTGGAATATTCCCGTTACGGATTGCTGGGAACCCTATGCCCACGGAGTGTTTTGGGATCAGCCGGAAGAAACTAAATTCCTTTATCTGGATGCACCCCATTCTATCTGCGCATTCTCCCCGCTTTCAGCAAAAGGCGAAAAATTATACTGCGTTCCCCGGGAATGCAAAATAGAACTGCCCCGCAGCTGGCGCGTGATCAACGGCCATTTGTTTCTATCGGAATATGTAGGGCTTGATTTGCGCAGTATGCAGCTTAGCGCTTCCCATACGGATAAAGAGCGCAGCGCCTACCGCTGCACGCAGCTGCCGGAAAAATATCTTGAAGAGGGCGTTTATCCTTTTGGGGAATATACCATCCGGCATAAGGGCGAATGGGGATATACCTGCGATGCCGCAGGCCGGCAGATCTGGAGCTTTTCCGGCAAAGGCTATTTGTATACCGAAATTTCACGGCACCAAAACTCTCTGTATTTTCTAACGGCGGGGCAAGGCGGATATTTCTATCTGCTGGACCTGCATACCGGCAAACCTATTTTAAGTATCCCTACCGGCGGAACAGCCGCGATCGCGGAAAAAGACGGCTTGTGTTATTTTCTGGGGAAGAAGCCCCAGCCCCAGTTGTATTGCGTAGATCTTGAAAAAAGATGTATCCGGGAAACTCTGCCCTTGCCGGGTAACCCTGGCAGGCACAGCGTGCTTCATATTTCGCGCGATCATCTTTACGCGACCACATTTGAATATAAGAGCCGCCGCCCCGTTGGTGTGTTGCTGCATGAGATCCGGTTGGGATCATGAATCCACAGGAGGAAACGCAGAGCCATGGCCATTCTTGCAGACCTGAATATTATTTGCATCGGGCAAGCCCGCAAAAAGCTCCCGCCGGATGACAATAACTATGACATAACGCCCATGAGCCGCAACCGGGCAAAGCTGCGGCCCGTATATTGGCAGAATGATTTCCCTGTGGCCCACAGCCTTCGGGGCTGGTGGTACTGTATTCATCCCAAGGGCTGGGATACATTCCTGGAAAACCCGTTTTTTGACTTTAACGCAGAGGAAATATCCTTGGTGAAAGTCCGGCCCCAATGGGCTGAGGGCATTCGGCAGCTATTAGCCTTCTATATCGGGCAATCCCCCACTGGGGAGATCGGCGTAGTCATCCGTTTGGAGTCTACCGTAAGCGAGCTTGTACATGAACGCTGCTGCCTCAGCGCCTTTGTAAACGATTTGATCGCCGGAAACATCGCCTATAATCATCTGTATTTCATTACCGCATAACCCCCGGCAATCTTCCGCTGGGCCTCATTCCCCGCTTGCTGCCGCCGAACAGCTGCGGCTAAATCCCCCTACTCCCCCGGGACGGGAAACCCGTCCCCTACGGTCAACGAATATCTGCCGCCATAACCGTAGGGGCGGCCAGGAGGTGAATTGCCCCGTAGGGGCAAGAGAGGCCACCCTGGG
>JAFSBW010000059.1 GCA_017437095.1 Oscillospiraceae bacterium
AAAATGCATAATGTAGGGAATGGCCTATGTGCCATTCCGATAAAATGCCCATAAAACACCAATAGGGGCGGCACACAGGCCGCCCCCTACGGTAAAATCTGAATAATGATTCTTTTTTGGGGGTGTCTCGTCCGTTTTGAGGCACCCCCTTTTTGCGTCCGCGGCCGCGCAGCAGCTCCGGCGCATCCGGTTTGCATATGCGAAAATTGTATAAATATACTGCTATATTTATTTGAATTTTGTAAAAGTTCCTAAAATATCTATACTCATAGTGGAAATGCGGAAAAATTGCTTGCAAACAATTGCATAATTATTTATACTGATTTCAAATGGCTTTGTGTGCTTTTTCCCAGCTTCCGGGAAATGCTGTGCGAAGTCGGCTATGCGATAGGTCATGCTTTATTACCGGAAGAGAGGAAAAGAAATATGGATATTTTTGAAAAATGCAGAAAGCGGGGGCTCGTTCACGAGGTGCGCGAGCGGGGAGTGTATCCCTATTTCCATGCCTTGCAGAGCCGCCAGGATGTTGAGGTCATCATGGAGGGCAAACGGCGCATTATGCTCGGTTCCAATAACTACCTGGGCCTGACCACCCAGCCGGAGATCGTAGAAGCCGGCATCCGTGCCCTGGAGCAGTACGGCACCGGCTGCTCAGGCTCCCGTTTTCTCAACGGAACGCTGGAAATGCACCTGGAGCTGGAGCAGGAACTGGCAGAGTTTTTGCGTAAGGATGGGGTGGTTACCTTTTCCACAGGCTTTCAGTCCAACCTTGGCATTATCAGCGCCCTTGTAGGCATGGGCGACTATGTGATCCTGGATAGGGAAAACCATGCATCTATTTACGATGCCTGCCGCTTGAGCTTTGGCAAGATGCTGCGTTTTCGCCACGCGGACATGGAGGATCTGGAGCGCAAGCTCCAGCAGGTGCCGGAAAATAAGGGCTGCCTGATCGTTACCGACGGCGTGTTTTCTATGGGCGGCGATATTGTCAAGCTTCCTGAGATCTGCGCCCTGGCAAAGAAATACGGCGCCCGGGTAATGGTGGACGATGCCCACGGCCTTGGCGTTATCGGCGAGGGAGGCAGAGGTACGGCCAGCTATTTCGGACTGGAGGATCAGGTGGATATTTATATGGGCACCTTCAGCAAATCCCTGGCTTCTCTGGGCGGCTATATGGCGGCCAGCGCCGAGGTGGTTGACTATGTCAAGCATGCATCCCGTCCCTTTATTTTTTCCGCGTCCATCCCGCCGTCTTCCTGCGCGGTGGCCTTGGCGGCGCTGCGGTATATGAAGGCGAACCCGCAGATCGTGCAAAAGCTTTCCGATAACAGCGCCTATTTCCGCAGCGCATTGAAGCAGCGCGGTGTTCCCATCCTTGAGTCCCAAACCCCGGTTGTGCCTATCTATACCTATGAGGCCTTCAATACCCTGGAAAAGACCCGCAAAGCCTATGAAGCCGGCGTATACGCAAACCCCGTTTTGCCCCCGGCCTGCGCGCCCAATGAGTGCCTGATCCGCACCAGCCTGATGGCTACCCATACCTATCCGCTGCTGGATGAAGCCGCGGATATCCTTGCGGCGGTGATGAACGATGGGAGCTAAGGTAGTGATCGTTACCGGCGGCAGCTCCGGCATTGGGCTGTGTACCGCCCTGGCGCTGGCCCAGGCCGGCTGCAGGGTGTATGATTTCAGCCGCAGAGATTTTTCCCATGAGCAGATCAGGCATATCGGTGTGGATGTGGCCAGCGAAGCGGCAGTAAAGGCCGGGGTGGCCAAGGTGCTGGAGGCGGAAAAGCGGATCGACGCGGTGGTAAACTGCGCGGGCTTCGGCATTTCCGGCGCGGTGGAGTTTACCCGCCTGGAGGATGCCAAGGCCCAGTTTGATGTAAACTTCTTTGGCATGGTCAATGTGAACAAAGCCGTGCTGCCGGTCATGCGGCAAAACGGCGGAGGCAGGATCGTAAACATCAGCTCCGTGGCAGCCGTGGCCCATATTCCCTTTCAGGCCTACTACTCTGCCTCTAAGGCGGCCATTGAATCCTATACCTGCGCCTTGGCCAATGAGGTCAAGCCCTTTGGCATTTCCGTTACCGCGCTGCAGCCCGGTGACATCCGCACCGGCTTTACCGCGGCCCGAAGGAAGGAGCAGCTGGGTGACGATATCTATGGCGGCAGGATATCCCGCAGCGTTGCCACTATGGAGCGTGACGAGGAAAACGGCATGGATCCCCATACCGCAGGCCGCTATATCGGAAAGATCACCCTGAAAAAAAGAGTGAAGCCTGTGTATACCGTTGGCTTAGGCTATAAAGCCTTAAGCGTGCTATGCAAGATCATGCCCTGCAGCCTGCGCAATTGGATCGTCGGTCTGCTCTACGCAAAATAATGCTTTCTATCGGCTGACACATCCGTCAGCCGATATTTTTTATATTTTTTTCAAAAAGTATGTTGCAAAACGGCGGGAAATATCGTTTTATACTATGAGGGAATATTTAAAGCAACACACGGGCGCTCCAGGAGGCCGCTGTAAAGCCTACCAGGTCTGCAAATAAAGCAGCCGGAAGGGCATAGCGGGTCTTTTGAATCCCGGCGGCGGAAAAATAGACGCTTAGGGTATAAAAGGTGGTTTCCGTAGAGCCCAGCATGATCGCGGCTGTGCGCCCAACAAGAGAATCCGGCCCGTGGGCAGCCATCAGTTCTGCGCCAATGGCCAGGGCGGCGCTTCCGCTGATAGGCCGTATCAGCACCAGCATGGCGGTTTCCCCGGGGATCCCAAAGAGCTTCAGGGCAGGGGAGAGGGCTCTGCTTAAAAGCTCCATAGCGCCGCTGGCGCGCAGCATGGTAAGGCAGGTAAGCAGCATCACCAGCGCGGGCGTAATGGCGGCCAGGGTCTTCAGCCCTTCCTTTCCCCCCTCCAGCAAAGCGGCGTAGCCATCGCGCCGCTTTCCCAAAGCCAGAGCGCAGCAAAGCACCATCAGCCCAGGTACAAGATAATCAAGCATTTTTCCAGAGCCTCCCCAGAAGCCAGGCCATAGCAAGCCCCATTCCTGCCGATAAGAAGCTGGTTATCCATACTGCGGGCAGGATGTCAAAGGGGGTCCGGCAGCCGTTGGCTGCGCGAACAGCCGCTACGGTAGCGGGAATAAGCTGTATGGAAGCTGTGTTGAGTACAACCAGGCGGCAAAGCTCGTCGTTGGCGGTGTCGCCCCGGGCCAAATGCTTTGCGGCGGCGATCCCCATAGGGGTGGCGGCGTTGCCCAGCCCCAGCATATTGGCGCAGATATTGCCGCTCAGGCAGCCGCGCAGAGCCTCGTTGGTCTTGCTTGCGGGAAAGAGCCTACCCAGCAAGGGCTGCAGCAGCTTTCCCAGCATGGCGCTGATGCCGCAAAGCTCCATTAGCTTGCCAAGCCCTGTCCACAAGCAAAGCGACCCTGCCAGAGAGAGCGCCAGGGTGATGCCTTTTTGCGCCCCGTCCCCTACGGCGGCAGACAGAGCCGCGCCGTTGCCGGTGAGGATCGCGGCCAAAAGCGACAGCAGCATCATCCCGGCGAACACCCAACTCATTACCATACCCATCCCTCCTAAGCAAACCTTATTCCGGAGAAGGCTGTGGGATGATTTGGAAAGAAAAAGAACGGATTATATTTTTTACTTGACAAATGGTACATATTGTCATATAATTGTTAAAAATCGGTTAATAGGAGATGAAAACATGAAAGCTACAGGCATCCTTCGCAAAATTGACGGCCTTGGCCGGATCACGCTGCCTATGGAGCTTCGCCGCACTTTAGACATTTCCGAACATGATCAAATCGAGGTTTTTATGGAAGAGGACAGGGTTGTTCTTCGCAAGAGTGAAAGAAGATGCGTTTTCTGCAATGCCAACTTCCGCCTGGTGGAGTTTAAAGAAAAGCTTATCTGTCAGGAATGCGTCGACAAGCTCAAGGAACTGTAAAAAAGGGGCTGTCTCAAAATGCATAATGTAGGGAATGGCCTATGTGCCATTCCGATAAAATGCCCATAAAACACCAATAGGGGCGGCACACAGGCCGCCC
>JAFSBW010000060.1 GCA_017437095.1 Oscillospiraceae bacterium
CACGGCTGAAGCCGAAGGTCATCTGGGTCAGGTCGTTGGTGCCGAAGCAGAAGAACTCAGCTTCCTTGGCGATCTCCTCAGCGGTCAGGCAGGCGCGGGGGATCTCGATCATGGTGCCGACCTCATACTTCAGCTCGATGCCGGAGGCGGCGATCTCAGCGTCAGCGGTCTTAACTACCACATCCTTAACGAACTTCAGCTCCTTCACATCGCCAACCAGGGGGATCATGATCTCGGGAACCATATCCCAATCGGGATGGTTCTTCTTGGTGTTGATGGCAGCCTGGATCACGGCCTTGGTCTGCATAGCGGCAATCTCGGGGTAGGTAACTGCCAGACGGCAGCCACGGTGGCCCATCATGGGGTTGAACTCATGCAGGGAGGCGATGATCTCCTTGATGCGCTGTACGCTCTTGCCCTGGGCAGCAGCCAGAGCGGCGATGTCTTCCTCGGTGGTGGGAACGAACTCGTGCAGGGGGGGATCCAGGAAGCGGATACATACTCTCTGGCCTTCCATAGCCTCGTACAGGCCCTCAAAGTCGGAGCGCTGCATGGGCATGATCTTAGCCAGAGCGGCTTCCCGTTCTTCAACGGTGTCGGAGCAGATCATCTCACGGAACGCGCCGATGCGGCCTTCCTCGAAGAACATATGCTCCGTACGGCACAGGCCGATGCCCTCTGCGCCCAGCTGACGAGCCTTGATGGCATCACGGGGAGAGTCCGCATTGGTGCGCACCTTCAGGCGGCGGTACTGGTCAGCCCAGGCCATAATGCGGCCGAACTCACCGGCGATGGTAGCTTCCACAGTGGGGATCTGGCCATCGTAAATGTTGCCGGTGGAGCCGTCCAGGCTCAGCCAATCGCCTTCGTGATAGGTCTTGCCGGCCAGGGTAAAGCGCTTGTTTTCCTCGTCCATGGCGATCTCGCCGCAGCCGGAAACGCAGCAGGTACCCATGCCGCGGGCAACAACGGCGGCGTGAGAGGTCATACCGCCGCGAACGGTGAGGATGCCCTGAGCGGCCATCATGCCTTCAATGTCCTCAGGAGAGGTCTCCAGACGAACCAGAACTACCTTCTCGCCGCGCTCGTTCCAAGCCTTGGCTTCTTCCGCGGTAAATACGATCTTGCCGCAGGCAGCTCCGGGGGAAGCGCCCAGGGCCTTGCCCACAGGCTGGGCTTCCTTCAATGCCTTGGCATCGAACTGGGGATGCAGCAGAGTATCCAGGGTACGGGGCTCGATCATAGCCACGGCCTTCATCTCGTCGATCATGCCCTCGTCCACCAGGTCGCAAGCGATCTTCAGAGCGGCGGGAGCGGTGCGCTTGCCGTTACGGGTCTGGAGCATGTAGAGCTTGCCGGCTTCTACGGTGAACTCCATATCCTGCATATCCCGGTAGTGATCCTCCAGGATGGCGCAGACCTTCTCGAACTGGGCAAAGGCCTCGGGGAACTTTTCAGCCATCTCGCTGATGGGCATGGGAGTACGCACGCCGGCAACCACGTCTTCGCCCTGAGCATTGGTCAGGAATTCGCCGAAGAGCTTCTTCTCGCCGGTAGCGGGGTTGCGGGTAAAGGCAACACCGGTGCCGCAGTCGTCGCCCATGTTGCCGAAGGCCATGGACTGCACGTTAACGGCAGTACCCCAGGAGTAGGGAATGTCGTTCTCACGGCGGTAGATGTTAGCACGGGGATTGTCCCAGGAGCGGAAAACGGCCTTGATAGCGCCCATGAGCTGCTCCTTGGGATCGGTGGGGAAGTCTACGCCCAGCTTGGCCTTGTACTCAGCCTTAAACTGGCCGGCCAGCTCCTGCAGATCCTCAGCGGTAAGCTCTACATCCAGCTTAACGCCCTTTTCTTCCTTCATCTTGTCGATAAGAGCCTCGAAGTACTTCTTGCCGACCTCCATAACTACATCGGAGTACATCTGGATAAAGCGGCGGTAGCAGTCCCAAGCCCAGCGGGGATTGCCGGACTTAGCAGCCAGGACCCCAACAACATCCTCGTTCAGGCCCAGGTTCAGGATGGTATCCATCATGCCGGGCATAGAGGCGCGGGCGCCGGAGCGAACGGAGACCAGCAGAGGATTCTCCTTATCGCCAAACTTCTTGCCGGTAATTTCTTCCAGCTTGGTAACATATTCCATGATCTCAGCCTGGATATCCTCGTTGATCCGGCGGCCGTCGTCATAGTATTTGGTGCAAGCCTCGGTAGTGATAGTAAAGCCCTGGGGAACAGGCAGACCGATATTGGTCATCTCAGCAAGGTTAGCGCCCTTGCCGCCCAGAAGCTCACGCATCTTACCGTTACCTTCGGTAAAAAGGTAAACATACTTATGCGCCATAGTAAAAACCCCTTTCATTTATCAAGGGCAGCAGTTTCTGCCCTGTTTTGCTAATTTGGCCTGAATAGTATAGCACAGAGTATCCAAAAAAGCAAATATTTCCGTAAAATTTCTCCATTTTTTTCTGTTTTGCCCAAAACCGCCGGTTTTCAAACCCCTTTTTCCTCGGTACACCTCTTTCAACGCCGCAGGGGCGGCAACCTGCCGCCCGCTGAGGGTGCGTTTCCGGTCGGCAGCCATTCGGACGAGCGCTGCTCGCCCCTACGCCCCCCAAATCGGTACATCCGTAGGGGCGGTTCGCGAATCGCCCGCCAATTTATAATTTGTAATTCGTAATTCGTAATTGTCAATTGTCCATTGTCAACTGTCAATTAAAAAAGGACGGCTAAGGGTAGCTTCCAATAAGACAGTATGAAAATTACCGACATAGGGTAGCTGCCAAACAGGGTGCAACAGCAAAAGATAAGCGATACTTGGTTTTGTTAACCAGGTATCGCTTATTTTTGTTTTAGGATTATTTCTTTTCCAGCTTCCAGATATGCTTATCTGCCCGGAATATCAGGCAAACACCGATACCTGCCAACCACAGTACAGCAAACAGGAATGCTGCACCACTGCCTTTCCCATAGTCAAACAGCTTTACAAGCAGGCCGTCA
>JAFSBW010000061.1 GCA_017437095.1 Oscillospiraceae bacterium
CCCCGGGCCCGCCCGCTTCGCGGCTTCGGGGGCGGCTCCCTCCCGCCCCGGGGCCTGCGCGGCCCTGCGGGCCGCTTGGTCTGGCCTCCGGCCCCGGGGCGCGTTGTGCTCGGGCCGCCTGCGGCCCTGCGCTCTGCGGGGGCTTTTTCGCAGGTCTGTTCTGCGATCGCCCCGGCGTATAGCCGCGGCGTGGGGCCGCTTCGCGGGTCCGGTTGACAGTGCTGAAATTGTAAACCAGTGTCCCACCCGGGTTGCAAGAGCGCCCCTTTCAGCCCGCCGGACTCCCATTGTACCCACCGCGTCAAGGCCAAGACAAGCGCCTTGCGGCGGCCTTGACCCGGTGGAGCTTCGCGCCGCGTCGGCGGCCCAAAGGAGGTGAAAACCGTGACACAAAGACAGCTAAACTTCATCAAAAGCATCGAAGATGGGGTAAAACTGGCCCGTGAGGAGCTTTCCGGCCCCGGGGGCCTTGCCTACGCGAAGCGCGTACTCCTGGAGGAGTTCTCCCGGGAGGAGTACCGCCCAATCAGCGCGGGGAAGGCAGCTTATCTGGCTTGCTTCCTCATTGCCTGGTCCGATGCCGGGCGGCCAGATTTGGAGTAGCGTCGATTTATGTCGCGCGAATTTCCTTGCTCAGTGTCCTATAGTGCGATATACTGACAGTGCTACACGGGAGTGCGACGCGAGCTCCCCAGAGTCCGAGTGATAGCAAAAAGCCCAGGGGTTTCCCCTGGGCTTTTCTTGCGTCCGGGACCCCTGCGACTCCACGCTTTGTGTAGCCGCCGGGCGTCCTCCCCCGGCGCTTCCGTCCGCCTAACGCAACAAAACCTCTGTCATTTTGTTGCGTTCACTTGGCCCAAAAGAATCGGGCCAGTGTGTGGCCCAAGTGAACTGTTGCGCTGTCCCCTCGCCCCCTGCGGCGGCTTCGGGACCGTGCTCCCTCGCAACAAAATAATGGTTTTGTTTCGTTTGGCTACGTTTCCTTTCCTCGTGAATTGTCGCAAATCCAGAGTATCACACCCGCCCAGCTTTGTCAAGCTTTTCTCCGACCGGGCTTGGCCCGGCGGCGGGCGTTCTTCGCTTCGAGCTGATGATCTGCCATAGCATAGATTAGCGTCACCGTTTCGCTGTCATGGTTCAGCGCCCGGCGAACCCGGTCTATGTCCCCATACTTGTGCATCAGCTCCACGGCAAATACCTTGCGAGCGCTGTGTGGCCCCACGTTCTGTGTAAGCCGCATAGCCCGGGCGGCCCGCTTCACGTCCTTCCAAACTGTCTGTCGGCATCTGTGATTCCCCGGTTCCTTCCCAGGGAACACCCAGAACCGCCCCGCATTCTGCTTGAGATCAGACAGCAGGGGCTCAGGTAAACCGACTTGCCGCCGCTTCCCTGTCTTTTGCTCAGTTACCCAGAAATGGGACTTCAACTGTTGCGGGCGCAACTGAAGCACATCCGAGATTCTAAGCCCGGTATGCAAGCACGTCCGCATAACCAGTCGATTTTCCGGGGTCAAGAGGTGGAGCACCTGCTCCACCTCCCTATTGAGCATATATTCAGTCCTCATGATGAATCATCCCCAAGGCGAGCTCCCGCACTACCTCCGTATTCGTCCGGCCCGGCTCCGCCTTGCCAATGCTGGTCCGCATACTCCGCTCTACCGCGGTGGGAGTGGTTTTCATGAGCCGGGCAATTGCCGGGTACACCTCCTTTGTCAACATCAGCGGGCGGCCCGCGTCCCTGGTCATTTCGGCGGCGGTTTTCAAATACCATGTGCCGCTAACCTTGGTGGAATACCCTCTGCGCATCAATTCTTCGAACATATTCATTGTTTTTCCTCCTATCGAAGTCCATTTATCCCAGCGAAAATCCCGCCGGGTGTTGCCTTTTGCCATCCCTGCCCATATTGGGCGGTAAATTCTTCGTCCTGCATCTCCATCAGTTCAGCCAGGGAAATATCCACAAACTTTTCCACAGGTTTTTGAAGATTTCCACCGGAATAATACCATCTACCCCCTATCTTTTCGGCATCTTTTCCGATATACTTACAGGTATAGCCCACAGCCGCATGATAATCGCCGTATAGCTCAATAGCGGTGGTAAATCCATAATCCCATTCCGGCAAATTATAGATCGGATGGCCTGAACTGTCCGTTTTATTGGACTCTTTTATTTCCATCACATCGTTAAAAAACCCGTGAAAATGGATTCGCCCGGATTTGTGCCGTTCCGGCACAAGTACATATTTCAGTCCGTTCCGGCGCACATGGTTGCTCAGCCATTGATTCATCCTGCGTACCACTGCGGCGGCATCGAAGCTGTCTATCTTCTTCGGGTCGATGGTCAGTGTTACAAACCACCGAAAATCATTACAGAGGGCAAGCCGCCGCACATTGGCCCGGGCCCGTGATTTTGCCCGCTCAAGATCTTGGCACTTCTTTTTCCGCTCTTTCTTCTCCTGGGGCTTTTCTTCATCAAACAGCGATTTTTGTTCAAAAGTGGTAATATTTTCATCCAAAAAAGGCTCATTCTTCGCCTTTTTTGATTTTGGGCCGAATACCTTTCTGTTGCTCGCTATAATGTCATAGCTTCCATCAGGATACTCAATGAATTTTGCAAAATAACGTTCCTGGTCATTCATCGGACAATTCCTTGACGGAATATTGTCCAAATATCAAGTATAGGACCGCCCCGAAGATCGGGACGAAAAGGGGCTTCGCCCCCCCGCTTCGCGGGTCCCCCCTGGGGCCGGGGCCCCTCGGCCCCCCGGCCCTGGGCGCTGACGCGCCCACGCGGGGGTGCGCCCCCGCACCCTGGGGGGC
>JAFSBW010000062.1 GCA_017437095.1 Oscillospiraceae bacterium
AATGGGTAGGCTGAGGCTCAGGGGTGGTAGTAGGCTCGGGGGTGGTAGCAGGCTCAGGGGTAGTGGCAGGCTGAGCAGTGGTAGTAGGCGCGGGGGTGGTAGCCGGGGGGTGGGCTTCGGTGGCGCTCAGGTAGATGGTAACGCCCAGCATTACCGCCAGGATCACCGCCAAGAAGCTGGCCAAAACAGTAAGAAAGGTCTTGCTCATAAGGTTACCTCAAAATCAGTCCTGCTCCTGGGCGCGCTTTTTCATCACGGCGCGCATACGCAGGCCATGATCCAGCTCCCGCTTGCGGATGCGCAGGCTCTTGGGGGTGCATTCCAGCAGCTCGTCATCCGCCAGGAACTCCAGGCACTGCTCCAAAGAATAGCGCCGGGGGGTGACCAGGCGCAGAGCCTCGTCAGAGCCGGAGGCACGCATATTGGTAAGCTGCTTCTTTTTGCACACGTTTACATTCATATCTTCGTTGCGGCTGCAAATGCCCACAACCATACCGGCGTACACCGGTGTGCCGGGGCCGATGAACAGCGCGCCCCGCTCCTGGGCGTTAAACAGGCCGTAGGCGCAGGCTTCGCCGGTCTCAAAGGATACCAGGCTGCCCACCAGGCGGCGCTCAATCTCGCCCTTCATGGGGGCGTAGCTATCCAGAACGCTTGACATAATGCCCTCGCCCCGGGTATCGGTAAGGAACTCGTTGCGGTAGCCGAACAAGCCCCGGGAGGGAACGAGGAACTCCAGCCGGTAGCGGTTGCCCATGGGGGTCATGCCCAAAAGGTCACCCTTGCGGCGGCCGATCTTTTCGATCACAGAGCCCATGCACTCCTCCGGCACATCCGCCACCATCCGCTCGATGGGCTCGCAGAGCTTGCCGTCGATGGTCTTGGTAAGCACACGGGGGGTAGACACGGCAAACTCAAAGCCCTCCCGGCGCATGGTCTCCATCAGGATGGAGATGTGCATTTCGCCGCGGCCGGCTACATTGAAGCTGTCGGTGCTGGCCTCGGTGACCCGCAGGGAAACATCCTTCAGCAGCTCCCGCTCCAGGCGGTCGCGCAGGTTGCGGGAGGTAACGAACTTGCCCTCCCGGCCGGCAAAGGGAGAATCGTTTACAGAGAAGGTCATTTCAATGGTAGGCTCGCTGATCTTTACAAAGGGCAGAGGCTCTACCGCATCGCTGGCGCAAAGGGTGCGGCCGATGGTAATATCCGCCATGCCGGAAAGGGCTACGATCTCGCCGGCGGAGGCCTCCTGGATGGGGGCCTTGCCCAGGCCGTCAAAGGCGTAGAGGGCTACCACCTTGCCCTTTTTCTTCAGCTCAGGGTCGTGATAATCGCAGATGGTAACTTCCTGGTTTACTTTGATGGTGCCCCGCTCGATGCGGCCTACCGCAATGCGGCCCACATAGTCGTTATAATCGATGGAAGACACCAGCAGCTGCAGGGGGCCGTTTTCGTCGCCGGTGGGGGCGTCGATATAGTTTACAATGGTTTCAAACAGGGGCTTAAGATCCGTGCCGGCTTCGTCGGGGCTGTAGGAAGCAGTACCCTGGCGGCCGGAGCAGAAAACGGTGGGAGAATTGAACTGCTCATCGGTGGCGTTCAGCTCCAGCAGCAGCTCCAGAACTTCGTCCATCACCTCATGGATGCGGGCATCGGGCTTGTCGATCTTGTTAACGGCTACGATCACCTTGTGGCCCAGCTCCAGGGCCTTTTGCAGCACAAAACGGGTTTGGGGCATGGGGCCTTCGGCGGCGTCTACCAGCAGAATAACGCCGTTGACCATCTTCAGGATGCGCTCTACCTCGCCGCCAAAGTCGGCGTGGCCCGGGGTATCCACAATGTTGATCTTCATATCCTTATAGCGCACAGAGGTGTTCTTGGCCAGAATGGTAATGCCACGCTCCCGCTCCAGGTCGCCGGAGTCCATGACCCGGTCCTGAGTCACCTGGTTTTCCCGGTAGATGCCGCCCTGCTTCAGCATTTCGTCCACCAATGTGGTCTTGCCGTGGTCTACATGGGCGATGATGGCAATGTTACGAATCTTTTCTTGCACAGACATTTATATATACTCCTTTGGGGTGAAAAATCGATACTTTCCAACATATATTTATACCATATTTACCCCGGGAAAGCAAGGGCATTATGCGCTTTTATCACTTCTTACAACTTACCCCGGTAAAATTTGCGCCCCATTCTACTTGACCTCCAAAATGGGCTGTGGTATAATATTGGGTAAATTGGGGATGTGTAAAATTTTGTAGATTTTGCAATAAAAACCCCTTGACAATCTGGTGCGTAAAGCAGTATAATCTGCGAAATACATAAAAAATTATATCATTCAGGAGGTAATTTCCAATGGCCTACATCTACCCGGAGCCCAGCCACACTTTCAGCGAATACCTGCTCATCCCCGGTTATACTTCCGAGGAATGCATCCCCGACCGCGTATCTCTGCGCACCCCCCTTACCAAGTACCGCAAGGGTGTTGAAGAGCCCGCCATTTCCCTGAATGTTCCCATGACCTCTGCCATTATGCAGAGCGTTTCCAACGATACTCTGGCCATCGCTCTGGCAAAGGAAGGCGGCCTGAGCTTTATCTACGGCTCCCAGTCTATCGAGAGCCAGGCAGCTATGGTAGCCAAGGTAAAGAGCCACAAGGCCGGCTTCGTAGTTTCCGCTTCCAACCTGACCCCTGAAAACACCCTGGCCGATGTGCTGGCGCTGAAGCAGCAAAACGGCTTCTCTACCGTTGCCGTTACCGAGGACGGCACCGCTACCGGCAAGCTGCTGGGCATCGTTACCAGCCGGGATTACCGGGTATCCCGTATGGACCCCAGCGAAAAGGTTGCTACCTTTATGACCCCCTTTGCCAAGCTGGTTACCGCTCCCGCGGAAACCTCCCTGAAGGAAGCCAACGACATTATCTGGGATCACAAGCTCAACGCCCTGCCCATTATCGACAAGGATCAGCACCTGGTGTGCTTCGTATTCCGCAAGGACTACGCTTCCCACAAGGAAAATCCCCTGGAGCTGCTGGACAGCCACAAGCGCTATCTGGTAGGCGCCGGCATCAACACCCGTGACTACGCCACCCGTATCCCCGCCCTGCTGGAAGCCGGCGCGGACGTGCTGTGTATCGACTCCTCCGAGGGCTACACCGTTTGGCAGGAGCGCACCATCGCCTGGGTGCGTGAGCGCTACGGCGACAGCGTGAAGATCGGCGCCGGTAACGTAGTAGACCGGGAGGGCTTCCTGTTCCTGGCCAGAGCCGGCGCGGACTTTGTTAAGGTAGGCATCGGCGGCGGCTCTATCTGCATCACCCGTGAGACCAAGGGCATTGGCCGCGGCCAGGCTACCGCTATCATCGAGGTAGCCGCAGCCCGGGACGAATACTTTAAGGAAACCGGCATCTATGTGCCCATCTGCTCCGACGGCGGCATTGTTCACGATTACCACATGACCCTGGCTCTGGCCATGGGCGCTGACTTTATGATGCTTGGCCGCTATTTCGCTCGTTTCGACGAAAGCCCCACCCCCAAGGTGCTGGTAAACGGCTCTTACATGAAGGAATACTGGGGCGAAGGCTCCAACCGCGCCCGCAACTGGCAGCGCTACGACCTGGGCGGCGCCAGCAAGCTCACCTTTGAAGAAGGCGTTGACAGCTATGTTACCTACGCCGGCGCTCTGCACGACAATGTGGAAGCCAGCCTTTACAAGGTAAAGAGCACCATGTGCAACTGCGGCGTGATCACCATTCCCGACCTGCAGCGCGAAGCAAAGCTGACCCTGGTATCCTCCGTTTCCATCGTAGAGGGCGGCTACCACGATGTTACCCTGCGCTCCGGCCCCAGCAATAAGTAAGCGCTTTGCGTTTACGGTGAAATTTGCCCTTCGGCAAGTGAAATACGCTTTGCGTGTGAGATCCGGCTTCGCCGGGTGAAATCGCCCGGGGCGGCTACGGTATCCCGTTGGGATGATCTGAAATAAATAGCGGGGCTGCAAGGCAGCCCCGTTCAGTCTGTCGAAAAAGTATTTTTCGACAGACTGTCAGAGGTCGAGAAAGCCACAAAGACAAGCAAACCGCACTCGTCGGCGTACAGGTGGTACGGTAGAGGGCGGTTTGCGCAGTAAGTCAAAATGCCTTGCGAAGCAA
>JAFSBW010000063.1 GCA_017437095.1 Oscillospiraceae bacterium
AAAATGCATAATGTAGGGAATGGCCTATGTGCCATTCCGATAAAATGCCCATAAAACACCAATAGGGGCGGCACACAGGCCGCCCCCTACGGTAAAATCTGAATAATGATTCTTTTTTGGGGGTGTCTCGTCCGTTTTGAGACACCCCTTTCAGTTTTAGAAAGGCAAAAGCACCATATTGGTAGCCATGATGAAAATAGGCAAAATCAGGGTAAATACGCTGATGAGCCAGGGGTACAGCGTTCTGCGGGAGCAGAACATCATGATCAAGCAGAAGAAGGTAATGGCCAGCGGGCCAAGCACGGCCGCATCCCGGCTGATGGTAAAGGCATAATCGCCGGTGCTTTTCAGGCCGATGCCTACAATATCCGGCATGCGCTGGCGGCAATAGCTGGCAAGCCACACGGCCACGCCGATCACCGGCACAGCCAAAATGATCTTGCGCAGGCGGAAGCAGTAGCCATAAACGATTTTAAAAGCATGGCCAACGCAATTGCCAACCTTGCAGGCAATTTCTTTTACCTTGAGGCAGAAAGCGCGAAACTTCTGCCAGAAATCTTGGGAATTTTTGGATTCGCTCATAATGCCACCTCCGGGCCAAAGGAATATGCTATAGTATACCACATTACTGCCGGTTTTGCAAGCAGGATATAATTAGTCCGTTTTATTGTACCATCTCAGCGGTAAGCTATCCCCAGATAAAACAAAGGAGGCCCCCCCAATGAAAGCTGCTGTTGCAATGAATCCCAAATACTATGCCCGCCGCCCCGCCAAAGCCAAGCCCTTCCCCAACGCCGCCCAGAAGAAGAAATTTATTGAGCAAGCCGTAGACTTTGTTCTGGGCTTTGCCATCTGCGCTGCTGTGGCAACCGTTTTGCTGTTTGCCTTAGCCCTTGGCTGATTTTCTGTTTTCCCGGTAGAGGGCCGCAAGGCCCTTGACCAAAAGGTCCTTGTCGTAGTGGATGGGGGTATTGCACAGGGGTACAATGAACTTGGCGATGCCGCCGGTGGCGATCACCTTGCACTTGTAGCCCAGCTCTGCCTCCATGCGCTGCACCATGCCGTCGATCATGGCGGCAGAGCCCAGCATAATGCCGCTGCGCATACAGTCGGCTGTGTTTCTGCCGATGGCCCGCTTGGGCTTATCCAGCTGGAGGCCCGGCAGCAAGGCCGTGCCTTCCGTAAGGGCATCCAGGGATATCTTAACGCCGGGGCTGATGGCGCCGCCGATAAATGTACCTTTTTCGTCCAAAACTACCATAGTAGTGGCCGTGCCCATGTCAATGACGATCATAGGCGCTTTATGCTCCCGCAAGGCCGCTACCGCGCCGATCACAAGATCCGCGCCGGTCTGGTTGGGGTTTTCAATGGCGATGTTCAACCCGGTCTTAATGCCCGGGCCTACTACCAGCGCCCCATGGCCGGTAAGCTTTTTGATGGCTGTCTGCATAGAGTTAAGCACCTGGGGCACAACCGAGCCGATAATAGCGCCCTCAATGCTGGAAACGGCGATGCCGTAGATATCCAGCAGGCTTTTCAGGTCTACCGCGTATTCGTCGGAGGTTTTGGTGGCCTCGGTACGCAGCCGGGCTTCAAAGGCGATCTTATCCCCCTCTACGCCGCCAAGAACAATATTGGAATTGCCGATATCCACTGTAAGTATCATTTAAAAACCTCCAGCTCAGCCTGCCGCAAGATCCGGCAGGCGTTTATTTTTCCGTCTTCTATCTCTATCAGGCCGCAGCTGCCGCCCCAAGAGCCGCAAGCGCCGGGATTCATAAGCCATAGGCCGTCTTCCAAAAGCTCGCAGCAGGCTTCGTGGGTATGGCCAAAGAGGGCGCAGGCCGCGCCGGCTTCCCGAGCGGCTGCAATCAGGCGGCTATAGGTAAATTTCACATTGTACAAATGCCCGTGGGTCATATAAAAGGAAACGCCGCCAATAATAGGCTTTAGAATTTCCGGCTGGGGCTGCAGGCAGCGGAAACGGTCGCAATTACCGGGCACTTGATAAACTCGGATATAGGGGTATTCTTCCGCAATAGCTGCCCCATCATCCATATAGTCCCCCAAATGAATGATATAATCCGGCCAAAGGGTATCCACACACCGGCGCATAAAGCTTAAGCCGGAATGGGAATCCGAAAGCACTAAAATTTTCATAGTTCACCAAAGCCTCCCCAGCTGCATATAGTAGCATTATAGCAAGGAATTGGACTGGAGGCAATGAGATGAATCAAAAATCTGACAAATATTCTATGGAACAGGCCGCGCGCCTTGCTTCCACCCCAGAGGGCCAGCAAATTATGGACTTGATCCGCAGCCAGCAGGGCGCAAACCTGAACAGCGCCATCGCTAAGGCCAACGCCGGGGACTATGGGGAGCTTCAAAAATCTGTGCAGCAGCTGCTTTCCACCCCGGAAGCCAAAAAGCTTCTGGAAAAACTAGGGGGTTAGCATGGAGGGCTTGGAACAGCAGCTCGGGGCGATCCTAAACAACCCACAGATGATGGCAAATCTCATGCAAATGGCCCAAAACCTTTCGAGCGCCAACCCTCCCCAGCCCCAGGCGCCGCCCCAGCCGGAAGCGCCCCAGCCGGGCCCAGCGGCCCAGGCTGGCAGCTTTGGCGATTTGCCTATAGACATTGGCATGCTCCAGCGCATCGGCGCGATGGCACAAAATACGGGCATTGACAGCCAGCAGAAAAATCTGCTGTCCGCCCTTACCCCCTATTTGCATGACGACCGCATATCCAGGCTGGAAAAAGCCATGCGGGCTGCTAAGCTCGCCCGGTTTGCGGCCTCCGCGTTTTCAGGCAGGTGATACCGTGTATAACCGATATATTCCCCAAAGCGACGGCAGCTACCGCCGAAATGTCACCCCGGAAGCCCCCAGAAATCCGCCGCCCATGCCGGAGCGGCCCTATGCGCCGCCACCTCAGCCCCCGGCGCCGCCACCGCCTGCTCAGCCTGGCCCGCCGCCTGCTTTTGGGCAAAGGCAGAAAAGCCCCATGGATATCAGCGGCTTTTTCAAAAGCCTGCTGCCCCGGGGCTTCGATACCGGGGATCTTCTGGTAGTGCTGCTGATCCTGCTCATGGCGGGGGATTGCCAAGAGGATCAAAACACCGCCCTGCTCACCCTGGCGCTGTATTTCTTTCTGTAATATGTAGAGGGAGCGAAACAGCCGCCCAAACGGGCGGCTGCACGGGCGGCTGCATCTATTAAGGCTCATGATTGATTATATAGTACAGCAGTTGATTTACGGAATCCGCACCAAGTTGATAGATAGAAATTGTTCTGAATCGGGACATCCCTTTGGAATAAATAATCAACTCATAATTTCCATCCAAATCAACATCAGCCACAAAAATTTGAACATCTTCCTCTTTGCAAGGCAACTGGCTATTGCTTTCTATGGTATATGCTTGTGTGCCGATGGTTGCGGTAACTGTATAGTGAAAATGTTCCCCGTAGAGTTCAGGATCAGCGGGGACAAATTCCCAGGAAATAGCATCCAGGTTGCCGTCAGTATTCAAATCAACAGAGATGCTTCTGTTTCCATAGTTAATGCTCTCAGGGAAAATGGGAATAACACTATATGTTCCAAGATAGCAGCTCTTTTGATTAGGAATCTGCCTCAGCTCTGCTTGAACTTCAACCGTTTCATCAATCATTCGGCCTGTACATCTAAGGCCATCAGTTGCAGTTTCAAATCGTTTTCCATTGACATCGCAGAAAGAAAGGGTTTTATTTCTATCGAGTATATTGCTGGAGACTGCCACATCTTGCTCCCTTATATATTCGGAGAGCTTTCTCCCATTGTATAAGTAATCCTCAGTTGAGTACATTTTACCAGGTGCAAATGCGCATAGGACATAGGCATTTGTATTCTTTGAAGAAGCGTCAACAAACAACAATGGGTAAGCATCGCCATCTATCTCATCCTGCTTTACATCTGTAGATAAAGATAAGTGCGTTGCGGCAAAGAAATCCCCATTCTTGTCAAAGGTAAACTCGACATATCCCTTATCCGTCTTAAAAAGAGTGGTATAGCCATAATCTGTCTTTTTCACAAATTCTAATGCATCCAGTTGGCATAAGGCATTCAAAGAAGGTTGGATAGCCGCTAGATCCATAACCGTTTTATGATATATTTGGGTATGAACATACTGCAGGCTATTTTCGTCTTCACCAATAACAGGAACTTTGGAAAGCTCCCGACCCAGCCAATGCTCCAGGCGTTCCTCGTTGGCGGTTAGCACAAAGTTTCCATCCTCAATAGAAATATCGATCCTTACCCTCTTGGTGTCATCCCCTCGAGAAAACCCCTGTAGATATACCTCATTGTCCTTGTCCACAGCAAAAGATATCTGACCGTAATCATAAAAAATGAAGACATTAAAATACTCCAGCTTACCGTTTTCCCAAGCTGAAAATTCGTATGTACTCAGCCCAGAAGTCGGCCCATACGCCCAGCCGCAGGTTTCCACGATACCATCACTGTCGATATCATACTCTATCGACTCTTCATACAATCGCAAATAGAAAGGACTAACGCTACATTTTGCTAGCATGGACGGTGCATATCCAAACTCCGGAAATTCTGCTAACAGCCAAATATCGTCTTCCTCTACTGTAAGAGCATATTGGAAGCCTAGCTCTCTGGCATTATCTTTTATCAGAAAGAAAGCATTTCCGTTTTCATCCTGGGCAAATCCATATTCTGCATTTTCATGGTACACAGCGAAAACATCTTCATATTTCAAAACACCATTTTCGTAGAAGACATTAATCACAAAAGTACCTGGCAGATAGGATTGCGTGAGTCCTGAGCTTATAACGCATCTTTCGGCAACGCCATCTCCATCAATATCAAATACCATTTCATTATAAATAGGGGTAGCATATAGCTCTTTGCTTCCCATCGGCCCAAACAGCATTTCTTTTATCTCAGCAATATAGGCATCGTATTTTGCCTGCCGCTGTTCGGCGGTCATATTGCTGTCAACCATCCAAAGATCCCCGATGTAGCTGGACAAGGGGTTTTGCCAGGGGATGATATAGACAGCGCTTTCATCCAGACCGTAAGACGAAAGGATCTGCCGCATTTCATAGGCAGTAGCGCCCGGCATATTCATCAGCTGCGGGGACATCCAATCCAGCTTTTCTTCGCTATGGGGCAGCACGCCAAAGGAATAGCTGCCCTTTGCCATTTGCCACACATACACATCCAGCCCGCCGGATGCATCCAGGCCAAAATATTGTGGATATTTTTCATGCAAATTCTTTAAAGCGGAAGATAACTCCTGATCGCTTGCGCCCGGAATGGAAGCGGAGCTAAAATATTCTTCTGCCTTCTTTTCGCAGGCTTTCAGGTCAAGGTCTACGAAAATGTCCCGATAAAATACATGGGGATATAAGTACCAGGGGAATTTTGCCAAAATATCATCGTCGTTATACGCGCCATCTCTCGGCTCCCAATATTCAACCAATTCATAGTTCCCCTGATTGTTCTTTACGGTTATTACCGTAGGCGTTAGCGCAGACATTCCGCTCTTTACGCCATTATCGTAGCTAAATTCCGCATAATGCACCCACATATAAAGCGTTGTTTCAGCTCCGTCTTTATCCTTGCCGAAAGCTACCCAATTGGTGCAGCAAAAATGGTTACCGCTATCAACATTTCGGTAGTGCTTCAAAATTTCCGACTCAATAAATGCGGACAGTTTTTTATCTGTAGATACCGGGTTTGTAAAGAAGAAAGCCACAGCTGCAACGCAAAGCACGATCGCAACAACTATGATCCAAAAGGCAGGCTTTTTGTAGCTCAATACAGACTTGATCCTATCCTTAACGCCTACTTCGCCAAAGGCAAGGGGGCATGCCGCGATCATGCGGGGCTTTATGCTGCAATTTAGCAGGGCTTCGGAATAGGGCTTTTTTGCTTCGCTGCCCATTTGCTTCATCACTTTTTCATCGCAAGCCAGCTCAATATCCCGGCAAAGCAGGATATAAGCCAGCCACATCAGCGGGTTAAACCAATACACCGCCAGCAGCAAAAAGCCCAGGGGCTTCCAAAGGTGATCCCGCCGCTTTAGGTGGGCATTTTCATGGGCCAGCACATATTCCATATCCTGCTGGTTCATATTCGACGGCAGGTAGATCTTCGGCCGGAAAAGGCCCAGGATAAAGGGGGAGCTGATGCTGTCGCACAGCCAGACGCGGCCATTCAGGCAGGCCGCTTCCCGAACCTTGCGGTGGATGCGAAGGTAGCTGAAAGCGCAATAGCCCAGCATAGCCGCCGCGCCTACCGCCCACACTATGCTGGCAACGCGCAGCACAATCTGCATGGGGTTGACGCTGGCGCCGGGGGCAGGAGCGAAGCTGTGCTGCAAAACAGGGTTTACAGCCGAGTTAAAAAACTGCAAGCCGGTTTGAACAGTAGGAATCGGCACATAGGCGATATCCTCCGGCACCGGCTCAGCGCTGGGGATCAAGCTAAAAATACTCTCCAGGGAAAATGGCACCATCAGCCGCAGGCCTACCAGCGCCCACATGGCTACAAAAATAGCCTTCGGCGCTTTTTTCAGCAGCAGCCGCAGCAGCACCACCGCCAGCACCAGGTAGCTTGCGGTAATGCTCATATTCAGCAGCTTGATAAACAGAGCTTCCATAGTTATTTCTCCTCAAATTCCGCGATCATGCGGCGCAGCTGGGCTACCTCCTCGGCGGACAGGCTTTTCCCGGAAGTAAACGCCGCCAAAAATGCCGGCAGCGACCCATCAAAGGATTCCTGCACAAAGCGGCGGCTCTGCCGGGCATAAAACTCCTGCCGGGAAAGCAAGGATGTCACCGTGCCGCCGTTGTTCTGGAAAATGCCCTTGTCGCAAAGCCTTTTCAAAACCGTATAGGTAGTAGATTTTTTCCATTTCAGCTGCTCCTGGCTGCGCTTCGTCAGCTCGGCCGAAGAAATCGGCTCGTTTTCCCAGATAATATCCGCAAAGCGGGATTCTACCGCTCCCAGCTGATAATCGCTCATAAAAAGCCCTCCATTTGGTTTACATTCTGTAGACTGTCTTTAGTTTACACCTTGTAGACCGCTTTGTCAATAGCAAAGCTCCAAATGTTTACGCCTTGTTCATATTTTATTGGCCCATTTTTGGTAGAATTGTCACAAAGGATGTGATACCCATGAAATCCCGTAAAGCAACTATCGCCCTGGCTGTGGGCGTAAGCGTTTTGCTGGTAATTGCCATTATTTGCGCCGCCATTTGGGGGCCGTATCTGTATGTGCAGCTCAATGCTGACAATATCTCCTGGGGCTATGCCCGGCAGGTTCCCGCCCAAGAGAAAGAAAAGCGGGATGCTCTTGTTGCCCAGGCCCAGACCTGGCTTGGCGCTCAGGAGGGCAGCGAAGACCACCATACCATCGTAGATATTTATAATAGCCATGAGCCTTTGGCCGTTGGCTACGAAGTAAAGTATGACGACAACTGGTGCTCCACCTTTGTAAGCGCCATGGCCATTCGCATGGGGTACACAGATTTTATCCCCACGGAATGCGGCTGCCAGCGGCATATCGCCCTGCTGGAGCAAATGGGCTGCTGGGTGGAGAGCGACGGCTATACCCCCCTGCCCGGCGACCTGATCTTCTACAGCAGCGCCGATGACGGCAAGGGAGATTGCACCGAATGGTCCGACCATATCGGCATTGTAGTGGGTACATACAAGGGTTTTATAAGGGTGATCGAAGGCAATTACAGCGATGCCGTAGGCTACCGCATTATCAAAGTAAACGGCAAAGGCATCCGGGGCTTCGGCACGCCGGACTACTCTCAAGGGATTGCGCCTTAAACTAAAAAATGCCCCCAAGCCAAAGGTTTGGGGGCAAATATTATTTAGCCAGGAAGCCAACTTTCTTGTAGACCTTGCGAAGGGTCTTTTCCGCAACATAGCTGGCCTTTTGGGCGCCGTCGCGGTATACGCTTTCCAGGTAAGCCTTGTCTTTGAGCAGGCGCAGAGTTTCCTCCCGGATGGGGCGCAGGGTTTCTACCACCGCTTCGCCAACGGCGGGCTTGAACTTGCCGTAGCCGCAGCCGGCAAACTCGGTTTCGATCTCGTCATAGCTCTTGCCGGTAACGGCAGAGTAAATGGTCATCAGGTTGGCAACGCCGGGCTTATTCTGCTTATCGTAACGCACGCAGTTTTCCGTGTCAGAATCGGTAATGGCCCGCTTGAACTGGCGCATAATGGTCTCCGGGGTGTCCATCACCAGCACACGGCCGGTATCCTCGTTTTCCGACTTGGACATCTTGGCCGTAGGGTTGGTAAGGCTCATGATCCGGGCGCCCACCTTGGGAACGAAAGGCTCAGGGATCTTGAACACATCGCCGTAGATGCCGTTGAAGCGGCGGGCGATCACATGGGTCAGCTCTACATGCTGCTTCTGATCCTCACCTACGGGAACGAGATCCGGCTGGTACAGCAGAATATCGCCGGCCATCAGGCTGGGGTAGGTAAAAAGGCCCGCGTTGATGTTATCGGCGTTCTTGGCAGACTTATCCTTAAACTGGGTCATGCGGCTCAGCTCGCCAAACATGCTGTAGCAGTCCAGCACCCAGCCCAGCTCCGCATGCTGATGCACATGGCTCTGGATAAACAGGGTATTCTTCTGGGGGTCCAGGCCGCAGGCAATGTACTGGGCCAGCTGCTCCAGGGTGCGCCGGCGCAGGTCGGCAGGGTTTTGGCGCACGGTAATGGCGTGCAGGTCGGCCATAAAGTAAAAGCAGTCATACTCGTCGGCCCGTTCAGCCCAGTTCTTTACCGCGCCCAGGTAGGAGCCCAGGGTCAGGTCGCCGGAGGGCTTAATGCCGGATAGCATCCGCTTCTTTGCAACGATTTCTTCCATTTTCTACACTTCTTTCAAAAGGTTTTCCAGTATTCTATCACAGTTATTTCCAAAACGCAAGCTTTATGCGCCCAAAGAACATTTAACCGGGAAGCAATTGATTTCTTGCGCTGTATATGCTATAATTTTAAAAGATATTTACAAAAATGAGGTAACTGCTATGGATTATCAAGCTTTAGCTGAGCTGCTTTTTCCCAATGTGACCGATACCCCGGAAAGCCTGGAAGAGCGCTTTCCCCTGCGCAACGCCCCTGAGGGCGCTGTGATCACCCGTATGGCTCCCTCCCCTACCGGCTTTGTGCATCTGGGCAACCTGGTGCAGGGCTTGACCAGCGAGCGCATGGCCCACCAGAGCGGCGGCGTGCTGTTTTTGCGGGTAGAAGATACCGATGCCAAGCGGGAAGTTCCCGGCGCTGTGGAGGTGCTGATCGACACCCTGAAGCACTACGGCATCAACTTTGACGAGGGCGCTACCCATACCGGCGATGCCGGCCTCTACGGCCCTTACCGCCAGCGCCAGAGAGCCGCCATCTACCATGTATACGCCAAGAAGCTGGTTAGCGAAGGCCAGGCCTACCCCTGCTTCTGCACCGAAGAAGAGCTGGCTGCCATGCGTGAAAAGCAGGAAGCTGCCAAGGAGACTACCGGCTACTACGGCGCTTACGCCATGTGGCGTGACCGGTCTATGGAAGATATCCAGGCCCAGCTTGCCGCCGGCAACCCCTGGGTGCTGCGTTTTAAGTCTACCGGCTCTATCGAGAATCAGTTTAAGTTTGACGATCTGGTAAAGGGCAAGCTGACCATTACGGAAAACAATGTAGACCATGTGCTGCTCAAATCCGACGGCATCCCCACCTACCACTTTGCCCACGCCGTGGATGACCACCTGATGCGCACCACCCATGTAGTGCGCGGCGACGAATGGCTGCCTACCCTGCCCTTCCACATTCAGCTTTTCAAGGCCCTGGGCTTTAAGCTGCCTAAGTATGTGCATATCGGCCCGCTGATGAAGATGGACGGCAACTCCAAGCGCAAGCTTTCCAAGCGGAAGGACCCGGAGCTGGCCCTTACCTTCTACAAAGCCGAGGGCTTCCCGGTAGAGGCGGTTTACGAGTATATTATGACCCTGCTCAACTCCAACTACGAGGATTGGCGCCGGGCCAACCCTACCGCTCCCGCTACCGATTTCAAATTCAGCCCCAAGAAGCTCAACCCCGCCGGCAACCTCTTTGACTACGCCAAGCTTACCGACGTTTCCAAGAATGAGATCGCCAAGATGGATGCCGCCAAGGTATACGCCCTGCTTACCGCCTGGGCAAAGGAATACGACCCCGACTTTGGCGAAAAGCTGGCTTCGGATGCCGACTATGCCACTAAGATCCTGGCCATCGGCCGTGGCGGCAAAAAGCCCCGCAAGGATCTGGCTACCTGGAAGGATGCCAAGGATTATATGGGCTTTTTCTACGATGAATACCTGGAAAAACCCGCCTTTGCCGAGAAATTCAGCGCCGAGACCGTGCGCACCGCTCTGGAAAAGTTCCTGGCCGTGTATAACTACAGCGACGACAGCGGCGTTTGGTTTGATAAGGTAAAGGCTATCACCGAAGAAATGGGCTTTACTACCGACATGAAGGCCTATAAGGCTGATCCCGACGCCTTCCCCGGCACAGTTTCCGACATATCTACCTTTATCCGTCAGGCCGTTACTGGCAAGACCAATTCCCCGGATCTGTACACCGTAATGCAGATCTTGGGCTATGAGCGCACCGTGCAGCGCATCCGTAACTGCATGGCAGCTCTTAACTAAACAGCAAGCCCGGCAGCCTAGGCTGCCGGGCATTTGTATTAGGGTAAAATTTGTAAGGTTGCGGCCATGGCGTTCATTCTTGCGCCGATGCCCTCCAAACCCTCAATAATGCAGGCCATTTCCACCTCTACGCATCCTCTGGGGGTATCGAAAACGTAGTGGGTAACATAGGAATCGCCCAGATAGCCGGAAATAACCAGCGCGTCATAGCCGGCAAAGGTAGTGCTTTCCGCCTTGGCATCCATACGCAGGCCGATAAGCTCCGCTTGGTCCGCAGCTTTCAGCCCAGGCGTTGCGCTCAGGCACATATAGCCTAAAATATCGCCGCCGTCAATGCCTCGCCAAAGGAAGCTTTCGCCGCTGGGATCTTCCAGAAGCTCAAAATCCTCGTAGAAATAGTCCAGGCAGTAAGCGCCGCTTTGGTTTACAAAATGCTCTGCCATTGCCTGCTCCTCCATACCTTCGAGCATAATGGTCATGGGGAAGCAGTCGCCTGCCTTGTGGCCGTCGTGGAGACCGGGCTGGGTTTGCTGGGGCGTAGTGGTAGGCGCAGGGGTGGTGGTAGATTCGGGGGTGGTGGTAGATTCGGGGGTGGTAGTATGCTGCTGTTCCGCTGCGGGATCTTTTGCTTTACAGCCTGCGGCGCAAACAAGCAATACCGCAGCTAACATAATTGAAAAAACCTTTTTCATAGCTAACCTCCTTATGCCAATATTATCTGTCGTATTCATCGCAAAGCTTCTTGATCTTGTTGGTAAATTTCTCCAGCTCCCGGTTGGCAAGGCCCTTATTCTTCTGGATCACGCTCAGCAGCCGCTGGCCGGCAGAATAAAGCTTGTCATACACAGGGTTGGCCTTATTTGCAGGCTGCTTTTTCTTCACAGGAACGATGGCAGCGGCGTTGGTAAAGCCCTTTTTGGCGGTATCGTATTCATCGCCGCTGTAGGGCGCTACCGCAGGGTAGCCCAGCTTTTCCTCGATCTCTTTGGCAAAGCCGTCGCAGACCTGATCCTCGCCGTGGTTGACAAATACCTTCTTAGGAGCTTTGCCCATAGCCTGGAGCCAGCCCAGCAGCATATCCCGGTCAGCATGGCCGCTAATGCCGTTTAGATTTTCTACCCGGCAGTTGACCAAAATTTCCTCACCGAAAAGCTTCACCTTTTCCGCACCGCCTACGATGATGCCGCCCACCGTGCCGGGGCTTTGGTAGCCCACAAACAGCACCGTAGAATCCCTACGCCAAAGGTTATGCTTCAAATGGTGGCGAATGCGGCCCGCTTCGCACATGCCGGAAGCAGAAAGAATCACCTTGGGGGTAGTATCCTCGTTGATCAGCTTGGATTCCTCCGCGCTGACGGAAAGCCGCAGGCCGGGGAAGGAAATAGGATCGATACCCTGCTCCAAAAGAGAAAGCGTTTCCTCATCGTAAAACTCCGTAAGGCCGCAGGCGTAGATCCTGGTAGCTTCCACAGCCAGAGGGCTATCTACATACACCAAAAAGTTTTCATGCCCACGGATAAGGCCCTGGGAGCGGATCTGGTTGATCAGGTAGAGCATCTCCTGAGTACGGCCCACAGCAAAGCAGGGCACAACCAGGTTGCCGCCCCGGTCAAAGGTATCCTGCATGATCCGGGTAAGCTGGCCGATATAATCCGGCCGCTCGCCGTGAAGGCGGTCGCCATAAGTAGATTCGATCACCACGTAATCGCAGTATTCGGCGCTCTGCGGATCCCGGATCAAGGGGCGGTTGATATTGCCCAAGTCGCCGGAAAAGACAATGGTTTCCGTCTTGCCGTTTTCTACAACCTCCAGATAGATGCTGGCTGAGCCTAAAAGGTGGCCGGCATCCCGGAAGCAAACATAAATGCCGGGAAACAGCTCCAGCTTTTCGCCATAGCCGCAGCCAACCATCTGCTTCATAGTCTGCTCCGCATCTGCCGTGGTGTAGATCGGTTCGTAGGGCTTGCCGCCGTTTCGCTTGGCTTTGCGGTTGCGCCACTCGGCTTCCGATTCCTGGATATGGGCAGAATCCTTGAGCATGATGCTGCAAAGCTTTTTGGTAGCCTCCGTAGCAAAGATCATGCCCCGGTAGCCGTCTTTGACCAATGCGGGGATCATGCCGGAGTGGTCGATATGGGCGTGGGTCAAAAGCAGCGCATCCACTTCCCCGGGGGCAATGGGCAGCTGCTGATTTTCATAGATATCCGCACCCTGCTCCATACCGCAATCTACTACGATATTTTTGCCCCGGGCCTGCACCAGGGTGCAAGAGCCGGTAACCTCATGGGTAGCGCCTAAAAATGTAAGCTTCATAGTTTTCCCTCCTTGCCCTGAGTATATCATACCTTACGCGGCATGTGGGCCACTTTGCAAAAATTTTACATTTTCCGCCGGTAATAAAGCATCCGGTAGCAAATGCCGTTCTCTTCCCCGCTCTGAAGCTCCTGGGGAGCTTCCCAGGCGGGGTCTTCATCCAGGTTGGGAAAGAAGGTATCGCTTTCCGGCGCGGCGCCGACCTTGGTTACCACGGCCCCCTGGCAGAAGGGCAGCATCTGGCGGTAAACGCTGCCGCCGCCGATGACAAATACCTTTTCGTCACAGGCGCAAGCCGCAACCGCTTCCTCCGGGCTATGGCACACGATGGCGCCGGGGATCTCCCGGTTGCTTCTGGTAAGCACGATATTCTTTCTGCCCGGCAGCGGCCTGCCGCCGGGGAAATCCGCCAGAGTTTTGCGGCCTACGATCACCGTAGCGCCGCGGGTAGTTTCCCGGAAAAATTTCCGGTCTGCGCTGAGGGCGATGGGCTGCGTACCCTGGCAACCAATGCCCCAATCTTCATATACAGCAACGATCGCGTTCATATAATCTCCTTAGATCGCCAGAGGTATCTCAAAATCAAAGGGATGGTACTGGTAGTTTTCTACCTGGAAGCTGTTCTTGGTGAAGGCGTAAAAATCGGTAACAGACTCGTCCACGGTAAACTTGGGGGCCTCGAAGCCTTCCCGCTCCAGCATAGCCTTAACCGCGGGAATATGCCGGTCATAAATGTGGCAATCGGCGATCACATGCACCAATTCGCCTACCTTCAGGCCGCTGACCTGGGCCATCATATGCATCAGCACACTGTACTGCACCACATTCCAGTTGTTGGCGGTGAGCATATCCTGGCTGCGCTGGTTGAGAATGCCGTTGAGGGTATCGCCGGTTACATTAAAGGTCATAGAATAGGCGCAGGGGTAGAGATTCATCTCGTGCAGGTCTTCAAAATTATAGATATTGGTAAGGATGCGCCGGGAGGCGGGGTTGTGCTTCAGGTCATACAGCACCCGGTCCACCTGGTCAAACATGCCTTCCTTGTACTGGTGCTTGATGCCCAGCTGGTAGCCGTAAGCCTTGCCGATGGTGCCATCCTGGCCTGCCCATTCATCCCAAACATGGCTGCCCAGCTCGCTGATGCGGTTGGATTTCTTCTGCCAGATCCACAGCAGCTCATCAATGGCGCTTTTCCAATAGGTGCGCCGCAGAGTCATAATGGGAAATTCCTCTGCCAGGTTGTAGCGGTTGACTACGCCGAATTTCTTAACCGTATGGGCAGGGGTGCCGTCGGCCCAACGGGGGCGCACCTCCAGCTCGGTATCGTAAAAGCCGTTTTCCAGAATATCCCGGCATGTAGCCTTGTAAAGTTCGTCTGCTCTGCTCATATAGATCATCCTTTCGCCAGATCCTCTGGCTTTTTTCTCTATTTTAGCATAGATATGTAGAAATGCAAATAAAAAAAGAGCCCCGAAGGGCTCTTTTCAGAGTGTCGATAAAGCCCCAAACCGTCAAAATGCAATTTTGAGCAGTTTGGAGTGAATTTTCAGGACTGTAGCTTGTTTTAAACAAAACACTTGCTTAGGATGAAGCGAAAAAGCTTGCTTCGCAAGGCATTTTGAC
>JAFSBW010000064.1 GCA_017437095.1 Oscillospiraceae bacterium
ACCTTAGTACGAGAGGACCGGGTCTGACGCACCACTGGTGCACCGGTTGTTCCGTCAGGAGCACGGCCGGGTAGCTAAGTGCGGAAGGAATAAGCGCTGAAAGCATCTAAGCGCCAAGTCCCTCCCAAGATGAGTTCTCCCTACAGGAGCGTGGAAGACGACCACGTTGATAGGGTGCAGGTGTAAGCGTAGTAATACGTTCAGCCGAGCACTACTAACATCCAATAGACCTCATACACACACCTTAAAGAGCGTCACCCCCGGTGACAAGCTTTGATAATGCAAGATTCGAGAAACGCTATTCAACACAAAATCACGCCACGCGGATGTCAGTCTGCCCGCTAAAATCCCATAGAACAGAGCAGCAAAGATGATAACCGGGCAAGCAGAAAGAAGAAAAGCTTCCTGAAGCCTGGTGGTCATAGCCTGATGGCCCCACCCGGTTCCATTCCGAACCCGGAAGTGAAACATCAGCACGTCGATGGTAGTCGGACGATAGGTCCCGCGAGAGTAGATAGCTGCCAGGATCCACGAAGCCCGCTAAGCTAACACTTGGCGGGCTTCTCCGTTCAAGGCCCGGCGGCGATTTTCTTACACCCTGTCCTCCTACCATTGCGGTTGCTTCGGGGCCGCCCCACGGCCCCTCACCCCTGCTGCGCAGGGGCTTCGCGCCGGAGCGCTCAGGCCACGAGCCTTAAAGCGCGGGTGGTCGCCGCTACGGAGCTCTGCCTCCCATGCGCCGTAGGCGCGGAATTCGAAAGCCCCGCTTTGCGGGGCGAAAGTATAATAGCCCACGGCAAGCCGCAAAGCGGCGCAGCCTTGGGTGTGGAAAATTAAAGGAATGGAGCCCGACGAAGCGAAGCTGAGGAGGCCGACAGCAGTATGGCCAATGCCGAGCCGTGCAGATGGGTGAAGACGGGTGCTGTGTTGCAATCAATTTATACGGATTTATGCGCTCCACAACGCATAAGTGCGCATAAATGAGGGGGCTTTGTGACCGCAGGCGCAGTAATCAACTGTGAGCCAGGCTTTGAAACCACGCTGCTGTCGGCCTCCTCCGCTTCGCCTCGTCGGACTCTGATTTGTTTTTGGTTGCAAACCCGGAGCGGCGTCGCTATCGCGACTTGCTCCGGGCTACTATACTTTCGCCCCGCAGGGCGGGGCTTTTTTGTTGGCCCGGCGGCGATTTTCTTACACCCTGTCCTCCTATCATTGCGGTTGCTTCGGGGCCGTGTGGCGTCTTGTCGGACGCAATGTCCCGCGGCCCGTCTTCGCGTTTCGCTGGCGCTCGCTTGCTACGCCGAGGCCTCCGCCTGCTGCGCAGGCTACGGGAGTAGATAGCTGCCAGGATTCACGAAGCCCGCTAAGCTAACGCTTGGCGGGCTTCTCCGTTAAGCACGCTAGGCGGTTTGCCGCAGAGCTAGTCCCGACAGGGACGCCAGATAGCAGGCAGGTGGTGGAGCCGCTTTGCGGCGGAACCCCTGTAATCGGGGAAAAAAGAAATCAGAGCCCCGTGAAACGGCGGCG
>JAFSBW010000065.1 GCA_017437095.1 Oscillospiraceae bacterium
AACACCAGGCACTGGGTGAGGGTAACGCCGTTGTAGGTTACCTTTCCCGTGTTGGTAGCCAGAGCGCCGCTGAAGGTGTAGAATCTGCTTTCCAGAGCAGAGTCGGTAAAGCTGTGGATATAAATGCCGGCGGGAACTACGGGAGCTTCGTAGTTGGGGTCGGCTGCGCCGCAGCGGGTGCATACGCCGCCGGAATAGTTATGGCCCAGAGCGGGGATTGCCTGGGTATAGCTGTCGCCGCAGGAGCAGGTAAAGGTCTTAACGCCGGCCTTTTCGCAGGTAGCGGCGGTGGTCACCTTGGAAGAATAGCTATGGGTATGGGGATCATCGGATTCTTCCGCGCCGCAGCGGGTGCATACGCCGCCGGAATAGCTGTGGCCCAGAGCGGGGATGGCTTCGGTGTAGCTTGCGCCGCAGGAGCAGGTAAAGGTCTTAACGCCGGAGCTGTCGCAGGTTGCGGCGGTAGTCACCTCGGAGGTATAGCTGTGGGTATGGGGATCCTGCTCCGTGGTCACGGAGTTGCCACCGATGCTTACCAGCTGGGTTTCATAGGCCTTCAGAGCGGCTTTCAGCTCGTTATTGATAGCGCTGGAAAGATCGTCTACCGCGTTATTGAATTTCCACTGGAAATCGCCGCCTCCTACACGGCCAGCATAGGAAGTAACATTCTCCACAGCAGCCTGGGCGGTGTCGATAGAGCCATTATAGAAGCTGGAAGCGGTGTCGAAATTGTTATAGGTAGCGCCGCCATTGGTGGCAGATACGGAGCTGGGGACGGTAGCGCTGCGGCTGGATACCTCGTAGGCATCGAAGCTGGTGCTGCCGGAGGTATAGGGGATATAGCTGGTAGCGCCCACGATCACATTGCCGTAGGCCTTGATCATTCCGCCGGGCTCGCCGGACATGGTCTTGGAGGTATCAGAGCCCTGGGCAGAGATCAGCATGGGGTACTTACAGTTGCGGAAATAGTTGCTGTCCACAAATACATCCGCATCGCAGGCCGCGCCAATGCCGTAGCCGGCGTTGCCGTCGTAGTAGTTGTTGTACACATGCACGGAAGCATTGCGCACACGGGGATGGCGGGAATCGGAATGGTCATACCAGTTGTGGTGGTAGGTGATGTAGTTGGAGCTGTCGCCGGAGCTGGAGCCCTGCAGGTTAACCTTGCCGCAATCCCAGAAATGGTTGTAAGAATGGGTAATATAGCGGGAGGCCTTGGTATCCAGAGCGCCGTCGCCCTTGATCTTGTCGGCTTCGTTGCCGGGCTCGCCGTAGAAGAAATCGCAGTTGTGGATCCAGGCGTGGGTAACATCCTCCAGGGTGATGGAGTCGCCCTCGGAGGAATCGTTGTTCATAAAGCCCAGGTTGCGGATCTCTACGTTTTCGCATTCGGAAAGCACAAAGCCCCAGCCGTTGCAGGTAGCATCGTTGCCAACGCCTTCTACAGTAACGCCCTTGGCGTTGCCCTCAATGCGGATCTGGCCGCTGCTGGTCTTGGTGGGGATGCCCAGCTCGCCGATGATGCGGATGCACACGGGAGCGGAAGAATCCTCACAGGCGGTAATGATGGTCTGCAGGCCGGTCACCTTGCCCCGCCCGGGGATCTCGGCGGTAAGGGTGTTTTTGTTGGCATCGGTAACATAAAGCACAACAGCGTTGGCATTGAGAGTGCCGTCGTTGTTGTACGCGCCGACGGTGTAGTTGCCGGAATGGGCGAAGCCGTTGCGGTTATGGGCCAGAACGGTAAGAGTGCCGGTCTCCATGACCTTATCGGCCTGCTCAGCGCCGTTTACCAGAGGCACGATCTTCATAGTATAGCTGCCCGCTGCCAGGCCCAGGGCATCCGCCCGCCAATAGCCGGAGTATTTGCGGATCAGCTCGGTATCCAGCTGCACATAGCTGCCGCCGGATTTTTTTACATACACATTGTAGCCGGAAGCGCCGGACACATCGGCCCACTGAACATAGGCGCTTTCCAGATGGCCGGAAGCCTCGGTAATGCCGCTGGCGGCCTTTGCCTCCAGGGGAGCGATGGCAACCGCCAGGCTAAGCACCAGGGCCAAAGCCAGCAGGATGCTCAGCGGTCTAAGGGTTTGCTTTCTCATTTTCATTCCTCCTTTTGCGCTTGCCTTGCGGACAGATGTCCGCAAAGAAAACCTTAAAAACATTTTATATGATTTATTTTTCTAAGGCAAATATAATTTGCGGTGACAGAAAAAGTTTGTTGCAGTCAACAAAAATCAGGCAGCACTTTTGTGCAGCCCAACAAAAGGCAGGAAATGGGCAACTAGGAGGCACCAATTTGGAGAGTGGAGATTGAAGAGTTGAGAGTTGAGATAACGGAATATTCACTCTTAAATCTTCAATTTTTCCGTTGTTGCCCTACGGGCAACGAAAAAAATGCCGCCGAATGGGTGCTTTGCAGAGTCGCACTGCCACGGGACGGGAGACCCGTCCCCTACGGTTAAAAAAACTGCCACACGGACGGTTGGGCGGGGGCTTGCCCCCGCCGGGGCAGTACGATCCTGCATCGCAGCCATTCGGCGGGGGTGATGCAGAGCGCAGCGGATCTTGTAATCAATGGTTGCCGGCGGCAACCACACCGAAATTCGTTGCCCCCGCCGAATGTTTGCGGTGCAGGATCGCAGTGCCAAGGGCTGTCGAGGACGCCAGCCCCTACAGCGCAGGATCGTACTATCCCGGGACGGGAAACCCGTCCCCTACGGGCATTTGATGGGGGCGGCTCAATTACTCATTCCTAATTCCTCATTCGTAATTTGCA
>JAFSBW010000066.1 GCA_017437095.1 Oscillospiraceae bacterium
GACCTCGCCGTCCTGAACATAAGCCTTCATGCCGATGCAGTATACCAGGCCTTCAAATTCCAGATCGTTAACGCCCTCGTAGAAATAATAGTATACGCCTTCCTGCTTGGTAATGCCGGTGAAAGCGGTGTTCACATGGCCGGCCTTGATCAGGTACTTGGTGCCTTCGAAGGTGATCAGGCCGTCATAGCTCAGCTGAGCCTGGCCGTTGAGGATGTACCAGTTGCCGGCGGAGTTGGCGATCAGGCCGGTGTAATCCCACTGTACCTCGTTGTTGATGTAGTAATAGTAGTTTCCGTCATCGCCCTTGGCCAGGCCGTTCTTGATGGTTTCATCAGGAGTTTCGGCATTGGGATCCGCTGCGCCGCAGACGGTGCAGGTGCCATTGCTATAGCTGTGGCCGGTGGCTGCGATGGTCTCGGAGTAGCTGTAGCCGCAAGTGGAGCAGGTGTAGGTACGAGTGCCGGAAGCGGTACAGGTGGGAGCAGTTACAGAAGAGGTGTAGCTGTGGCCGGTGGCAGAGGTCTGATTGCTGGTATAGCTATTGCCGCAATTTGTGCAGGTGTAGGTAGTGTAGCCGTTGGCGGTGCAGGTGGGAGCGGTAACCTTGGAGCTGTAGCTGTGGCCCAGAGCGGAGATGGCCTCGGTGTAGGAAGCTCCGCAGGAGCAGGTGTAGGTGCGAACACCGGCGGTGGTACAGGTAGCAGCGGTAGTTACGGAAGAAGAGTAGCTGTGGGTGTGGGACTCAGTGCCGGAGATCACGCCGGTCAGGCCGGAGTTGCCAATGATGTCATAGGTGAAGTAGTAGCTGCCGGCGCCAACACTGACGCTCTGAGCAACGGACACATAGACATCGCTATCGGCGGACTGCCACAGATCCAGGCGGTAGGTCTTATTGTTCTTGGCGGTGGTATCCATGGAGCAGTAGTCGGCCTCGGTCAGAGTCCAGCCGGGGATGGTGTAATCAGCCCAGCTCTCGAAGTCGCCGTTGACCAGAGCGATCTCTTCGCCGTTGGTATTCCACAGCCGAACATTGTCCAGGTGGCCCCAGTTGCCGGCGGCAACAGTGCCTGCCATGGTAAAGGTGACGGTGCCGGCGGTATTCAGGGTGAACTGGCTGGTTTGCTGGGTGGTCCAGGTGTCTTCCCACTCGGTTACATAGTCGGGGTCGGTAGCGCCGCAGTAGGTGCAGGTGCCGTTCTCGTAGAAGTGGCCCTGAGAGGCAGTACCCGCTTCGGTGTAGGTAGCGCCGCAGGTAGAGCAGGTGTAGAGAATGTAGCCGTCGGTGGTGCAGTTGGGGGAAACTTCCTCGCTGGTGTAGCTGTGGCCCAGAGCTGCAATGGCCTCGGTGTAGCTGTCACCGCAGGAGCAGGTAAAGGTCTTAACGCCGGCCTTGTCGCAGGTAGCGGCGGTGGTGATGCTCTCGGTGTAGCTGTGGGTGTGTACATCACCGCCGGTGCTGGAATTGGGAACATAGGCGATGTAGTATAGGCCGGATTCGTTGCTGGTGCGCTTTACGGTGTAAGCGGTGTTGGCGGATACGTCCACAGTCAGCACATACAGAGTGTTGGTATTGGGAACAGCCAGAACACCGATCTCATTACCGGCGGCATCGAATACGCCTACCTTGCGGTTGGTGGAGCTGGCAGCGGCAGCGATGGTCAGCTTGCCGTCGGCAGGAGCGGTGAAGGAAACAGAGCCGGCGCTGTCAAACTTGAGGGCGTAGTTCAGAGTTTCGGTGCCGTAGCCAAAGTCGTAGGTGTAGGTACCGTGCTTGCCGTTGGTCAGCTGGCTGCCTGCGAAGGTATAGAAATCGCTGGTGAAGCCGTCATCGGTAAAGTTGTGGATGTAGCTGCCGGAGGTTACAGAGCCGCCGGGGTTGTAGCTGGGATCCGCTGCGCCGCAGACGGTGCAGGAGCCATTGCTGTAGCTATGGTTGCCGGTAGCGGGAATAGCCTCGGTGTAGCTGGCGCCGCAGGAGCAGGTATAGGTGCGAACACCGGCGGTAGCGCAGGTAGCGGCGGTGGTTACCTTGGAGCTATAGCTGTGGGTATGCTCCTGGGCGCTTTCTTCGATGGTGACCAGAATGTAGCAATGCACCTTACCGGCATTTGCATCCATATAGTCTACATCGATGTACTTACCCATGGTGTCGTGGGTCTTGATGGAGCTGATGGTCAGCTCGCTCAGGCCAACGGTCTTGGAGGTGCCGTTGGAATAGCTTACGGTCATAGTCAGGCCGCTGAGCAGGGCGGAGTCTACGCTGGTGGGGTCAGCCGCGCCGGCTGCCTTGGTAACGGTTACGCTGCTCATGTTCAGAGCGCCGGTAGCGGTAAGAGTTTCTTCCGTGCCGCCGCTTTCGCCGCCGGAGGAGCCTGCGGGGGTATAGACCATGTAGAACAGGTTGATGGAATCGCCCTTGGTAACAGTATGGCTGCCGGAAGTGATGTCCATGGTCAGAATGCCGTTGGAATCCAGAGTCTTGCTGGAGCCGTCTACCTTAACGGCCTTGCCGCCAGCGGCGGTAGAGCCGCCGAATACCAGGGTAAGAGTGCCGTCGGAGGGGGCATTAAAGGTTATATTGGTAGCAGATTCCATCTTCAGGCAGGTGGTCAGGCTCTGGCCTGCGTAGGTAACGCTGCCCTTGGAGGTGGAGGTGTTGCCGGTGATGGTATAGAAATCGCTGTTTTTACCGTTGGCGGTAAAGCTATGGGTGTAGCTGCCGGCGGGAACGGTAGTGCCGCCGGAGGTTGTGGTCTGCACGGGAGCGGCAGTGGTCTGGCTGGGAGCATCGGTAGGAGTAGGCTCTTCAGGCTCGATGGTGCTGCCATCGGTAACGATGGTCATATCCTTGCCGGAGAAGGGATTCCAGCTGCCCAGGAAGGTAGAAACTGCGATGGTCTTGCCGTCGTAGAGCTTGCCGGAGGAGCTTACGCCGGTAGCCCAGCTTTCACGGCTGGAGGAATTGTCCACGCCGGAAAGCTCCACCGTGCCGTATTCGCCGCAGAGCTTGCTTTCGCCCTTCAGGGTATCCAGCCAGCCCACGGGAGTGATGAGGGACTTGCTCTGACTGCTCCAGTAGCTGCAGGTAGCATCTACTACGGTGTAGTAGAAGATGGCCTCGCCGGTGTCAGCGGCCCAGGGGCGGCCCCAGTAGCCGGGCTTGGAAGCATAGGAGGAGGCAGTGTCCACACCGGGGGTAGTGGAGGTAACATGGCAGTTGTAGAACAGCATACCGCGAGTGCCGGAAGCGGTCTGGGCGGCGGTGATGTAGCCCTTGTCGTTCTTGTTTTCGCTGGTGTTGAATACCAGCTCGCACTTGGCAAACACAGCGGTCATGGGTCCGAAGATGTAGTCGCAGGCGCCGTAGATCTCGCAATCGTAGAAAGCGGCGGTTACGCTCTTGCCGCCGTAGAGGGTATCCTGGCGGCCAACGAATTTGCAGTGGTCAAAGGATGCCTGGGAGGTGCTGTTCTTGATGGCCAGAGCGGCTGCCCGCTCTACATAAGCCTTGTCCTGCACGGCGGTGCTGCCCTTGGAAAGGTTAGCCCGGGGGGTAGAGCCTTCCTTGGCGCCGCTGGCCTTTACGATGGTATCGGCGGCAGCCTTGGCGGAAACATACTGGTTGAAGGAGTTTTCAAAGATGATATCCTCGGCGATGAAATTGTCGCCGGCGATTACAACGGTAGCATTCCAGTGGGTAGCGCTGCCTGCGCCGGGGTTGGTAGTGGAGGCGCTGCCCTTGGACTTGTTGGAAGAAAGCACACTTGCGCTGTAGCGGTAGTTGCTGTCCATGGAGTAGTAGTTGTAGCCGTGGCCATAGTAGCCGGTAATGCGCACGGCGTTGGCATCAATGTCCACGCCCTTGTTCTTCAGGGCAATGCTGGGATTTGCCGAAGCATTGCGCAGGGTGATATTGTCCTGGTCAATGTAGAGCATTTCCTCGTAGTTGCCGGGCTGGATCTCGATAATGGCCCGCTGGCCGGAGCTGCGGCTCATGTTGGATACAGCGTTGAGAGCATCATTGATGGTGGTGTAGTCACAGCCGGAGGGGCCGACGGTGATCACAATGTCGGAGGCTGCATGCGCATGCATAGGCATGCCGGTAAGGGCCAAAGAGGCCACCATAACCAGCGCCAGAAGCATGGAAGCAAAGCGAATAGTGTGTTTACCCATAGTGATTTCTTCCTTTCCGGTGAGTTTTAAAAAATCAAGTCCATCTTACCATAATCCGGAAAACGCCGCAAGAAAACCCCGGAAAAAATAGTATACAAAACTTTTTGCTGATTTTTGTGCATTTTGACAAAAGACAAATGTGCGCCCCAGAGGAACAGAAAAAAGGCGCTTTTTGCCAGTAAAAGTTGCCAAATATCTGCCGCCGAATGGGTGCTGCGCAGGTTCGTACTGCCCCGGGACGGGAAACCCGTCCCCTACGGGCATTTGATGGGTACGGAGCAATTTATAATTTGTAAGTAATTTGTAATTTGTAATTCTTTGCGGTGCAGAAAACGGGGCTCACCGATCGATGAGCCCCGTTTGGGGTTAGGTTATGCGATTAGAACTGGACAACGCCGTACTTAACGGTGTAACCCACGCCGTTCACGGTAACGGTGCCGGAGAAGGCGCTGCTTACATAGCCGTTTTCTACATAGACCCAGTTGGCGTTCAGCTTGGCAACGCCGGTATAGGTAGCATCAAATGCGCCGTTTGCCATGTAGATCCACTTGCCGTCGTCAGTACGGGCCAGGCCCTTGAAGGTGTTTCTCCAGATGCCGTACTTCACATAGACCAGCTTGCCCTC
>JAFSBW010000067.1 GCA_017437095.1 Oscillospiraceae bacterium
AAGAGTGAAGAGTGGAGATTTCTTTATCTCAACTCTTCACTCTTAACTCTTCAATCTAAGAAAAGATATCTTATATCTTTTAGCTTATATCTTATTTTTCTCTTCCCGGTTGCTTAGCCAGATGAGAAGCACGGCGATGTCTGCGGGGCTGACGCCGGAGATGCGGCTGGCCTGGCCGATGGATACCGGGCGGATGAGCTGCAGCTTTTCTCTGGCTTCCAGCCGCAGGCCGGAAATGGCGGCGTAGTCCATATCCTCGGGGATCAGGTGGGCTTCTTCCTTTTGAAACTGCTCTACCTGCTTTTCCTGCCGGGCAAGGTAGCCGGCGTACTTGGTTTGGATCTGCACCGCTTCGGTAACCGCCGGGGGCAGGGCGGGGCGCTCCGGGTCGAAGGGGGCAAGGTCTTCATAGCTGACCTGGGGGCGGCGCAAAAGGTCCGCCAGCCGGGCAGAGCCCTTTACCGGGGCGCAGTTCCGGGCAGCGAGCATTTCGTTCAGGGCCGGGCTTTCCGGGATGCCGCTGCCCTCCAGCCGGGCCATCTCCCGGCGGACGGCTTGGTATTTGGCTTCTACCTGAGCAAGGCGCTCTTTGCTTACCAGGCCGATCTGAGCGCCGATGTGGGTCAGGCGCTGGTCGGCATTGTCCTGGCGGTGGAGCAGGCGGTACTCCGAGCGGCTGGTCATAATGCGGTAGGGCTCCTGGGTGCCTTTGGTCACCAGGTCGTCGATCAGGGTGCCGATGTAGCTGGTGTCCCGGGTGAGGATCAGGGGCGTTTGTCCCCGGAGCTTCCGGGCGGCGTTGATGCCGGCGATGAGGCCCTGCACGGCGGCTTCCTCGTAGCCGGAGGTGCCGTTGAACTGGCCCGCGCCGTAAAGCAGCTCCACCTGCTTGGTTTCCAGGGTGGGCTTCAGGCTGGTGGGGTCGATGCATTCATACTCGATGGCGTAAGCCGGGCGCATCATTTCCGCGTTCTCCAGGCCGGGAACGCTGCGCAGCATTTCAAGCTGCACATCCTCCGGCAGGCTGCTGGAAAAGCCCTGGATATACATTTCCTCCGTATCCGCGCCGCAGGGCTCGATGAACAGCTGGTGGCGCTCCTTTTCGGCGAAGCGGACGATCTTGGTTTCGATGCTGGGGCAGTACCGGGGGCCTACGCCGGAGATGGTGCCGTCATACATAGGGCTGCGGTGGAGATTCGCCCGGATGATCTCATGGGTGCGCGCGTTGGTATAGGTAAGGTAGCACACGGCGGAGTTATTCAGGGGCACTTCGGTGCGCTGGGAGAAGGGCTGGGGCGTTTCGTCGCCGGGCTGCAGCTCCATTTTGGAAAAATCGATGCTGCGGCGGTTGACTCTGGGGGGCGTGCCCGTCTTAAACCGGCGCAGGGGCAGGCCAAGGCTGCGCAAATTATCCGCCAGGCCCACGCTGGGGTGCATCCCGTCCGGGCCGGAGGGGATGACCACCTCGCCGGTAATGACGGTGCTGTCCAGGTAAGTTCCCGTGGCGAGGATCACCGCTTTGGCGTCATAGATAGCCCCAAGCTGGGTCTGCACGCCGGAAACGGCGCCGTTTTGGGTTAAAACTTTGACGATCTGGGCCTGCTTCAGCTCCAGCTTCTCCTGGCGCTCCAGGGTGTGCTTCATATACTGCTGGTAGCGGCGGCGGTCCGCCTGGGCCCGCAGGGAATGGACAGCCGGGCCTTTGCCGAGATTGAGCATGCGGTACTGGATGCAGCTATGGTCAGCCGCTACCGCCATCTCGCCGCCCAGGGCGTCAAGCTCGCGCACCAGGTGGCCCTTGCCCGTGCCGCCAATGGCGGGGTTGCAGGGCAGGTTGCCCACGGCGTCCAGATTGATGGTAAACAGAATGGTGTGGCAGCCAAGCCTTGCGGCGGCCAGGGCCGCTTCAATGCCGGCGTGGCCCGCGCCAATAACGGCAACCTCACAACTGCCTGCGTGATAAGTCATAAGTTTCCCTCCTAAAGAGGATAGAATGGGGAATTAGGAATTACAAATTACAAATTATAAATTATAAATAATAAATTATAAATAATAAATGGCGAGCGATCATGGCGCTAGCCAATTCATGGAGCGCAGCGAGAAATCATGGCGCTAGCCAATTCATGGCGAAGCCAAATCATTGCCTGCGGATTTTATGATTTGCCCTGCGGGCATGATTTGCCTGGCGGCATGAATTGCGCAGGCGCATGAATTGCCTGGCGGCA
>JAFSBW010000068.1 GCA_017437095.1 Oscillospiraceae bacterium
CGCGCAAGAGAAGAAATGCTACCCTGAAGCTGGCCAAGGGCTACTGGGGTTCCAAGTCTAAGCACTTTAAGATGGCCAAGCAGCAGGTCATGAAGTCCGGCAACTACGCTTTCGCTGGCCGTAAGCTGAAGAAGCGTGACTTCCGCCGCCTGTGGATCACCCGCATCAGCGCTGCTGTGGCCCCCTACGGCCTGAACTACTCCAAGTTCATGAACGGCGTTAAGAAGGCCGGTATCGAGATGAACCGCAAGAGCCTGTCCGAGATGGCTATCCAGGACGCTGCCGCTTTCGCCGCTCTGGTGGAGAAGGCAAAGGCTGCTCTGTAAGAAGCGCACAATGTAGGGACACCGCTCCCGCGGTGTCCGCGAATAGTCCTGAACCTTAAAAATCGGCACGGTTTGTGCCGATTTTTGCTTTTCGGACACCCCAGGAGGGGTGTCCCTACGAACATTTCCCTTGCCTCCCCTCTTAGGGGAGGTATCGGCGAAGCCGACGGAGGGGTTGTCGTTGGGTATTAGATTAAAGATCGAATAGTGAAGAGTTGAGATGCAAAAAACTCCACTCTTCACTCTAAACTCTTCACTCTCCCATCCTCCCCTACTTTCTGTTTCGCAGCTTTTATATCGACGCCATGCGCAGCATGGCTATGGGAAGGAGCAGCCTTTATGGAGCTTAATCATATCGCCCGGCGCAGCGGCAGGCTGTCTTCTTTTTTAAAGGACGAAATGGCCATGTCCTCTGGGCTGATCAACCGTCTGAAATGGCACAGCCGCATCCTGGTCAACGGCGTTCCCCAGCATAACGACTATACCGTATCCGTGGGCGACACCATTACCGCCCTGATGGATGACCCCCAGGCGGATTACCCCGCCCAGGAGGGGCCGCTGACTGTTCTTTACGAAGATGAGCATCTTCTGGCGGTGGATAAGCCCGCCGGCATGCTCATCCACCCCTCCCGCAGCTGCAACGAAGGCACCCTTGCCAACTTTGTGCTGGGCTACTACCGCGCCCATGGCCTAAACTGCGCCTTCCACCCCCTTACCCGGCTGGATCGGGACACTTTTGGCGTAGTCCTGCTGGCAAAAAGCCCCCATGTCCACGCCAAGCTCCAGCAAACCCCCGTAGAAAAGGTCTACCGGGCGCTGGTATTCGGCGCGCCGGAAGCAGCCGAGGGGCTGATCGATGCCCCCATCGCCCGCAAGCCCCTGCCCAGCCTTTTGCGGGAGATCCGCCCCGATGGCAAACCCTCCCAGACCCATTACCGGGTGCTGGAAAGGGGCAGCCAATGGAGCCTGCTGGCCCTTACCGCCATTACCGGGCGCACCCACCAGCTGCGGCTGCATTGCAGCCATATGGGCTTTCCTATTCTGGGCGACCCGCAGTACGGCAGCTCCGAGAGCCAAGCCTTTTCCGCCCGGCTGGGCCTAACCTCCCAGGCTCTTTGCGCCCATTCCCTTAAGCTGACCCACCCCATAACCGCCGAAGCCCTCCATATCCAAACCCAATTCCGCCCGGAATCCCCCACCGCCCCCATGTAGGGCGGGGGTGATGCAGAGCGCAGCGAATCTTGTAATCAATGGTTGCCGGTGGCAACCACACCGCAATTCATTGCCCCCGCCGCTCACCGCCCCGACGGCCTATTTAGATTGAAGATTTAAGAGTGAAGAGTGAAGATTTCCGCATCTCCACTCTCCAATCTCCACTTTCCACTCTCCACTTTCCAATCTCTGCGAAAGAAGGTATCCCATGGCAAATGTAATCGAAATAACCGGCCTGGACGATCCCGGCCTGGTACATTATACCGGCCTGACCCAGGCCCAGCTTCGCAGCCGCTTAGAGCCGGAAAAGGGGGTATTCATCGCCGAAAGCCCCAAGGTCATCCGCCTGGCTCTGGCTGCCGGATGCGTTCCCATCTCCTTTTTGATGGAGCGCAAGCATATCCAGGGCCAAGCCGCCGACCTTTTGGCGCAATTCCCCAATACCCCGGTGTACACCGCCGACCGGGAGGTGCTGGCAAGCCTGACGGGGTATGAGCTTACCCGGGGCATCCTCTGCGCCCTGCCCCGGCCTAAGCTGCCTTCCGTTGCCCAGGTGTGCCAAAACGCCCGGCGCATTGCCGTGCTGGAAAATATCGTGGATTCCACCAACCTGGGCGCCATCTTCCGCAGCGCCGCGGCCTTGGGAGTGGATGCTATTTTGGTAAGCCCCGGCTGCTGCGATGTTCTGCTGCGCCGGTGCGTGCGGGTAAGCATGGGCACCGTGTTCCAGGTGCCCTGGACGGTGCTGGGGGAAAAAGATACCTGGCCCGCCGCCTTGGATACCCTGCACGAGCTGGGCTTTGCCACCTCCGCCATGGCCCTAACCGACGATTCCATCCCCATGGACGCCCCGGCGCTGCGCAGCGCCGAAAAGTTGGCCATCATCCTGGGCACAGAGGGTACGGGGCTGCTCCCCCAGACCATCCAAAAGGCCACCTATACCGTAAAGATCCCTATGAGCCACATGGTAGACAGCCTGAACGTAGCCGCTGCCGCCGCCGTAGCCTTCTGGGAGACCCGTATGCGCTAACCGCCGCTCCCCAAGGCTCCCCTGGCAGATATCCGCGCCCGTAGGGAACGGCCTATGTGCCGTTCCGGTGGAGCATCCGACAAAACGGGACGGCACGCAGGCCGTCCCCTACGAAAAGCCACCGTTACGCCTGGAGCGTGACGCCTCCTCTGCAAAGAAAGATTTTTGCCTATCCCATAATTAAAACCGCTCAGCGCCAATTTCCGGCGCTGAGCGGCTTTTTAATTTGGTCACAGCGGGCGATCCGTGAACCGCCCCTACAGGCTTTGCCAGCAGACGGTCAATGGCCGTAGGGACACCCCTCCCGGGGTGTCCGCCCGGGTGCAGCAAAACCGGCAGGCCTCGGACACCCGGGGACGGGTGTCCCTACATTCATCACCGGCAGACGGTTAAAAGCTCGCAGGGGAGGGTCTTGACCCTCCCCTGCTTTATGCCCCTGCACGGGGCTATTACTTAAACAGCGCCACGATGGTCTTGAAGGACTCTTCATCGAAGGGGCTGGCAGCGCCTACGGATTTCAGGGCAGCTTCGTAGCCCTCTACCTGGGGCGCTTCCTCTACCAGCTTGCGGTACAGCTCCCGGGCGGCAGCAGGATCTTCCTGAGCCTGGGCAAACACATTCATAGCCGTAACGCCGCTGGTGGCGTAGCTGATGTAGTAGGCGGGGGAAAGGCCGGAAACATAGCGGATGTACCACTGGGCATCCGTCAGGTTGGCGTTAACGAACTCCTCGCCGCCAAATTCCGCAAAGTAATCATCGCAAATGGCGGTGATCATCTCGCTGATCTGCTCCTGGGTCAGGCCGGAAACATCCTCCATGGCGTAGATCTGGCTCTCAAACTCATCTACCATGCAGGCGATGACGATGGTGATCAGCTGGTCGAACAGCTCATAATCCTTCACCAGGTCGTAGCCCGCGGGAGGATTGGTGCCCATATGGGCCAGCATCAGGGCCTCGTTGGCCTGGGAATGGGTCTCCAGCAGGTCGAAGGGGGTATAGTCCCCCACAAAACCGTTGGCGTAGTAGTGGCCCATTTCGTGGGTGACGGTAGAGGTGCTCTGGTAGCCGGGGCCAAAGAAGCAGAAGCCCTGGTCGTAGTAGTCAAAATAGGTGCAGAAGGCGCCTTCCCGGGCGTTGGGGTTATCGGTGATCACATAGTTGCCGCTTTCAAACAGGCCGGCAAAGCTGCTGTAGGTGCTGCCGGTGGTGGAGTCGATATACTCCTGCAGGAAGTTGCGGTCGAAGGAATCGTAGTCGTCGGTCATAAAGCTCATCCAGAACTCGTAGCCCTCGTAGCTTACGCTGGAGGCATCGGCGATCACCTTGTCGAAGGCATCTTCATAAGCGGGCACCAGGTAGGTCTTTACGAAATTGCGGAATTTCTCCCGGTCGGCAGCGGAGTAATCCCGGTCGTAGCTCATGGCGGACATATAATCGTAGTAGTTGTCGTAGCCGCTGAGCTGAGCCTGGCGGTTGCCCAGGGTAACCAGCTCGATGTACAGCTCGGTAAACTGCTCAACAACCGCGTCCTCTTCCAGCTCTACAAACTTGGTGTTGTTCTCCTCGATCTTGGCCTGCAGGTCTACCTGCTCGGAGGTATAGCTCTGGATGTAGGCGATCTCCTTCTCGGACCAATCCGCAAAGAACCAATCCTTAACCGGGGAAGCCTCATACATATCCTTTTGCAGCAGGTTTACCTTATCGGCCAGGGCCAGGTAATCGTCGTAGGCATCCAGGTACAGCTGGTTGGCCTCCTCCTTGGAGGTATCCATATAGTAAAGGATCATGGCGAAGCTGGTCTGGTCGGATACATAGTTCAGCCGATCGTCCAGCTCTTCCCAGGCTTTCTCAACATCTGCCCGCTTGGCGTTGGGGTCATAGGAAAGGGCCTTGCAATCGTCGATCATGCTGTCGATCTCAGCCAGCTCAGCCTCGGTAAGGGTGAATACAATGTCCAGCTTGTCGGGGTTGCCGCCGGGGGTATCCGGCACATCGGGGGTAGTTACAGGCGCGGGGGTGGTGGTAACGATCGGCTCATTGCCGCCGGGGCCTACGGGGTTGCTGCCGCCGTCATGGGTCCATTGCAGCAGGGCCCACAGCATATCGCAGCCGCCCAGGCCGGTAGCCAGCATGGCCACTACCAGCATCAGCGCCAAACGCTTTACGGTTTTTTTCATAGGAGATCCTCCTTTTATAAATTTTACTCCATTATAATACATCTTCTAAGAAATGTCATTAAAAATTATTAAATTTCCTTTTTTCCGCCAAAAAAAGAAATGCCCCCTCGCCGGAGGGGGCTCAGTCTGTCGAAAAAGTATTTTTCGACAGACTGTCAGAGGTCGAGAAAGCCACAAAGACAAGCAAACCGCACTCGTCGGCGTACAGGTGGTACGGTAGAGGGCGGTTTGCGCAGTAAGTCAAAATGCCTTGCGAAGCAA
>JAFSBW010000069.1 GCA_017437095.1 Oscillospiraceae bacterium
CTGAAGATATAATTGAGCGAAGCATAGCAAGAATACCGATGTATCAAGCACTCAATACCATTAAAATTGATACCAACGCCAAAACCGTGGCTATAATTGCCAATGAGATAAAGCAGTTGTAATACTGACAAATTCCAATTTGTCGGCATGTTAATTTGCGTTGAAAAATCTCAATGTTATTACCCGTTGCTTGTAGCAACGGGAAAATTTCGATACAATATAGGCGACTACTAATGAAAGGAGGTATTGCCTATGCTGAGCGAAAACATAAAGACAATCCGAAAATCTAAAGGATTATCTCAAGAAGAACTTGCCGTAAAGTTGAATGTAGTTCGCCAAACAATCTCAAAATGGGAGCAAGGTTTGTCCGTGCCAGACTCTAATATGTTGATTTCTTTATCAGAAGCACTCGACACACCTGTAAGCGTTTTGCTTGGAGAAAGTGTTGAACAGCGAGAAGTAAATGACCTAAAGGTGATTTCTGAAAAATTGGAAATCATTAATTTGCAACTTGCTCTGAGTAGAAAAGCGAAGCGAAAAAAGTTAACAGTATTCTTTAGTCTATTCGTAGTTGCCATAATAGCAGTTTGGGTGCTCTTAATTGCTTTTGGTAGTCCATATTTAGCTTGGGATTACAGTGATCCTGAAACAGCTGTTGTTGGGGTTATTCTTCATGCGTTTGAATGGTTTTTTGTAAGGTTGTCCCCATTTGCTCTTATTGCATTGATTGTAGGTATTTACCTAATATGGAAGAAAAAATAAAAAAACACTTCCAAATAGAACAGAAGCGGCAAATTCCAATTTGCCGAATAGTATACCGCAGCGCCCAGAAACGGCGCTGCGGTTGCTTGTTAGTTATTACCAAGATGTTGAAAAAATACAGCGCCCATGATACAATCAGTTTGGGAAACTTGAATTTGACAAACGGTTTTGCACCGTACCAAAGCCTCCCTTTACACAAGGGAGCCTTGGGCGCTCCCTGCCGTACGAATATACTGAAATTTGACATAGGAGGATATAGCATGCTATTCTTTCTTGTTTTTGGCATTTTAGTGCTACTACCAGGCCTCTTTTTTGCAGTATTGGCAATTCGAAGCTTAAATCCAAATAATCTAATTACGACAACGGGAGAACTAACGACAAAAAGGGACTTTAAGAACTATAAATTGAAAAGCCGCTCTGTTCCGAATGCTGTAAAATACACCTATACATATATCGTCAACGGAAAGCCTTACTCCCTTCGCGGTGTACAGCTTACACATTCACGAAATCTATATAAACGCATTGCAATTGTCTATTTACGCGGTTTTCCGCATTGTGCCTATACGGAACATTTTTCTGGAATACAAGAATGGCTAATTGCAATCAGCTTTACTGCAATGGGTACATTTTTACTTTTGCTCTATTTTTGTGTTGGTTAAACAGTTCGCCAAATTCCAATTTGTCGAGCAGATAACCGCAGCGCCCAGAAACGGCGCTGCGGTTGCTTGTTGAGGCTTCGGCGGCGGTGGAGAGCTTGGAAAGAAGCTTTTCTAAAAGTTAAGGGAAAAAGGTAACAAAACTGATATTTTTCTTCGTTTCCTCTGTGAAAAAAAGAAAAAGCATCTTGACAGATGGGGAAACTTAGCATATAATATCTAAGCCGATATGGCCCTGAACGCATCCTGGATATAGCCGGATGATATCGGAGGGAGGGAAAACAATGTCTGAAATTCGCGTCAAGGAAAACGAATCTCTGGAGAGCGCTCTGCGCCGTTTTAAGCGTAGCTGTGCTAAGGAGGGCGTTATCGCTGAGGTTAAGAAGCGTGAGCACTATGTCAGCCCCAGCCTGAAGCGTAAGCAGAAGTCCGAAGCTGCCCGTAAGAACAAGAGAAAGTTCTATTAATTGAAATATCCCTCTTTGTTTGTAGCTCAAAGCCGCTCTGAGAAATCAGGGCGGCTTTCTTCGTTGCATATGGCTTTTCAGCTCCCGGTATAGGCCCAGGGTGTGGATTACGCCCAGGCTTTCTGCCAGGCGGCTCAAGGCCAGAATATCTTCATAAGTTCTCCACAGGCTAAAAATGGCGGCATTTTTTTCGGTGCGTACGCTGTAGCGGCAGCAAAGCTTTTTGTCAAAAAAGCCCTGGGATGGGGTCGCTTCCGGCGGGCCTTCTTCGCAGCCCTTTGGGGTAAGGGTCAGCTGTTTGGCATCCAAGGCCAGCTCCAGCCAGATTTCCCGGCCCTGCCAGGGGGATAAATAGGCGGCCAAAGGGGTATCCAAAGGCGGCGGGGGAAGCACCGCCGGCAGGCGGTTGCCGCTGCTGTAAAGCTGGCTTACGGCTACCGGGCAGGAAAGCTTAGAAGCTTCGGCGGCGATCTTCGCCAGCAGGGGATAACCCGGCCGCTGAAAATCCAGATACACCCCGGCGCAGCCCAGGCGCTGGGCGGCCTGGGAAAGCTGGGAAACAACAAGCCGGGCATCATGCTCCGCCGGAGGGACGCTGTCATCCAGAAGCAGCAGGCTGTTTGGCGGGAGCTTGCCGGGGATATTGGAGATCCCTGGGGTGGAAGGGCAAAAATGGCAGGCCATATAGGCTGTTTTTTCAGAAAGATTCGGTAAATTTGCCATTTCTGCCCCAGTTACAGCCAGATAGAACATGGACAAAACACCACCTGCATGCTATAATATACAAAAATATATGCTGCCAAGGAGTATTGTATGTCTTTTTCATTTTTGCCTACCCTTATGGTAGACTCTGTTACCCAGCTTACCCCCCAGTTTTTGCAAAGCCGGGGCATCAGCCTGCTGATGCTGGATTTTGACAACACCATCGTACCCTACACCACCAACATCCCCACCGAAGAGATGGCCGCCTGGCTGGAAAGCATGAAAGCTTCCCCCATCCAGCTGTGCGTGGTGTCCAACTCCAAGAACGATCGGGTAAAGATCTTCTGCCAAAAGCTGGGCATCGATTGCATTACCCATGCCAAGAAGCCCTTTTCCAAGGGCATTAAGGAATGCCTGCAAAAGTTTAGCCTGAGCGCTGAAAACTGCGCCCTGGCCGGGGATCAGATATTTACCGATACCCTGGGCGCCAACGGCTGCGGCGTGCAGTCTATTTTGGTAAAGGCCATCCACAACCATAATATTTGGCTGAAACTGCGCCATGTGGCGGAGCTGCCCTTTATTTTTGCCGCACGAAAAAGGAGAGTTGACCTATGAAAAACCTGGATAAGTACCTTACCCTGCTGGATGGGGAAGTAGACGGCCTGCTGCTTACCTCCCGCTACAGCCGCCATTACGCCGCGGAGTTTGACATTGCCGAGGGCGTTGCCATCGTTACCAAGGCCGGCTGCCGCTATTTTACCGACAGCCGCTATATCGAATCTGCCCAGCGGGATCTGAAGGGCTTTGAAGTTCTGTGCGTAGATAAGATCGGCTATACAAAGCTTTTAAACGATGCCATTGCCGATTTTGGCGTGACCGCCCTGGGCTACGAAGAAAACTACCTGACGGTAGCCGAGCTTATGGGCTACGAGAAGAATCTAAAGGCAAAGCTTGTGCCTTTTAATAAGCCCATCAGCGCCTGGCGCGGCACCAAAGAGCCCTGGGAGCTGGAGCTGATGCGCAAGGCTCAGGATATTACCGATAAGGCCTTTGCCGAGGTGATCACCCGGCTGCGCGCCGGCATGACGGAGCTGCAGCTGCAGGCGGAGCTGATCTACTGCCTGTATAAAAACGGCGCTACGGGCCTGGCCTTTGACCCCATCGTAGTATCCGGCCCCAACACCAGCCTGCCCCACGGCGTAGCCGGAGAGCGGGTAATCTGCGAAGGCGATTTCGTGACTATGGACTTTGGCGCGTCCTACATGGGCTACTGCTCCGATATGACCCGTACCGTTGCCGTAGGCTTTGCTACCGAAGAAATGAAGGCCGTTTACAATACCGTTTTGCAGGCGCAGCTGGCAGGCCTTGCCGCCAGCCGGGCAGGGGTTGCGGGTAAGGACATCGACGGCGCTGCCCGCAAGGTCATTGCCGATGCCGGCTACGGCGATTATTTCGGCCATGGCTACGGCCACAGCCTGGGCCTGGAGATCCACGAAAGCCCCAGCCCCAATTCCCGCAACGATCAAGGCATGCCCGCATTCAGCGTAGCTTCCGCCGAGCCCGGCATCTACCTGCCCGGCAAATTCGGCGTTAGGATCGAGGATGTGGTAGTATTTACCGAGAGCGGCTGCGAAAATATTACCAAAAGCCCCAAAAATTTGATAATTATTTGAAAAAAGAGGGGATTCCCTCTTGCAAAACAGGCGCTTTTCGGTTAAAATATCATAGCATTGTAATGTACACTTTTATGCCCCTTTTGGGGGTGGAATTTAGGAGGATATTTATATGATTTCTGCAGGTGAATTTAGAAACGGTATTACCTTCGATATGGACGGCAAGGTTATGCAGGTTATCGAGTTCCAGCACGTTAAGCCCGGCAAGGGCGCTGCTTTCGTTCGCGTTAAGATGAAGAACGTTATTACCGGCGGCGTGACTGAAACCAGCTTCAACCCCTCTGCCAAGTACCCCACCGCTTACATTGAGCGCCGCAAGATGGAGTACTCCTACAACGATGGCGATCTGTACTACTTCATGGACCCCGAGACCTACGAGCTGGAGCCCATCGGCAAGGACGTTCTGGACGACAGCTTCAACTTCGTTAAGGAAAACGATGTCTGCGTAGTTATGAGCTACAAGGGCAGCGTATTCGGCGTAGAAGCTCCCCGGTTTGTAGACCTGGAGGTTACCGCTACCGAGCCTGGCTTCGCCGGCAACACCGCTACCAACGTTACCAAGCCCGCTACCGTAGAGACCGGCGCTGAGGTTAAGGTGCCTCTGTTCATCAACGAGGGCGACCGCATCCAGATCGACACCACCACCGGCGAGTACCTGGGCCGCGCTAAGTAATATATCCTTTTTGGAGGTAGAATTATGACGATTTCTGAAAAAGCTGCTTACCTGAAGGGCCTGATGGACGGCCTGAACCTGGATACCGAAAAGGCCGAGGGTAAGATGATCAGCGCTATCGTAGATCTGCTGGGTGATGTTACCAAGCGGCTGCACGATGTAGAGGAAACCACCATTGCCATCTCCGACGAGCTGGACGAGATCGAAGAAGATCTGGACGCCATCGAAGACTTCATCCTGGACGAGGACGACGAGGACTGGGAAGAAGACGATGATGACGACTACGACTTTGAAGATTGGGACGATGACGACGAAGACGAAGACTACGAAGAAGGCTTCGATTTTGGCGATGAAGATTCCATCATCTACGAAGTAAAGTGCGGCGTCTGCGGCGAAGTGATCAACTTTGACGAGGAAACTCTGATGAAGGGCTCTATCAAGTGCCCCAAGTGCGGCGAGCTGCTGGAGTTCGACGGCGAAGAGGACGACGAGGAAGAGCTGGCATTCTAAACCGTATAGAAACTGCCTGAATACAATTGTAAAAACGCCGGGTCTTGCGATCCGGCGTTTTTTAAAACCAAGGAAAAGGTTGTGAGAGTATGTCTGTGCAAACCCTTCAGATCCTTCTGTGGATCCCCTTTATTTTTGTAGCGGCTATTACCGTTCCCGTATTTTGCAGCGCCGGTTACCGCCGGGGCGTATGGAACGGTTTGGTTTCCCTGGCGGCTACGGTGGCTGCTGCGGTGTGCAGCGTGGTGGTAGCCAGGCTTTTGGCCGAGCCGGTATCCAAGCCCATCGTAAAAGCCCTGGCAGATGTGCTTGCCGGCAGAAACGGCGGCATGAGCCTCGGTATGGAGGCAATGCTTATCAACGGCCTGGTGTGCGTAATGATGGCCCTGGGCTTGTATTTTCTGCTGATGCTGGTGCTTACCGCGCTGTTTAAGTACATCGCCAAAGCCCTCTGGGGGCCGGAGCTGCAGCGCGGCGAAACCGGTATGCGCTGGGGCGGCCTGGCAGTGCGGCTGGTGGATGCGGTGCTGTATGCTCTGCTTCTGCTGCTGCCGCTGTATGGCAGCCTGGGCAATTTGCTGCCTATGCTGTCCTCCGTGAGCAGCCTTTTTGAGGAAGATGTGCAGCTGCAGCAGACAGTTTCTGCCATTGCCGACCATCCCGTTGCCAAGGTGAGCAGAACCGGCCCGCTGAAGACGGCATACGGCCAGCTGGCGGTAGTGCCTACGGAAAACGGCAGCATCAGCCTGGCAGAGGTTACCGATAGCGTTACGGGAACTGTGGAGCGCTATCAGCAGCTGAAGGATGCTATGGAAACCGGCGATGTGACCGCGGAGCAGATCAATGACCTGCTGGGCTTTGTCCGGGAGGAAGTTTTGCACCAGCAGTGGGTATATTCCAGCTACCGGCAGATGGTGGATGCCATCCCGCCGGAAGCCTATGACGACGAGACATCTTCGCAGCTGATCGAGCTGCTGCGCATGGATCAAAAGGCCTTTACTAAGAATGCGGATACCATCCTCTCTGTGGTGCAGTATGCCCTGGAAGAGGGGATCGTAGAGCGCCTGGATAAAAACCCGGAGCAGACTATGGAGATCCTTTACGATTCCGGCCTGATGGAGCGCCTGGGGGATATGATCAACAGCAGCGCCGAGTCTGTAGCCCTGCGGGATCTGCTGGTCCGGGAAACAGTAAGCGGCCTGTGCCGTAAGGACAAAAGCGCGGAGCGCCGGCTGATGGCTTCTTACGACTCCAAGCTGCATCCCGACCAGGCTTCCCGCCTGCGGGATACGGAGGCCATGCTGCTTATCACCGATACCGTTGATGGCGACAGCGTTCTTAACAGCTACGAGGCTCTGCTGCGGCTGGGCTTTGATCAGGAGCTGCTGCAGGAGATATTCATGGAGCATGAGAGCGGCTCCATGAGCTATTATTTCTGGGCAGACGACGAGTACGCACAGAAAAAACGCTCTGAGCTGGCGCAAAAGTACGGCAAGGAGCTTTCCGAAAAAGAGCTGATCTGGCAGGATATTTTAGCTTCTGCCCAGCAGCCCCTGGAGGAGTATCCCCGGTTTGACCGGGATGTTCCCGAATATAACGGCAGCGCCTACGACCGGGTAGTATTTCCGGAATCCTAAAAAAGACGGATTGTAAAAAGCATTTATTCTTACGCATTCAAAATCAAAAAGTTTCGGCGGGAGCAAGCCTCCCGCCCTACGGTGCCTTTGCGGACACGGTGTAGGGCGGGGGTTGCTCCCGCTGTCGTTATTGGATGCTTATGCGTTATTTGCAGGCTGTTTTGTGCTTAATCCAGCTGGCCTTGCTTGTAGAGGTAGCCGAAGTAGTCTTCCGACAGAACGCCCCGGCAGTAGCGGATCTTATTGCGCACAATGGCGCTGATGGCTTCGATATACTCTTCAGGCACATCCATGTCCTCGCTGGCGGGGGTAAACTGGCCCCGCACATAGGTGCCGTATTCCGTCTTCCAATCGTAGTTGTTGTTAAATACCAGAGGATCGGTATCGGAGAATACATCCCGGCCCACAAACAGGCGGGAATCGTAAGCCGTGCCAAAAAGGTTGGAGAGGGTAGGCAGGATGTCCAGGCTGCAGGTAGGCTCGTCCACCACGATGGGATCCATCTTTTCCAGGCAGCCGCTCCAAATGATCAAAACATTTTGATCCTGCACCATGGAGTTGGTAATGGGGTAGCCGTAAAGCTCGCTGAGATATTTGCGGCTGCCGGGGGTATCATCGTCCAGGCCGTAGGGGAAATGGTCGCCGGTGATCACGATCACCGTATCGTCAGCAATGCCCTTGCTCTCCAAAGTGGCCAGCAGGAAGGTCATAGAGTCCTCCAGCTCCATCTGGCAGGCAAGGTAGCCCTTTACGGGGTCGGAATAGTCCAGATCCGCTACCCGATCCCAATGCTTCTTTACCATATTGTTGCCGTAGCGGGTGTAGTTGCTGTGGCCGCTTACGGTCATATAGTATACATTAAAGGGCTGCATATCGATATAGTCGCCAATAGAGCCAACAAACATCTCCAGATCGCTGGCGGGCCACTGCTCTTTCACATATTCTTCCATGCCGTTGCCCATGCCGATATAGCCGTGGTTATAGCCCAGGTTTTTGTGGGTACGGTGGCGGGAATAGAAGGTATAGTCGTTGTTGTGGTATACCCGGCCCCAGTAGCCCAGCCGGTTAAGCTGGCTGCCCAGGGTAAAGTAGTTGTTGTTGCCTGCGGTTTCCTTGAAGGACATACCGCCGCTGGTGGGAGGCATGCCGAAAATGGTTTGGTATTCGCCGCCGGTAGTGCCGGCAATGTCGGCCTGGTAATAATCCGTAAACTGCATGCCCTGGGTAGCCATTCGGTAGAGGGTGGGGGTACGCACCGGGTCGATCACGCCCAGGCCAAAGGCTTCCGCAGTAATGAAGATCAGGTTTTTGCCCTCAAAAAGGCCGGTGTATTCATTGGTCATGGAGGGCTCCAGAGAAGCCACATAGGTGTTCAGCGAGCCGACTGTACCCTTGGTGGTCAGGGCGCTGAAATCGATATCCAGCTGGTTAGGCTCCGGCACGAAGGGCGGCTCGGTGGGCGCGGGGGTAGTAGGCGGGGGCGTGGTATCTCCGGGAGTAGTAACCGGAGGCTCAGGGGTAGTAGGCGGCGGGGTGGTAGGCATATCGGGGATCACCGGGATCTCCACCTGCTCAAAGCCATCGTTGTTAGGCAGGATGATGTGCTTCAGATCCAGGCTTACGCCGGGGATCAGGCCAAAGGTATCTACAGCGTTTTGGAAGCTGTAGTGATCCTTTGCCAGCAGGGAAAAGTCCGGCGAAGCATTCAGGGCGAAAATGATCACCAGCAGGCTCAAAACAGCGCCTTCAGCCGCCAAGACCCGCTTTTGCCAATCCGACTTGGCAGGCAGTTTCTTCTTCAGCCCCAAAACCAGGGCGATTACCGCGGGCAGAAGGTAAAGGGTGATCTTAATAAAGCCGTCCCAGCAGAAGATCAGCCGGTAGATCTCAGCCGTAAAGCCGCCAACGGCATCGCTTGCGCCGCCGAAGGTTGTGTTCAGGTCGTAAAACAGCTTAAACTGCCGGGAAATAAAGTACTCTACCAGGTAGGGCACAGCCAGCACAAAGCAGATCACCGCGGAAATGATGCCGTTGCGCTTGCCTTTGGCGCAAAGGCTGGCCGGCAGATAGCACACCAGACCCAGCGCCAAGCAGGAAGCCAGGGTGATCCAGGTGCCGTTCTGGCCCAGAGGGCCGCCGGTAAAAATGCGGAAGAGAACTTCAAAATAAATTAAAACCATCGGAAAGAAGGCGATGGAGAAAATATGGGTTAAATTCTTTTTCATGCTAAGCACTCCTTTCCTAACAGTATACCCATATTTGGGCTATTTTTCAAGAGAGAATGGAAAAGAATGTCGAAATATGTAAAAACCCCGGCTCTTTTGAGCCGGGGCGTTGGGTTAGTTTTCTTCTTTTTCTTTGGCGGGCTTGGCGTCGGTGAACACTACATACTTATAGAACAGGAACTCGGTGATCAGGTTGGCCAGCATGGTAACCAGCAGAACGATGTACTCGCCGATAGAGCCCTTGGAGATCTGGAAATAATCGGTAGCTACTTGGCCCAGCCAGGTAGAAACCGGGGTAAACACGGCGTAGAAGCCCAGCACCTTAGCCATAGCGATAGGCACATTGGCAGCGGACTTAAAGGTAAACTTGCGGTTGAAGGTAAAATTCCAGATCACGCTCAGCAGCAGGGAGGGCAGGTAGCGCAGCCAGTAGTTCAGGTCTTCGCCGAAGACCTCGGTAAGCAGAGTAAAGCTAACGGTCTGGATAATGCCGGCGGACAGGGAGAACAGGGTAAACTTGATGGTTTGCATTAAGCTTTCGTTTTTGGTGTTCATGGTTTGTTCACACTCCTTTGGAGTCATAGTAGCATATATGCACAAATTATGCAAGAAGTTTTCGTTGCAAAGCGACAAAAACTTTGCTATCATAAAGAAAACATACCAAAGGAGAGCATTATGGAGCTTCTTGATAAGGTGATCGAAGCGGTAAAGGAATGCAAACAGATCGTTACCGCCCCCTTTTCCGTAAGCGAAAAGGGCAGCCTTTCCAATATTGTTACCTCTGCCGACAAAGCGGTGGAGGAATTTCTCTACCGCCGGCTGCTGGAGATCCTGCCGGAGGCCGGGTTTTTAGGGGAAGAGGGGGATGCCTGCCAGGGCAAGCGCTACCTTTTCGTAGTAGACCCCATCGACGGCACAGCCAATTTCGCCCGGGGCACCGGCTGCAGCGCCATCAGCGTAGGCCTGCGCAAGGACGATGCGCCCTTCCTGGGGGTGGTGTACAACCCCTTTACGGAAGAACTCTATTACGCCCAGGCAGGCCGGGGCGCTTACAAAAACGGCAAGAGGATCCAGGTTTCCGGCCGGGATTTTGCCCACGGCCTTTACTATACCGCCCTCAGCACCTACCGCAAGGAGTATTCCGGCCTTTGCATGGACATTTTGGCCCAGGTTTTTGCCCAATGCGACGATTTCCGCCGGGAGGGCAGCGCCGCCCTGGAGCTTTGCCGCCTGGCAGCCGGCTGCGGCGAGCTGTACTTTGAAATGCGGCTGTTCCCCTGGGATGTTTGCGCCGGAGAGGTGATCTTAAAGGAAGCCGGTGGCTGCTTTACGGGGCTGTATACCCAGGGCTTAAAGCAGGACCAGCCCTTCCCGGTAGTAGCAGCCAATTCCCCGGAGAATATGGAAAAGCTCCTGGCCATCGTCACCCAGGCGCTCCCCGCCCTGCCGGAGGGCTATTTCTAATACGCAAAAAGCCGCCGAAGAAGCATCTTCGGCGGCTCTAAGTTTTATTAGAAATTGACTGTACCTATTTGGCGGGTGTAGGGGCTGGCGTCCTCGACAGCCCTTTTTAGCAAGATTTCTCCGCTGGCTGATGCTCACTGGGAATGACAGGCGCGGCGGCTTTGCTGCGTTTAGTAGTAAAGGCTGCGGATCACCTGCTCGCATTCCTGAGCGTTCATGCCGGGTTGGATATCCGGGTGGTAAAGAAGCTTTAATATCAGCTCGTCCACGGGGGTGAGCCATTGGGGCTCGGAAAAATACTGGTAGATAATGCTGTCCGGGCGCAGGGCGGTGTCCTGCGCAGGCCCCAGGCAGTTGTAGATCTCTTCCAGGATCACGGAATTGCGGGTGAGCTGGTGGATCTCCTGGCGGTAGCAGATGGTAGCATCGTAGATCTCGTTATCTATGTACCAAAATGTAACGCCGCCGTCCATATAGGAAAAGTTCTGCCCGAGGATGTCCACCATCTCCTGGTTGGTGCAGAAACAGATGCGAAGGCTTTGCTGCAGCCTATCTTCCGCTGGATAGATGCCGGGGAAGCCATCTACTGTATTGAGCCAATCCACAAAAGACTGCAGCACAGCAAGATCCTGATCGGTATAGTTGCCTTCGATGGTATAGTAAATAGGCTCGGCCCATTTTTGGATCACGCTGGGGTTGCCATTGTAGATATACTCGCTGTCAAGGCAGACCTCGTTGAAATAGAGGATCACATCCTCTACGCTCAGGCCCGGAATGTACAAGGGAGAATGCTCAGGCCGGGTGGTAGTAGGAACGGGGGTAGTAGTGGGCAGGGGCGTTGTGGTAGGCGCAGGGGTGGTAGGGGGCGGCGTAGTCTGCTCTTGGGTGGAGGACAGGCTGGGCTGGGTAGCCCCGGTGGTTTGGGGCAGCTGGGAAATATGGGTCTTGCCGCAGCCGCACAGCAATATGGCCAGCGCAGCCGCAAGAAAAGAAATAAAAAGGTGTTTCATTGAGATCACCATGAATTAGTTTGGCGATGGATAGTTTTTGATCAGCTGAGCCGGAGAAATATCAAACTGCTTGCAAACCTGCTCCAGCTGGCTGCGGAATTTGGGGTTACGCAGGTCGCCCTCGACCTTCCAGTTGTTTTGGGCCCAATAAGGGGCGTTGGAGCCTGCTCGGATACATGCTTGCAATACCGAAAGCTCAAAATTTAACCGAAAACCAATGCTGTGATTTCTAAAACCGCTAAAGAGAGCAGCGCTGTTATCATCCCTTCGGTACAGCTTGCCGCATTGTAAAAGCACCGCCTGGTAACGGCGATCAATGCTGTTGCCGTAGAGAATAGGGTAGTCTTCAGCTTCTCCAATGGGGATATTGCCAATAATTTCATAATCCCCATAGTAAAGGCGGTTATCCATAATATTTACAGAGGGAAGGGAGTTAAGGGGCGCAAGCTCCTCTAAAGAAACATCTTTTCTCTCAGTGACGATATGATAAACGCTGCACACCAGGGGCTTGCCCATAAGAATATCCCAGAAAGGAATTTTCTTTTTGCGCATGAGGGCGTAGTCCATAAGAATCCGGCCATAACCGTACAGACGGCGATTGATCTTGAAACGGAACACATCGCCCTCCCGGAACTGGATATGCTGCCGGGGCTGTGCGGAAAACCGGGCAATATCCGCCAGATCATCCTCTGCAGTTTCTGCGCACCAGTTTTCTACCCATTGCCGAAAATCGTCGATCCCACGGGTAAACAAGCTCTCACAACTGTTGTCATAGTAGCATTTTTGGGAGTTATGATTGAATAAATCAATATAGGAGTAGCCGCTGTTATGGCGCGAGTAGGAAAGACACATACCAATGCCGCTGCGCTTTTCCAGGGTAGAGGCGGAAAGCAGCACCGGCTTTCCCTTGGCTGTTTTGGGCAAGAGATAGCGCAGATCGTCGGAAAGCTGCTCACAAAGCTCATATTCTGTGTAAATATCGTTGCCGGATTTAATGACCTTTTTGAGCGTAGTACCGTCGAGATAGGCAACGGTGGTATGCTGGTCATAAGGGCTGGGCCTGGGCTCTATACGCGCCCAGTGGCTTTCTACAGGCAAAAGGCCGAAGCATTTGCGCTGCGAGTTTGTCAATTCAAACATGTTCTATCCCTCCCGCAGCCGCTGAAGATGCTTCTACGGCGGCTGAACATTGCTGGCAAGAATCTAAGCAAATGAAGGAATGTACCATTCAGGAGTTTCGTTGTAAAACTTATCAAGCTCAGGGATATGTGCTTTTTCAAATTCAGCGATCACGGCCAGCATCTTTTCAGCGCAGGCATCGCTTTCTTTCTGATTGGTAGGGGTCTGCGTGAGAGAACAAATTTGGTGTCTAAAACCAAGGCCCTGGAAAAAAACAGAAAATCCTGTATCAAAACGAGAAGGGCCGCTGTCCACAAAAATTCGAAGGATGTGTCCTCTAGGTGTCCGTTTATCCAGAGTGTACCCGCCAAAGCTGAGGTATTGATAAGAAAAACCATACTGCTGGGCCAGCTTTTTCAGCTTTGGCGCAATGGTGTAATTGGAAGGAAAATTATTCTGTTTCCTTTTCTCGGGAAAGCGTTGCGTAAAGAAACTGCGGGATGCTTCCAAGGTTGGCTGGATCTGTTTGTCCCAATTTGCGATTTCCTGTTGTTCTTCCTCCGACAGATATGTTTCCATATGAATGCTGGGACGAATGTTGGGAAGCAGCGCTTTCATAGCATCAAAATAGGGCGTGGCATCGAGAATCAATCCATCGTGCAAGACATCAATGGAAAGGGAAATATAATTACCGCCGGTTGCATAGCGATGCAACCGAATACCTGAACCGTAGGGTTGATCCCAGATCATCTCCGTGGGGTCAAACGCACGCTGAAAATACTCTGAACGGCGTTTGGCATCTGACATATCCCGACCGAAAGGGAGTACCTTTTGGAAAAAGTCTATATCGAAATAGTATAGATCGCACTCCCGGAAGCCGTATCTGCGATGGATCTTCTTCATATTGGGAAGAATATCGGCCTCGGTACAACCGGTATCGATGTCGATATTGGTTAGGTAGAGTAATTCAAGGTCATTATATAACCGTGTTTGGCCCAGCGCAGGGCAATCCTTGAGGGCTTTTGCGCAGCTTCCGGTAGGGAGGGTTTCCTCGTAGGTTTTGTTGTAAGGAATAAGCTCGTCAAAATAGTACAGAAAACGGTTAGACACTAAATTCTGGTCTTCGAGAAATCTGTGGACAATAGCAGGATACTCTGAATACGGAATCTTGGTTCCAATTTTGAAAGTACAGCTTTTTATAACGCGCATACGCCCAGCTCCTTCCCAGAGAAACGATTTGTAGAGGATAAAATAAATATAACATATGCGAGTTTGCAATGCAAGGATATTGGTGGCATTTTAATACATTAGGGGGGCGGATTCGTTTGCATTTTCATCCCTATAGGGGAATGAAAATAAAGGTGTTGCCGCCATCGGGGGGAGATCTGGCGCACCCGATTGGTCTGCTACGACCTAAGTTGCTTGCAGCCTATAGGCCTACGGCCCCTATTCTGCAAGCAAACGGATTCGCTTTCCTGCGGAAAAGCCACGGCGGGAATGGCCGAAGATCCGACAAGGGGAGGACGGATTCGTTTACATTTTCATTCCCATAGGGGAATGAAAATAAAGGTTCGGCTCCGTCAAGCCGTCGCCGGCAGCGCTCGTCCGCGCTGCATTTATAATTTTCGAATCCGTCCTCCCCCCAAAGCAGAAAAAAGACACACCGAAAGGTGTGTCTTTTTTCTATCTATGGGCTACGAAAAAGATATTTTTACCGTTTTTGCGTATGAATTCGAACTCTCGCAGTTTTTAGTGAAGTATCGGTTAACGCCGAAGTGAAGTTATGCCTTACAGCATAATGAAGTATTATGCTTGCGCATAAAATGAAGTTAAGTGCGCCACTCACTTCCGCAGAAACTTCACTGTCCGCAGGACAACTTCACTTGCGGAGCAAACTTCACGCGCCGAAAGGCGCACTTAGTTGAAAAACCGACAAGTCGAAACTTGTCGGTTTTTCTGGTGGGGGAGGACGGATTCGAACCATCGAAGCGATACGCAGCAGATTTACAGTCTGTCCCCTTTGGCCACTCGGGAACTCCCCCATATGAAGTTACTGTCTGATTGAAGCCGGAAACGGGCTGCTTGGAGCCGGTAGACGGACTCGAACCCCCGACCTACTGATTACAAATCAGTTGCTCTACCAACTGAGCTATACCGGCGGCTCAAACAGAACACGCTTATTATAGCGGCGAAGATAGCAAATGTCAAGTGTTTTTTTGCAAAATGCAGATAATTTTTGGAGAATGTTTACCCGATAAAAATGCACCCTCAAAAGGAAGAAGCCGGCGCAAACCTCGGTCTTGCGCCGGCTCTGAAAATTTATTCCATCCCGAAGGGATACCTTAACTGCCCCAGGCAATTTCACCCGGCTCAAGCCGGATTTCACACGCCTTTAGGCGCATTTCACTTGCCTATAGGCAAATTTCACTGGGGCGCAGCCCCTCAGCCTTCTTCTACTACGATCTCTTTCAGCTTCAGGCCGGGGTTGCGGCGGCAGGTAAAGTCGATAGCCCAGTAGCTGGAGAATACCAGCAGGCTTCTGCCCCGGTAGTCTTCCAGCAGCTCGGCGTCGCTGCCCAGGTTCATATCGCTCAGGTCACCGGGGTAGCTGTCGATCAGGCGGATCTCTTCGTAAGGCAGGTTCTCCATACGCAGGTCTACGCCGTATTCGTTTTTCATGCGGTACTGGAAAACCTCCAGCTGCAGCACGCCTACAACGCCTACGATCACTTCTTCCATGCCGGAATTGGGCACTTTGAAGATCTGGATGGCGCCCTCCTGGGCGATCTGCTCCGTACCCTTTACAAACTGCTTGCGCTTCATAGAGTCCTTGGCGGATACCCGGCAGAAATGCTCCGGGGCAAAGGTGGGAATACCGGAGAACTTAAATTTCTTGCCCGGCACGGTAATGGTATCGCCGATGGAGAAGATGCCGGGGTCGAACACGCCGATCACGTCGCCGGCGTAGGCCTCTTCCACGATCTCACGCTCCGCGGCCATAAGCTGCTGGGGCTGGGAAAGGCGCATCTTCTTATTGCCCTGCACATGGAAATACTCCGTATCCCGCTGGAATTTGCCGGAGCAAATGCGCATAAAGGCCAGGCGGTCCCGGTGGGCCTTATTCATGTTGGCCTGGATCTTGAACACGAAAGCGGAGAAGTTGGGGTCGAAGGTATCGATCTCGCCGCAGTCGGCAGTACGGGCCAGGGGGGGAGGGGTAAGCTGCAGGAAGTTCTCCAGGAAAGGCTCAATGCCGAAGTTGGTAAGGGCGGAGCCGAAGAACACCGGGCTGAGCTGGCCGTTTTTCACAGCCTGCATATCCATATCCCGGCCGGCAGACAGCAGCTCCACATCGTCGATGAGCTGCTGGTGCTTTGCTTCGCTGTCCAGCAGCTCAGCTACCCGGGGGTCGTACAGGTCTACCTCTTCCTTGCCAGCCCGGCTCTTGCCGTTCAGGCCGGAGAAGAACAGCAGCTGGCTCTTTTCCCGGTCGTAAACGCCCTGGAAATCCTTACCGCAGCCGATGGGCCAGTTCATGGCGTAGGTTTCAATGCCCAGCTCCCGCTCTACCTCGTCCAGCAGATCGAAGGGGTCTTTGGTTTCCCGGTCCATCTTGTTGATAAAGGTAAAGATGGGGATATGGCGCATGGCACATACCTTAAAGAGCTTGCGGGTCTGGGGCTCGACGCCCTTGGCGCCGTCAATGACCATCACCGCGGAGTCCGCCGCCATGAGGGTGCGGTAGGTATCCTCGGAGAAGTCCTGGTGGCCGGGGGTATCCAGAATGTTGATGCAGAAGCCGTTATACTGGAACTGCATTACAGAGCTGGTAACGGAAATGCCGCGCTGCTTTTCGATCTCCATCCAGTCGGAGGTAGCGGCACGGGAGTTTTTCTTGCCCTTGACTACGCCGGCCTGGGCGATGGCGCCGCCGTAAAGCAGAAATTTTTCAGTTAAGGTGGTTTTACCGGCGTCGGGGTGGGAGATGATGGCAAAGGTACGACGGCGGTTGATCTCTTGCACTAAGGTTGACATAATTTCCTCCAGATTCTTTTTCGATATCACACAAAACCCTGGAGCGCTACGGGGGAGAAAGCAAAAAGCCCATAATAACCTCCAAAAGGCACATAATTTACAAAACCAATATATTTTACCATAAAATCCCCCTATTTACAAGGGGGAAAAGGGAAAAACGCAACAAATTAGGCCCTGACGGCGGGGGGGGAGATCCCCAGAGCCTCAGGGCCTGGACGGCGCTATTTTTTAGGGGGCTTTACATTGACTGCCGAGGGGATCTTCCCCTGGATCTCTCCGTGCTGATCTTCAAAAGCCTGGATGCTCTGGCGGATCAGCACCAGCACATGAGAATTGATAGAGCGGCCCTCATAATCTGCCACATAGCCCAGCTTTTCCAGCATTTCTTCCTCAATGCGAATGGATACGCTCTTAGTTGCCATAGCAAAGCACCTCTTTTTGGATATATTGTGCATTTATTTTATGTTTATCTCGTGATAGAATGTTAGATATAGATATACTATATATCCAAAATATTTCGGAGGTATCACAAATGAAGAAAGCACCAATTTCAGAAGATTCTTTAATGAAGGCTATTGAGCAAGCGGACAGAGCTCTTTTGGAGGAGATCATAGATGCGGCGATATGCGCTTATTCGCGCATGTATCCGTGCTATGATTTCTACTTTTGCCGGGAAGAGCGCTCTGGAAATCGGAGGAAACGGGCGAAAAGTGAAGCCGGAAAAACCTTGCAATTTAGGCAGCATTGTGGTATTGTTGATTATAGAAAAATATTACTGGAGGCGAGGAATTGTGAAGCTGAAGATGCATAAGCTGCTCGAAGAGCCGGAGGCTCCCAAAGTGCTGGCTATGGCTGGTTTTTGTATTCTGTTTTTCTTGTTTGGTACGGTTTTGATTGCGTTGCTCAGTTCCGGCTTGGGAAATAGCCACAAGGTGCTTTCCTGGTTTGAGATCGTGTTCCATCTGATCTGCATGATGGTGGCTGTGCCGGTTATGTGGGAGTATTTGACCGATTCCTGGCTAATGAGAGGCGCAGAGGCAATGAGATCCTTCTGCCTGTGCCTGCTGACAGTGCTGTTGGTGCTGGTGTATTCTCAGGTGCTGCAAAGAGCGCCCCTGAGTGGCAAGCTGGAGGAATATAGCTGGGTTTACCAATCGGCTACGCCCCTGCTTACCCACAATCTGTTTTTGACCAACGCGTATATGGTGGAGCTTAACCCGCTGTACGGTACGCTCTGCGCGGTGCTGGTTGCGCCGGCGGTTACCTGCTGCATGTTCTACGCAACGGCTTTTGTTAAGGGCTACAACGTTCACCCCTTGCTGGGTTACGCCCTGGTGATTCTGGCTACCCTGTTTTTGCCCTTCTGCACCGGTGTGGTGGGAATGTGGGAGCCTGGCCCCCAGTTTGTCCAGTGGGCTGTGCGTCTGCCCATCCATCTGCTGTGCTGCAAGCTGTACCGGGATACGGACAATATCTGGATGCCTATTTTTGCCCAGGCAGGCATTAACCTGATCAGCTGCCTGCTGGTGATCTATACCTGGTAATTTCGCGAGCAAAGAAGGTTTTTGTTTGAAGATCGGTCTTGTATTGGAAGGCGGCGCTATGCGGGGCATGTATACCGCAGGCGTGCTGGATGTACTTATGGAAAACAATATCCCGGTGGACGGCATTGTGGGTGTTTCTGCCGGGGCGCTGTTTGGGGTGAACTACCCCTCCCGGCAGATCGGCCGGGTGATCCGCTACAATAAGCGCTTTGCCCCGGACAAAAACTACATAGGCCTTTGGCCGCTGCTGAAGGAGGGCAACATTGTTAGCACCCAATTTGCTTACCATGAAGTGCCCTGCAAGCTGGATGTTTTCGACGATGAAGCCTTCCGGGCCTCCGGCATACCCTTTTGGGCGGTGGTGACCGATATGGAAACCGGGGAAGGGGAGTACCTGCTGCTGGAAAGTGTATTTGAGCAGATGGATATTCTGCGGGCTTCCGGCTCTATGCCCTTTGTTTCCCGGCCGGTGGTCTGGCAGGGCAAGCGCTGCCTGGACGGGGCCATTGCCGACAGCATCCCCTACCGCTGGATGGCGGATCAGGGCTACGAAAAGCGCATCGTAGTGCTTACCCGGCAGGCCGGCTACCGGAAAAAGCCTATGAACAAAGCCCTCTGCACCGCTTTCTACCGCAAATGGCCCAAGTTTTTGCAAAAGCTGCTTACCCGGCACAGTGCCTACAACGCCGCTTTGGATGAGCTTGAGCAATGGCAGGCCAATGGGGAGGCCTTTGTGCTGCGCCCGTCGGAGGAGATCAACATAGGCCGCATAGAAAAAGACCCTGAAAAGCTGCAAGCGGTTTACGACCTGGGGCGCAAAGATGCCCAGGCTCAGCTGGCCCAATTGCAGCAGTATCTGCAAGCAGAATAAAAAATCGGAGCAGTAAAAACTGCTCCGATCTTCTTTTCGCTGAGATGAATTAAGCCTTGCCGGCGCAGCCGAGCACATGGATCAGCTTGTGGCGCACGATCTCCTTGATGTTGGCGCGGGCGGGCTTCAGGTACTGCCGGGGGTCAAAGTGGTCGGGATGCTCATCGAAGTACTTGCGGATAGAGCCGGTCATGGCCAGGCGCAGGTCGGAGTCGATGTTGATCTTGCACACAGACAGGGCAGCGGCCTTGCGCAGCTGCTCTTCGGGCACGCCGATGGCATTGGGCATCTTGCCGCCGTGGGCATTTACCATGGCAACATACTCCTGGGGCACGGAAGAAGAGCCGTGGAGCACGATGGGGAAGCCGGGCAGGCGCTTGGTAACCTCTTCCAGCACATCGAAGCGCAGAGCGGGGGGCACCAGAATGCCCTGCTCGTTGACGGTGCACTGCTCGGGGGTGAACTTGTAAGCGCCGTGGCTGGTGCCGATGGCGATGGCCAGAGAGTCGCAGCCGGTGCGGGTCACGAACTCTTCAACCTCTTCGGGGCGGGTGTAGGAAGCGGCTTCGGCAGAGACGTTAACTTCGTCTTCGATGCCGGCCAGGCTGCCCAGCTCGGCCTCAACGACCACGCCGTGATCGTGGGCATACTCAACCACCCGCTTGGTGATCTCGATATTCTCTTCAAAGGGCTTGGAGGAGCAGTCGATCATAACGGAGGTAAAGCCGCCGTCGATGCAGGACTTGCAGATCTCAAAGCTGTCGCCATGGTCCAGGTGCAGAGCGATGGGGATCTCGGGGCACTCAATAACGGCAGCCTCTACCAGCTTTACCAGGTAAGTATGGTTGGCATAGGCCCGGGCACCCTTGGAAACCTGGAGAATAACGGGAGCCTTTTCCTCCCGGCAGGCCTCGGTAATAGCCTGAACGATCTCCATGTTGTTGACGTTGAAAGCGCCTACGGCGTAACCGCCGTTGTATGCCTTCTTGAACATCTCAGTAGTAGTAACAAGAGCCATTGGAATCAATCCTTTCATATTACGCAGGGATACCCCTGCTGGAATCGATATGATTATACCATATTTCTGGGAATTAGCAATAATAATATTTGCTTTTTAAGTAAATTCGTGATATACTCCCTATGATAAGACCAAGAAATGGTCAAATTATACAATAAATTTGTTTTGGAGGAGATCATTATGTCTGAGAAAGCTCTCGTTGGCTCCCTGATCATCGGCCAGTCCGGCGGCCCTTCTTCTGTAATTAACTGCTCTGCCTACGGCGTTATCAAGGCAGGCCTGGAAAACCCCAACATCACTACCGTTTACGGCGCGCACCACGGCATCGTTGGCGTGCTCAACGATCAGCTGATGATCATGGACGAGGAAGATCCCGCAGAGCTGGCCAATATGCTGCACACTCCCTCTTCCGCCCTGGGCTCCTGCCGCTACAAGATCGCCGACCCTGATGACGACGATACCGACTATAAGCGCATTCTGGAGATCTTCAAAAAGTACAATGTGCGTTACTTCTTCTACAACGGTGGTAACGACTCTATGGATACCTGCAACAAGATCTCTAAGTACATGAGCCGCGTTGGCTATGAGTGCCGCGTTATGGGCGTGCCCAAGACCATCGATAACGACCTGGCCGGTACTGACCACTGCCCCGGCTTCGCCTCCGCCGCTAAGTACATTGCTACCTCTTTCATGGAAGTATCCCGGGATTGCCAGGTATACAACACCGGCATGGTTACCATCATCGAGTGCATGGGCCGTCACGCCGGCTGGCTGACCGCCGCTGCTGCCTGCGCCAATGTCAAGGGCGACGGGCCGGACCTGATCTACCTGCCCGAGGTAGACTTCAGCATGGAAGATTTCCTGGCGGATGTTAAGCGGGTATACGAGCGCAAGGAAAACTGCATCGTTGCCGTGTCCGAAGGCATCCACTATGCCGACGGCACCTTCGTAAGCGAAGCCAAGACCTCCGGCACCGACGGCTTCGGCCATGCCCAGCTGGGCGGCCTGGCTGCCCGCCTGGCAGATGTGGTCAAGGCTGAGCTGGGCGTTAAGGTGCGCCCCATCGAGCTGAGCCTGCTGCAGCGCTGCGCTGCCCACTGCGCTTCCGGCACGGATATTGCCGAGTCCTTCATGTCCGGCAAGGTGGCGGTAGAAGCTGCCGTGGCCGGCGAGACCGACAAGATGGTTGGCTTTGCCTGCACCCGTGACGAAAACGGCTACCGCTGCGAGCCCAAGCTGTTCGACCTGAGCCTGGTTGCCAACACCGAGAAGAAAGTTCCCCTGGAGTGGATCAACGAGGCCGGCAACGGCGTTACCCAGGACTTTATCGACTACTGCCTGCCCCTGATCCAGGGCGAGACCGGCATGGTCAAGGAAGACGGCCTGCCCCGCTTCGTGCAGCTCAAGAAGGTATTTGCCAAGTAATCATATTTACGCCAAGAGCCGGAGGGTTTCCTCCGGCTCTTCAGTCTGTCGAAAAAGTATTTTTCGACAGACTGTCAGAGGTCGAGAAAGCCACAAAGACAAGCAAACCGCACTCGTCGGCGTACAGTGGTACGGTAGAGGGCGGTTTGCGCAGTAAGTCAAAATGCCTTGCGAAGCAAGCTTTTTCGCTTCATACTAAGCAAGTGTTTTGTTTAAAATAAGCTACAGTTCTGGAAATTCGCTCCAAACTGCTCAAAATTGCATTTTGACGGTTTGGGGCTTTATCGACACTCTGAAGAGCCGGAGGGTTTCCTCCGGCTCTTTTTTGCCCTTGTATTCTGGGGCGAAATATGGTAAAATAACGGGGAATTTTGCAGCCGGGTAGACCCGGGGGAGGAGAACACTATGGCCCAGATCGCACCTTCTATTCTGTCGGCGGATTTTGCCAATTTGCAGCGGGATATTGAGGATATCCGCGCCAATGGCGGCGATATTGTCCATGTGGACGTGATGGACGGCATTTTCGTGCCCAATATCTCCATCGGCATCCCGGTGGTGCAGGCTCTGCGCAAGGTTACAGATCTGCCCCTGGATGTGCATCTGATGATCGACCGGCCTGTGCGCTATGTGGAGGAGTTTGTCAAGGCGGGGGCGGACTATGTAACCATCCATGTGGAAGCTGACCAGCCCCAGAATACCCTGGAAGCGCTGGACAAGATCCACGCCCTGGGCTGCAAGGCGGGCATCGTCCTCAAACCCAAAACCCCGGCAGAAGCCGCCATTCCTTACCTGGAAAAGTGCGATATGGTGCTGGTTATGACCGTAGAGCCCGGCTTTGGCGGCCAGAAGTTTATGGCGGATATGATGCCCAAGGTGGCCCAGCTTAAGCAGTGGTTAACGGACATCAACCCCGATTGTCTGGTAGAAGTAGACGGCGGCGTGGATGCCAATACCTGCGCTGTTTGCAAGGAAAATGGCGCGGATGTGCTGGTAGCCGGCTCTGCCTACTTTAAGGCCACCGACCGGGCAGCTTTTGTAAAGACTATCCAGGCATAAATTCGGGCTGCTACGGCTTACTACAAGACGATCTCTTTGCCATGGAGGAGAAATAGGTGAAGCTTCTGCCAGTTAGATCAATTTATGTGCATGGGGATAGGAACCGTCTGCAAAGATTGGTAACGCGTACAAATGGGAAGATGCACAAAAAACAGTGGTTTTCCCTTCCTATGAAAAGCAAAAAGATAAAGAGCTATATGGCCATTCCCTTTCTTTTTTATTGCAAATATGAAAAAAGGAAAGACGGCTACCAAATTCGATATTTTACATCCCTTTCTGTATTTGGCTTCCTGCGTTTGCTCCTTTGCTTTGCAGTAATCGGCTGGATCGTATACCAGCAGCGGCTAAATCTATATGCCGCATATGGCATTTTGGGGCTGTTATGTTGCATAAACCATTTTGTGCAGCGAAGCCACTGTATCAAACAGTTTGAAGCAGAATATCAGAAATAATGAAAGAGATACAGCAGTAATATATCTTTCTTTTGGCTATGATAGTTACTGTTTCTATACTATTCATTGAGCAATTCTAAGCAGCGGCGGAGTATACTCCACCGCTGCTTTTCACAGCCCTGCATATACAACCGCTATTTTCGTACCGAATTTGGAAGCTTTTCAATTGACATTTCTTCTGTATCTATGTATAATATATGCGGAAAATAGCGGGCAGGCAGCCCGGATTTTCCAAGTTTCATACTCAAAAGCGGAAGTATCCGACTTTTAGAAAAGAAAGGATTTTTTGCCATGATTTACAGTACCGAAGTACAGCACATGTGCAGCGTTGGCAAGGGCGCCTACCACGGCCCCGCTCCCATTCCCGAAGAGGGCAAGTGGGTCCAGGTGAAGGAGATCAAGGATGTCAGCGGTTTTACCCACGGCATCGGCTGGTGCGCTCCTCAGCAGGGCTGCTGCAAGCTGACCCTGAACGTTAAGGAAGGCATCATCGAAGAAGCTCTGGTAGAAACTCTGGGCTGCTCCGGCATGACCCACTCCGCCGCTATGGCTTCCGAGATCCTCATCGGCAAGACCCTGCTGGAAGCTCTGAACACCGACCTGGTGTGCGATGCCATCAACACCGCTATGCGTGAGCTGTTCCTGCAGATCGTTTACGGCCGCAGCCAGTCTGCTTTCTCCGAAGACGGTCTGGCCGTTGGCGCTTCCCTGGAAGACCTGGGCAAGGGTCTGCGCAGCCAGGTTGGCACCATGTTCGCTACCAAGGCTAAGGGCCCCCGCTACCTGGAGATGGCCGAAGGCTACATTACCCGCGTTGCTCTGGATGCCGATAACCTGATTACCGGCTACGAATTCATCAACCTGGGCCGCATGATGGACTTCATCAAGAA
>JAFSBW010000070.1 GCA_017437095.1 Oscillospiraceae bacterium
CCCTTGGGCGTGACCTTACCAACCAGGTAGTCACCGGAGCGGACCTCGGCACCGATACGGATAATGCCGTTCTCGTCCAGATCCTTCAGGGTGTCCTCACCTACGTTGGGGATATCCCGGGTGATCTCTTCCGGTCCCAGCTTGGTATCCCGGGCTTCGGTTTCATACTCATCAATGTGGATGGAGGTAAATACATCCTCACGCACCAGGCGCTCGTTGAGCAGGATGGCGTCCTCGTAGTTGTAGCCTTCCCAGGTAACGAAGCCGATGAGCACGTTCTTACCCAGGGCAACCTCACCGCCGGAGCAGGAGGGGCCGTCAGCAATGATCTGCTGGGTATCCACACGCTCGCCAACCTCTACGATGGGGCGCTGGTTTACGCAGGTGCCTGCGTTGGAGCGGGAGAACTTGGTAAGCCGGTGGGTCTTGATCTCGCCGCAATCGTACTTAACGGTGATCTCGGTAGCGGATACAGCGGTAACCACGCCGGGGCCCTCGGCCTTAACGCAGACCTCAGAGTCCACAGCGGCCTTATGCTCAACGCCGGTAGCTACGATGGGAGCTTCGGTGGTCAGCAGAGGCACAGCCTGGCGCTGCATGTTGGCGCCCATCAGGGCGCGGTTTGCGTCGTCGTTCTGCAGGAAGGGGATGAAAGAAGTAGCGATGGAAACCATCATTCTGGGGGAAACGTCCAGATAGTCGATCATTTCCCGGTCTACTTCGATGATCTCGTTGCGGTGACGGCAGGAGATACGGGCATTGGCCAGGCAGCCGTTCTCGTCCAGAGGCTCGTTGGCCTGGGCGATATAGTAATCGTCTTCTACATCGGCGGTCATGTACTCCACAGTGTCGGTAACGAAGCCGGTAGCCTTGTCCAGCTTGCGGTAGGGAGCCTCCACAAAGCCGTACTCATTGATCAGCGCAAAGCTGGCCAGGTAGTTGATCAGGCCGATGTTGGGACCTTCAGGGGTCTCAATGGGGCACATACGGCCGTAGTGGGTGTAGTGAACGTCACGCACGTCGAAGGAAGCGCGCTCACGGCTCAGACCGCCGGGGCCCAGAGCGGAAAGACGGCGCTTGTGGGTCAGCTCAGCCAGGGGGTTGTTCTGGTCCATGAACTGGCTCAGGGGGCTGGAGCCGAAGAACTCCTTGATAACGGCGGTAACGGGGCGAATGTTGATCAGGCTCTGGGGGGTAACAGCGTCCAGATCCTGCACGGTCATGCGCTCACGGATCACACGGTCCAGGCGGCTGAAGCCGATGCGGAACTGGTTCTGCAGCAGCTCGCCTACGCAGCGCAGGCGGCGGTTGCCCAGGTGGTCGATATCGTCAGGCACGCCAACGCCCATAGCTACGCAGTTGAGGTAGTTGATGGAGGCCATGATATCGTCTACGATGATGTGCTTGGGGATCAGCTCGTCCATGCGCTGGGCGATGGCATCTTCCCACTCGTCCTCGGCAACGGTCTCCAGCATTTCCTTCAGCACGCACAGGCGCACCTTTTCCTTAACGCCGTACTGCTTGGGGTCGAAGGATACGAACTTGGCCATATCCACCATGCCGTTGGAGAAGATCTTAACATGCTTGTCGCCGATCTTTACAACGGCCTCGTTTACGCCGGCATCGGAAAGGGCATGGGCCTTGGCGCGGGAGATGATCTCGCCGGGCTCGGCCAGCACTTCGCCGGTCATGGGGTCGGTAATGGCATCTACCAGCTCCTGGCCGGCCAGGCGGCTCCAGATGTCCATCTTCTTGTTGAACTTGTAGCGGCCTACGATGCTTACATCGTAGCGGTGGGCATCAAACAGCAGGCCCTCCAGGTGGGCAGCGGCAGTCTCCACCGTGGGAGGCTCGCCGGGACGCAGGCGGCGGTAGATCTCCAGCAGGCCCTCTTCCCGGGTCTTGCAGGTGTCCTTTTCCAGAGTAGCCAGGATGCGCTCGTCATCGCCGAACATTTCCTTGATCTTCTCGTCGGTATCTACGCCCATAGCCCGGATCAGGCAGGTAATGGGGAGCTTGCGGTTCTTGTCGATGCGAACGTAGAAGCAGTTGTTGTTGTCGGTCTCATACTCCAGCCAAGCGCCGCGGTAGGGAATGACGGTAGCGGTGTAGGTGTGCTGGTCAGCCTTGTCCACCTCGTGGCCGTAGTACATGCCGGGGCTGCGGACGATCTGGGATACGATAACACGCTCGGCGCCGTTGATCACGAAGGTGCCGCCGTTAGTCATCACGGGCAGCTCGCCCATGAAGATATCCTGCTCCTTGATCTCCTCGGTCTCGGTGTTGCGCAGGCGCACACGCACCTTGATGGGACGGGAGTAGGTAGCATCCCGCTCTCTGCACTCCTCGATGGTGTACTTGGGCTTGTCTTCCATGGAGTAATCCAGGAAGCTCAGCTCCAGCTTGCCGGAGAAGTCGGTAATTGTGCCAACATCCTTGAAGACCTCCCGCAGTCCCGTTTCCAGGAACCACTGGTAGGAATCCTTCTGGATCTTCAGCATGTTGGGCATTTCCAGGATCTCCTGGTACTTTGCGTAGCTCTTACGCAGGGTCTTGCCAAACATTTGGTCCTTGACCATTGCCATATGGATCATCACAGCCTTTCTTTGGGTTTTCCCAAAATGTTGTGTTGCTTACTTGCTACACGCCCGGCCAAGTTGTTAAATTTGTTGATTTTACCTCTTGACAGCGGGCCGTTCCTATGGTAAGATGTCAGCGTACAAAGGGGAATACGCCCGGGCATACTCATCCACAGTATGGACTACCATTTTACACCATTGGCTTTTATTTGTCAATGGGCTTTTTTATTTTTTAGGGACATTTTTTGCGGATTATCCCAGCCGGAGGATAAAATTTAGATATAAGATATAAGATATGAGATATCCGGCGTCGTTATCTTATAGCTTATATCTCATATCTTATATCTTTAAAATAAGTGCATAGCTTAAGGGCGGGCTGCCGAAACGCAGCCCGCCCTCAGAGTGTCGATAAAGCCCCAAACCGTCAAAATGCAATTTTGGGCAGTTTGGGGCGATTTTTTAGAATTGAAGCTATTTTTAAATAAAGTAATTGCTCAAAATAAAGCGAAAAAGCTTGCTTCGCAAGGCATTTTGACTTACTGCGCAAACCGCCCTCTACCGTACCACCTGTACGCCGACGAGTGCGGTTTGCTTGTCTTTGTGGCTTTCTCGACCTCTGTCAGTCTGTCGAAAAATACTTTTTCGACAGACTGAGGGCGGGCTGCCGAAACGCAGCCCGCCCTATTTTTATTCGTTGATGATCTGCACCTGGCACATTTTCATAGTCGCCAGGGCGGCTTGATGGGTAGCCGGGGTAACGCCGGCGCAGCAGAGCGCATCTACCGTCAGAGGCAGATCCGGGTAAGCCGCCTTGAGGATCAGGGCGTTGGATACCACGCAGATATCCGTGCAAAGGCCTACCAGCTCCACAGCCTCATATTTTTCCAGCCCCAGCTCCTTCCAGCCCAGCCAGCCGAAATTGGGCTTATCGATATGCAAAGCGGTTTCATCCTCCAGCTCGGCCCTTACCTGCCAGCCGAAGCTGCCTTCGATGCAATGCTCTACGCTCAGGTGCTTGCCCTCGGTGGTTTGCAGGTAGTCCGGCTGGTGGGTATCCCGGGTAAAGATAACCGCATCCCCGGCGGCCCGGTAGGCATCCAGCTTGGCCTTGACATTGCCAACGATGGCCTGAGCCTCCTGGGTGCCCAAAGCGCCGTCGATAAAATCATTTTGCATGTCTACAACGATCAAAAGTTTCATGGTCTTCTCTCCTTTTTTCTCAATGGCTATATCATACCACATTTTTTCCGCATTGGAAGCCCTTTTTTGCCCGTCAGGTCAGGCATTTGGTGCATTTAACTGTGTAGTAGGCGCTAAAGGCGGCTACCAGAGCTTCGGTGATCAGCATGGCGTACCAGATGCTCCCCGGGCCAAAGGCCGCCGGCAGCCAAAGGATCATAGCCCCGCTGATGACGGCGCCCCGGGCCACCGAAGCTACCAGGGAAAGGTTGGCCTTCATCAGCGCCTGGAAATAATAGGTAGCAAACAGGTTAAAGGGCAGCAGCAGGTAAGAAAGGCCGTACAGCCGGAGGATGCCGGGAGCGATGGCGGCTACCGAGGGCGTAGGGGTCATAAAAAGGCCCATGATCGCCTTGGGAAAGGCCAGCATGACCCCTACCCAAAATATGCTCATGCCTGCGCTGGTATAAAGCCCATAGCGCAGGCACTCTTTGATCCGCCCATGCTGCCCTGCCCCATAGTTTTGGGAGATAATGGGCTGAGCGGCCTGGCCCGTGCCGTAGGCAAGGCATTGGGCAAAGGCGGTAACCTGGGTAATGATGCCGTACACCGCCAAAGCATCCGTGCCAAGATATTTCATGATCTGGCGGTTAAAAAGCACGCCGATGATACCCATAGCCAGGTCGCTGATGGCGGTAGAAAAGCCGGTAACGGAGATGCTTTTCAGCTTTTGCAGGGCCTTTGCAGGCTTTACAAGCCGCAACGTGTTCTTTTTGCCCACAAAATGCAGCAGCATGATCCCGATGCCGATATACTGGCCGATGGCTGTGGCTAACCCGGCGCCGGAAATGCCCATATCCAGCACGAATACGCAGTAGTAATCCCCCACGCAGTTGAAAACGCCGCCGATGACCACCGCCACGGTAGCCAGGGTAGGGGCATTGTCATTGCGCAGATAGGCAGAGAGGATATTGCTGAACACGCAGCAGGGAACGGCAAACAGGATGGGCTTTAGGTAGCGCTTTGCCAGCTGCAAAAGCTCCTCGTCCGCGCCGAAAAGGCGGAAAAGGGGCTCTTGAAACACAGCGATGGCCGCCGTAGCCACAGCGGAAAGGCCCACGCCGTAAAGGATGGATAGGGTAAAATACTGCTGGGCGGTTTTTTCGTCCCCAGCGCCCCGGCAGTTGGCAAAAAGCACCGAGCCGCCGATGCCTGCCAGCAGACCCAGGCAGAAAATAATGCTCCAAAGGGGGCTGAATACCGCCAGAGCCGCCGTGCCTGCCGGGCCGTGGTACTGGCCTACCATCATGGCATCCACGATGCCGAAGACAGAGGCCACCAAAGCGCTGCCCGATGCCGCCACCAGATATTTGAAATACATGGGCCTGATCTTGCCCTTTAGAATGTCCATAGCTTTCTCCCCGCCGCAAAACAAGGGAGAAAAGCTCCCTTATTTTTGCTGGATCTGTTTTTTTACTACCGCCGGAACGCCGGCCACCATGCTGTTATCCGGCACATCTTTTATAACCACGCTTCCCGCGGCGATGACGCAGCCGGAGCCGATGGTCACGCCCTGAAGCACCGAAACATTTGCCCCAAACCAGCAGTTGTCCCCTACGGTAATGGGCAGGGCTTTTTCAATGCCCGTGTTGCGCTGGGCAAAGTTCATGGGGTGGGACGCGGTATAAAAGCCACAGAAAGGGCCGATAAATACATTCTCGCCGATGATCACCCTGCCGCCGTCCATAAAATAGCAGCCGTGGTTTACAAATGTACCCTTACCCAAACGGGTATATTTTCCGTAGTCAAAGTATACCGGCGCCAATACCGTAACCCCCTGGGGGATGGGGGTGTCCAAAAGGCCTTGCAGCGCCTGGGCCTGGGCATCGCTCCCCGGCTCAGCCTGGTTAAAAGCATGGCAAAGCAGCTCCGCTTTTCTTCTGTGCGCCAGCAGCTCTTCGTCAAAATTGGCATCATGCCATTGCCCGCTCAGCATTTTTTCTTTTTCAGACATTTTTCCATCCTCCCGGGTATCCTTCTTGCTTTTTCAGCTACATTATACTCCCCTGGCTTTCAAGTTGCAAGGCGCACAGATAAGCACAGCGCTTAAATACCCTTACAGAAACCAAATCAAAAAAGCTGCGACGGTTAATACCGCGCCGATCATGATCGTAGCGCAGCCCACGGGTCTGGGGGTCGGCTGACTGTATATTCTGGGGTCAGTATCCTTTTGATCAGCTTTCTTGGTCGCTGGGGTATGGGGTTTAACCGCTTTGTAGTACAGCGCAAGCGGATCTGTTTGCTGCATAATGCGGTTATAAAAGCCCGCGATCCATCGGGTATCCAAAGCATCGCACATACTCTCTTCTGTGCAATCCGGATCGTGCGCGATCTGATTTCTGATCCACCGATAGCGCTTGAGCTGCTTTAGATCCACAATCCAATTATCCACCAGGCTGGCTCCCCGGGGTAAGCTTTCCATTTCATCAATATAAGCGCTTACCTTGCGCTCGTCCTTCATGATCTCACCGCAAAGCTTTTCCAGTCGCTTGTATTCGGTCATAAAACCCATTGTTTGCCCTCCCTCGCAAGTATCTGCTACCTGGATTGTAGCACCCCAGGCGGCCTTTTTCAATCCATCTTGGGGCAAACGGCATAGTTTTTAAGGAAAAAGCCCTGCAAATCGTCAAAAGATTTGCAGGGCTTTTATAGATTATATATGGTTTAGTCCAAAGGCTTCATGGTGGGGATTTAAGCGGGATATATCTTATACCCTTATTTATCCTGCCATTACCTGACTTTGTTAATCCAAACCGGTTTCATTGCAGAAAATAACCTATCATTATATGGCATAACTTTATCCCATTTGTCGTAAAATCTGTCGTAAAAATTTAAGTGTGTTTACTATGTAAGAAAAAGAAGCACTTGTGCTTTTTACTGTATATTCAACAATAGTACACAATGTTATTTTTTACCAATTAAACTCTCTTGATATTTCGGCAAGGCAAGCAGAAAATGCGATTTGCTGATGACGATCGTCTAATTGTTTTACAGCTTCGCATAAATCATGAATTGCCTTAACTGCCTTTGAAACTTCTTCGTTTTGTTTGGCTTGGTACTGCATCTGTTCGATTTGGCGATAATATTGTAAATTCACATATTGCGGATTGAACATTTGATTATAAAAAGTATTCATATTTTGTTTTCTCCTTTGTTGGGTTTCATTGCTTTTCTACTAAGCTTTTTTTCATATGTTCATCTATAAATCTAACACAAGCCTCAGTAAAATAGTAAATAAATTTCTCGTAATTCAATGTTGTTTCAAAATGGTAAGTTGTTTCCTTTTTTTGCTCACGTTGATAATTGTATGAGAGAAGTATATCATCTTTGGCTTCCATTGAAGTAAGCCATGTAGAGTCTGTATCATACGCAAAAAATTGCATCTCCCAATAATTAAAATCGTGAGCAACCATATCCCGTGTGGTTTTAATTATATTTAGAAAATCACTTAAATCAATGTTATGGCTTGCTTCAAAACTGTGTCCTTTGTATTCATCTTCAAAATACGATAGCCTAAAATTATTTAGAATATAATTCTTACCCTCTATACTAAAACAATCACAGAATTTCGAATAGAAAAGGGGCTTTGTTTTGTTTGTATGACCTGAAAGAGTGCATAGCGCATCAAGACCGATTTTCAAAAACAAGATCCTCAAAGGATCACGACCAGGACGAATTTTATCAATATCGTTTGCCAATGAAATGAATCGTTGCACTTGGAACAACGCCTGTCTTCGAGCTAAGGAGCCGTTCTCATAATCAAAAGCATCAGACAAGAAAGTTTGCAATTCATCATCGGAATCAAAAAATTTTGCATAAAATGCTTCCAACTCTCTTCTACTGTCTTTTATAAAATCGTATTTGTCCATATTTTACCTGGGCATTTCATTTAACCAAATCTTGATACATCTTCATCAGCTCTGCCACACAGCTACTTTCCGTCATAGTCTTCACATCAAAACCATACGCCTGCATTACGGCGCGATCGTTAGCTTGGTGAGCCTTACGCAACTCCGGAGGCATAGCAACTTCGTCGTAAAGGTCCGCTAAAGAGCAATCGGGGTAAAGCGCACGGGCATCAAGAATCGCCTGTGCTGTTTCCTCAATCTTCTTTTTCTGCTCGGCGGTAGGATTACACCACGGGAAATTGTTATAGACTGCAGGAGAATAACTATATCGAAGTTCCAATCTTCCCGCAACCGTTCGCATCCAAGCCATGTGCACGTTTGATATCAAAACACCAAACATATACTTATCCGCGTTGGAAACCATATATAATTTATTACTTCCAATGATCTCGGGAGAAAGAAACGATATCGGAATGTATCTGCGATTTTCAGAAGATACTTCAGGTACTGCTAAGTAGTTGGTATCTGGTTGCCGTATCTGAGTAAACAGCATTGGCGTGTCAGCATCTCGCCTGACGGAAGCAGTTGGACTTTTTAACCGACTTTCTGCTACACCTTTAAGTCTCGCCATTATCGGTGCTATATGCCGATATTTTGCAGGAGAAATATTTTTCAGCCATAAG
>JAFSBW010000071.1 GCA_017437095.1 Oscillospiraceae bacterium
ACGAATGCGCCGTAGCTGGTCAGGCTCTTAACAACGCCGTGGTACTTGGCGCCAACTTCGATCTCGTTCCAGATCTTCTCCTGGTTGGCCTTGCGCTCTTCGGCGTTTACGGCACGGATGGAGCCGATCACGCGGCGGCGGGCGCGGTTGACCTCGGTAACCTTCAGGTTAACGGTCTTGCCTACCATGCCGGTCATGTCGCCGCCCTTGGCGATGCCGGACTGGGAAGCGGGGATGAACACACGGACACCCTTATGGGTAGCAACCAGGCCGCCCTTGTTCTCCTCGGTGATAACACCTTCGATGGTGGTCTTCTCTTCTGCGTAAGTAGCCATGTCGTCCCAGATCTTCAGGCCGTCCAGCTTCTTCTTGGACAGCTGGCATACGCCGTCCTGGTCGTTAACGCGAACAACGAATACCTCGATCTCGTCGCCAACCTTGAGAATGTCCTCAGCCTTTACAGAAGGATCGGCGCTGACTTCGTTATAGGGAATGTAGCCGGCGTGCTTGGTGCCCAGATCGATCTGGACTTCATTGGCATTGATGGCGGTAACGATACCAGTAACCTTATCTCCTGTATTTAAAGTCTTGATGGACTGCTCGAGAAGTTCGGCAAAGTTCTCCTCCTGCATAACATCAGCATTAATAATTTCGCTCATAGTCTTATTGACCTCCTTTATAATCCACGCCGGGGTCGAAGCTCCGGCTGTGATTCCAACGCAAGATGCACCGCGAAACAGCTGCTTATCCAGCTCGCCGGCGTTATCCACCAGCGCAACCTGATCGCAATGCTCCCGGCAGATCATGGCCAGGCGCTTGGTATTGGAGCTGGATGCATCCCCAATTACCACCATAGCCTGACATTGGGCGGCCAGCTGCGCCGCTTCCCTCTGCCGAAATTCAGTAGCTTTACATATTGTATCAAAAATTTTTAGATTAGTAAACTGTTTTTTTGCAATTTCTTTGGAATTTTTCCATAAAAGTTCTGTAGAAGTGGTCTGGCAAACCATGGTCATGGGAAAATCCAGGGGAAATTCCCCGCTATTGGAAAAAGCTTCCAATTCCTGAGGATCTTCAAACACCCGGTAATCGCCGCACCAGCCGGCGATGCCCTCTACCTCGGGGTGGGAGCGGGTGCCGATGATGAGGCTCAGGCGGCCTTCCTCCCGGGCTTCGCTGACGATGCCGTGGATGCGCTTGACAAAGGGGCAGGTAGCATCCACCACCTTGGCGGCCCGGCTTTGCACCCGGTCGAACACAGCCTTGCTTACCCCATGGGAGCGGATGATCACCGTAGTACCGTCGCCGATCTCTTCCGGGTTTTCGATCACGCCCACCCCAAGCTCCCGGAAGCGCTCAACCTGGTGGCGGTTGTGGATGATAGGCCCAAGGGTGACCACGCGGCTGCCCTGGACAGCCTCTTTTTCCACCAGCTCCACCGCCCGGTTAACGCCGAAGCAGAAGCCGGCGCTTTTGGCTACTGTAACGCTCATAGAGGGATCTTCTTTCCTACGATCTCCCGGATGGCGGCTACTACGCCTTCGATATCCAGCTCGCTGGTATCTACTTTAACGGCATCCTTGGCCTGCTTCAGGGGGGCGATCTCCCGGTGGGTATCCTGATAGTCCCGCTGCTGGATGTCCTTGAGCACCTGGGCGAAGGTAGCCTTGCTGCCCTTGGCCTGCATCTCCTCCAGGCGGCGCTGGGCACGCACCTCGGCAGAGGCGGTAAGGAAGATCTTAACGGTAGCCTTGGGCAGCACAACGGTGCCGATGTCCCGGCCGTCCATGATCACATCATACTTCTTGGCAACGGCGCGCTGCATATCCAGCAAAGTATCTCGCACGATGGCGTGGGCAGATACCAGGCTGGCCTTCTGGGAAATATCCTGGGAGCGGATGTCATCGGTAACATCCATGCCGTTCATGATCATGTGCTGAGCGCCCTGGTCGTCATATTCGATCTCAACGGTAAGCTCATCGATATAGCGGGTAACGCCGTCCACATCCTTGGGGCTGATGCCCAAAAGATCCAGAAAATAAGCAACGGTGCGGTAGATCGCGCCGGTATCCACATAGCGGAAGCCCAGCTCCTGGGCAAGGGCGCGGGCGATGGTGCTTTTGCCTGCGCCGGCAGGGCCGTCAATGGCGATGGAATAATGCTTAGCCATAAAATTAAACCTTCTTTCTGATCTGCGCCAGGGCGGCAGCCTCCAGGGCCGTCACCTCATCGGCGGTAATATGCAGCAGCTTGCCCACCTCCTGGGTGGTAAGGGGCAGCCCGCCCTCCAGGCCAAAACGAAGCTTGACCACCCGGGCGTGGGTCTCATCCAGGCCCTCCAGCATTTCTTCAATGCGCTGGCGGCTTTGGTAATAGGCGGTGTTTTCCACCGACTGATCTTCCTCTTCCTGAGGCTTGGGAGCATCGGCCTGCTTGGCCTTGGCCAGCAGCGCCGCGCTTTGCACGATGTTTTCCACCTGGAAGGCTTCCTCGGCGGTAATGTTCAGCGCTCCGGCGATCTCCTCCAAAGAGGGGTTTCTGCCCAGGCTGGTAAGCAGGGCTTTATCGGCGGCGCGGTAATCCTGGCAAAGCTTGCGCATCTTCTGGCCTACCCCGTCTTCCCTGGCCTGCAAAAGAATGGCCCTATCCATAGCAAAACAGATGCAGCCGTTGGCAAAGCTTTCAAGATCGCCGCCGGTATAGGAAAGGATGGCCTGCCAAAGGGCCATAGAGCCTTCCTGGATCAGGTCGATAAGCAGCACCCGGTTGCCGGCGCGGCGCTGGGCCTGCTCCACTACCCGGCTCAGCAGCAAATTGGTAAGCATCTGCTGGGTAGCTTCCAGGCGGCGCTGGGGCAGGGGCTCCAGCAGCTCCAAAGCCAGCACCTGGATATCCCCGGCAGCGGGGGTAGCGGCCAGCTCGTCCAGGTAAAGGCGCAGGGGGTCGTTTTCCGCAAGGCCGGTAAGGAGCTTGCCCTGGCGGCAAAGCTTCTTTTCCAGGCTCAGGCGCTCACCCAGAGCGCCGGAAGCATCCCGGGAAGGCAGATCGGAAAGATCCAGGGTAATATTCTTAACTTCCAGGGCCTGAAAGGCTTCTTCCAGGGCGGCATCGTCCTCCCCTTCCAGCACAGTCAACAGCCGCATGGCGCTGACGCTGCTGCCGGGGGTGAGCCGGCGGGCAAAAAGCTCCCAGGGGGAAAGCTCAAAAGTAAATTCGTTCATTCTAAAAAATCCTCCAATCCAAGGCCGCTGCCCAGCTTTTGCAGGCGGGCAATGGCCTGCTTTTCCAGCTGGCGGCTGCGCTCTTTGGAAATGTCTAACAATTGGCTGATCTGCTCATGGGTATGGGCAACGCCGCCATCCATGCCAAAGCGCAGGCGAAGCACCTGCTGCTGGCGCTGGGTAAGCTGGCGCAAAAGGTCTTCCAGGGTATTTTTCAGCTCCCGGCGGATCAGCTCCTGCTGGGGCTGGGGGGTGACCAGGTCCTCCACGGGGATGCTCAGGGTATCTTCCAGGGAGCATGTCTGACGGCTCAGAGCCAGCAGCTTATCTACCTGCTCCGCTGTAAAGCCGGTATGCTCCGCCAGCTCCTGCCCGGTAGCTTCCCTGCCCAGGCCGGCTTCCAGCTCCCGCCGGGCTTTTTCTACCCGGGCAATGCGCTGGGCGGTATAGGCAGGCACACGGATGGCATCGCCGTGGTCTAAAAGGCATTTGGCAATGGCCTGGCGTATCCACTTGGTAGCGTAGGTAGAGAAGCGGAAATTCAGGCTGTGGTCAAACTTTTTGGCCGCGGCAAGCAGGCCGATGCTGCCCTCCTGGATCAGATCCAGCATGGCAACGCCCCGGCCGGAATATTCCCGGGCGATGGAGACCACCAGGCGCAAATTGGCGCTGACCATTTGGCGCACCGCTTCCTCGTCACCCTGGGCGCAGCGCTGGGCCAATTGAAGCTCCTGCTGCTGGGTAAGGCGGGGAATGGCGTGGATCTCCCGCAGATATTGCTCCTCTTCCCTGGGCTGGGAAAGGCTTTGGGTTAGGGTTTGGGCCATTATTTGATCCCTTTGCTTTCTTTCATTTTATTGCGCAGCGCCATAAGCGCATCGGCAGAAGTAACGGATCTTTTCGCATGCTCGTCCAGCACCTTGCGCACACAGTCGGCAAAGGCCTGCTCGCTGATAGGGCCTTGCTGGCGCTGGCAGACATAGGCGATATGGGACATTTCATCGCCTTCCAGCTCCTCCAGCACGGCAGGGCTGACCTCCAGGCCCTGGCTGTGGCGGCTGAGCATCTGGCCGAACACCTTGCCAAGCAACGGCGAAGAAAAGCTCTGGGGGGTAAGCATGCCGATACGGTCCAGCAGGGCGTTTTCCCGCATGGCCATGGCGATCACCGTTTCCTCCGCCATGGCAGAGGCGATGTTATCATAGCGGATGGAGCGGCTCTTGGGCTGAAGGTTTTTCGCCGGGGAAAGCTCCTGCTTTTCCTGCTGACGGCGCTCTCTGGCCATGCGGCGCTTGAAGCACTTGTTTACCTCCAGCTTCATGGCATCCAGGGAGATCTTCGCCCTTTCCGCCACCCGGCCGCTGTATACCTCCCGCTGCACCGGGCTGGGCAGCGTAGAAATCAGCTCCGCGCACTCCTGAATGTACTTGACCCGCTGGTCATCCTGGGAAATATCATACTTTTTGGCGATGGCGCCCAGCTGGTACTCCACCCGGTTGGAAGACTGCTCCAGCAGCACCTTGAATTTATCCGCGCCGAACTTTTTCAGGTATTCATCCGGGTCTTTCGCATCCCGCATTTTCAGCACCTTTACCTGCAGGCCCGCCCTTTCCAGCATAGGGATGGCCCGGCGGGTAGCGTTCTGGCCGGCTTCGTCGCCGTCGTAGATCAGCACCACCTGGTCGGTATATTTGCTCAGCAAGGTAGCCTGGTCTTCCGTAAGGCTGGTGCCCAGGCTGGCCACGGCGCAGTCAAAGCCGTACTGGTGCAGCGCAATGGCATCCATATAGCCCTCTACCAGGATGATATAGCCCATCTTGGTCTTTTTGGCGTAGTTCATGGCGAAAAGGTTTTTGCGCTTGTTGAACACCAGGGTATCGGTAGAGTTTAAGTATTTGGGGGTAGAATCGTCCATGACCCGGCCGCCAAAGCCGATCACATTGCCACGGACATCGATAATTGGGAACATGAGGCGGTTGCGGAAACGGTCGTAAATATGGCCGTTTTTGTCCGACACCAGGTTGGCGTCCCGCAGCTCCTGGTCGGAATACCCCTTTTTGCGCATGGCATCGGTAAGGGCGCTCCAGCTATCGGGAGCAAAGCCGATGCCAAACTTGGTAAGGATGCTCTTGGGCATGCCCCGCTTCTGGGCGTAGGCCAGGCCCTGGGCCCCGGCTTCGGTATACAGCTGGGCGTTGAAAAACCGGGCGGCTTCCTTGTTCAGCGCCCAAAGCCGCTCCTGCTGGCGGTAGCGGGATTGGTACTTTTCGTCCTCAGGCACTTCCATGCCTGCCCGCTTGGCCAGGGAACGCACGGCATCCGGGTAGCTCAGGCCCTCGATCTCCATCATAAAGTTTACCGGGCCGCCGCCCTTGTGGCAGCCGAAGCAATAGTAGATGCCTTTGTCCGGGTTGACGGAGAAAGAGGCCGTCTTTTCCCCGTGGAAGGGGCAAAGGCCAAACAGATTCGCGCCGCTGCGCTTTAAGCTGACATACTGGCCTACTACATCCTCAATAGGATTTCTCTGCACCAGCTCGTCGATAAATGCGGGGGGAAATGCCATAGCTGCCCCTCCTTTCTGCATAATAAATAATTATATCATATTTTTAGCGCACTTGCCACCCTGCGGGGATGAAAATTTCTGTAAATTTATCCACAGCGTAGTTATCCGTCATGCCGGCAATGTAATCGCAAACTGTGCGCTCCAGGCCGTCAAAGCTCATTTGGGGCTGAAAATCCTCCGGCAGGGCCTGGGGGTGGGTATAGTAGTATTCATAAAGGCGCTTGAGCATATCCTTGGCCTTGCTCTCCTCCCCCTTGGCAACGGGGTTGCGGTATACCCGCTCAAACATAAAGGCGCGCAGATCCTTCAGCGCCTGGTCTACCTTGGGGGAAAGGGCGATGGCCCCGGCCTCCCGGGAGGTAAGGATGGCATCGCAAACCAAAGCATCGATGCGGTTGCGGTGGCTCTCGCCCAGCACATCGGCAATGCTTTTGGGAATGTCTTCTTCCCGCAGAATGCCGGCGCGGATGGCATCGTCAATATCGTGGTTAACATAGGCGATCTGATCCGCCCGGCGGATCACCTGGCCCTCCAGGGTTTCGGGGATGCGCTCGCCGGTATGGCCCAGAATGCCCATGCGCACTTCATAGGTTAAATTCAGCCCCCGGCCGTCCTTTTCCAGCACATCCACCACCCGCAGGCTCTGCTCATTGTGGCGGAAGGGCTTGCCGATGCATTCGCTCAGCGCTCCCTCGCCGGCGTGGCCAAAGGGGGTATGGCCCAGGTCATGGCCCATAGCGATGGCCTCGGCCAGGTCTTCATTTAAGCCCAAGGCCCGGGCAATGGTGCGGCCGATGCGGGTGACCTCGATGGTATGGGTCATGCGGGTGCGGTAATGGTCGCCCTCCGGGCTGAGGAAAACCTGGGTCTTGTGCATCAGGCGGCGGAAGGATTTGCTATGTACGATCCTGTCCGTATCCCGCTGGTAGCAGGTGCGAACATCGTTTTCTTTCGGCTCTTCCGGGATGGGGCGGCCCTTGGTCCGGTCTGAAAAAGCGGCCAGGGGGTTGAGCCGGCGATGCTCCAAAAGCTCCAATTCTTGGCGTACTGTCATATTTGCGCCTCCTTATTCACGGGGAAAGCCCGGTATTCTTTGCCGATCTCCATAGCCTGCACAGCAGCTGCGGTCATATCGGTGATCCTATCCAAAAACGGGGCGGTTTGGGCCTGGGGGAGCAGCACTTCCAGCTCCACCTCCGCGCCAAACTGGGTATCTCGCAATATGCCGCCGAAAGCGGCGATCTCCAGCTTGATGCGCTCGTACCAGCTATAGGGGCAGGGCAGGTACAATACATCCCATACCCGCTTGATAGACTTTCCGGCAGCATCTACGGCGATCTTGGCGCCCTTGGTATAGGCCCGCACCAAGCCGCCGGCGCCCAACAGCACGCCGCCAAAATACCGGGTTACTACGCACACCACATTGTAAAGCTCTTCCCTTTGAAGCACCTGCACCATGGGCATGCCGGCTGTGCCGCCGGGCTCGCCATCGTCGGAAAAGCGCATGGCGCCCCCCTTGATGATATAGGCCCAGCAGTTATGGGTAGCATCGTAATGCTGCTTTTTCATGGCCTGGATCTTCTCCAAAGCCTCCTCCTCGGTTTCCACCAGCCAGACGCGGCCAATAAACCGGGACTTTTTTTCCACAAACTCAGCTTCGCCGAAGCCGGTAGGAACCAGGTATTCTTCCAAAATTTACCACTCCTTGGTAATATATTGGCGCAGCTTGCCGTAAAGGATGGGGTCGAGAATGGCTTCCGCCTCGATGCCCTCGCCGGTATACTCCAGGCTCAGCACCTTGGCGCTGTCGTGCAGGGTTTGCACCATGCCGCCCATAGAATAAGGCAGGCGCACAGATACCCGGTGGCGGCTGTGGCCCAGGGCGGTTTCGATGGAGCGCAAAAGCTCCTCCATTCCCCTGCCCTGCTTGGCCGATACCGCAACCACATCCTCGCCGATGGGGATGTCGGTTGGATCTACCAGGTCGGCCTTGTTGTATAGCCGCAAAACCTTGGTGCCGGGCTTGGCCAGCTTGGCGATCAGGCCGTCTACCACCTGGATATGGGCATCCCGGTCCGGGTCGGAAGCGTCGATCACATGGAGCAAGAGGTCTGCGTATTCCAGCTCCTCCAAAGTAGCCCGGAAGGCATCCACCAAATGGTGGGGCAGCTTGGCGATAAAGCCTACGGTATCGGAAAGGATAACATCCAGATTGTCAGATACCTTCAGCTGCCGGGAGGTGGTATCCAAGGTGTCGAACAGCCGGTTGTTGGCGGGAATGCCCGCCCCGGTAAGCTGATTGAGCAAAGTAGATTTGCCGGCGTTGGTATAGCCCACGATGGCCACCACCGGCACAGAGTTTTTCATCCGCCGCTCCCGCTGAACGCCCCGCACCTGGCGCACCTGCTCCAGCTCGCTTTGCAGCCGGGCGATGCGCTCACGGATATGCCGGCGGTCGCTCTCCAGCTTGGTTTCGCCGGGGCCGCGGGTGCCGATGCCGCCGCCCTGGCGGGAAAGGCTGGCGCCCATGCCGGAAAGCCGGGGCAAAAGATACTTATACTGGGCAAGCTCTACCTGCAGCCGGCCCTCTTTGGTCTTGGCCCGCTGGGCAAAAATATCCAAAATAAGCGCGCTGCGGTCCAGCACGGTCATGCCCAAAATCTCTTCCAAGGCCCGGATATTGCTGGGGGAAAGCTCGTTATCGAAAATAACCATGGTAGCCCCGGTGGCCTCCGCCAGCATTCTAACCTCCTGGGCCTTGCCCTCGCCGATGAAGCTGTGGGGATCGGGGGTTGGACGGTTTTGCAGGATCTTGCCGGTGCAGAAGCCGCCGGCAGTTTCCAGAAGGGCATCCAGCTCTTCCAGAGTTTCTTCTGTGGCAGTTTGGGCCTGGGTAAAGCAAGCCGCGTTCAAGCCAACCAGCACCGCCCGCTCAACGGCGGGGCGGGAAAATACTTCTTCCATTTACGATCCTCCTACTGTTTGAAATATTATAACATACAATGTGGGAAAATAGCAGTACTATATTCCAATTTTTGCGAAAAAAGCAAAAAAAGTCCGTACTGTAAAGAAACAGTACGGACTTTTCTACTTACTTCAGACCAAATCTCTTGTTGAAACGGTCAACACGTCCACCGGTATCAACCAGCTTCTGCTTGCCGGTGTAGAAAGGGTGGCACTTGGAGCAGATTTCAACTCTGATGTCCTTCTTGGTGGAGCCGGTGGTAAAGGTATTGCCACAGGCGCAACGAATCGTAGTCTGTTCGTACTTGGGATGGAGTCCTTCCTTCATGTTGTTCACCTCTTTCTTATCATGTAAAAGGGCATAGTGGCCCTATGCAATCTTTAATCGCCCAGCTATTGTAGCATACTAAGAAGCAGAATGCAAGCATTATTTTTAGATTTTTGATACTTTTTTTACTTGCCTCTCCCTCTGGGAGAGGTGGCACCGCTGTAGGCGGTGACGGAGAGGGTTTTAGCAGGCTTCGTAAACCCTCTCAGTCAGCTTCGCTGACAGCTCCCCCGGAGGGGGAGCCGATTAAAATGCCCAGTTGCCGCCGCGGAAGATGGCTACGGTAGAGCCGTCGGCGCAGGTGGCATCGATGTTCATGCTGTCGCAGCCGATCATAAAATCCACATGGATCATAGAATCGTTAATGCCCAGCTCCTGACACTCTTTCAGGGTCTTACTGTGGTGATCCCGGATGGTGTCGGCAAAGCCGGCGCCCACGGCCAGGTGGCAGGCGGCGTTTTCGTCAAACAGAGTTTCGTAGAACAGGATGCCGCTTTCGCAGATGGGGCTGCGCTGGGGCACCAGGGCGCACTCGCCCAGGTAGGCCGCGCCTTCGTCCATGGTGACCATAGTCTTCAGCAGCTCCTCGCCCTTTTCCGCGCCTACCTCCACGGCCTTTCCGTTTTCAAAGCGCATCCAGAAGTTCTCGATCAGCTGGCCCTGGTAGGAAAGGGGCTTGGTAGAGTACACAATGCCCTCGGCCTGGCCACGCATGGGGGAAATGAAGCATTCCTCGGTGGGGATATTGGGGTTGAAGAAGATGCCCTGGCGGGATACCTCGCCGCCGCCGCAGAAGATAGCTTCCGGGATCATGCCCACGGTAAGGTCAGTGCCGTTGTCGGCGGTATAGTGCAAAGAGCGGATGTTCAGGCTGTTCAGGTGGTCGCAGCGGGCCTTCAGGTCGGCATTGTGGTCTTCCCAGGCCTTCAGGGGGTCATCGGTTACCCGGGAGGTAAACAGAATGGCTTCCCACAGCTTTTCCATAGCCTTGCCCTTGGGCAGGCCGGGGAAAACCTTCTTTGCCCAGGCCGCGCCGGGAACGGCGGCGATGCACCACTGCTGCTTGCCGTCCCGCTCGTCAATATAGGGCTTGAGAATGGGGTAGCTCAGCTTGCGGGCCTTGGCCAGCTTGTCCATACGCACGCCCTTCAGGCCGTCGGGATCGTCGGACACCAGGTGGATACGGCAGGGCAGCTCCTGGCAGTAGTGCTTTTGCCGCTCCTGAACCCAGGCGGGCACGGCTCCCAGGGTCTTAACGCTCTGATAGCGGGCGTGGAGCTTGGTAAGCTTATCGTAGCTCCATTCTACAATGACCTTCTTGGCCTTGGCCTTGTAGGCCTCCTCTACTACCATATAAACAAATTCAGGCTGATCCAAGCCGGCGTAGATCATAACCTCCTGGCCCTTTTGCACATTGGCGCCGCAGCGAACAATGAGCTTAGCGTACTCTCTTAATGCAGTTTTCTTCATTTTTGGCTCTCCTTTGCAAAAAAACTGTATATATTCTACCACTTTTTCGCCCTGCCGTCAATCTTTCTTGCATTTGCCGGGGATATCAGGTATAATAAAAGTATAATTTACCAAAGGAGCGAATATTTATGCTCACTGTAGAAGAATTTCACAGCAAAATCGAAAGCGGCCTGCGCCTGCTGGACGGCGCTACCGGCTCCAACCTGCGCCTGGCGGGAATGCCCCGGGGGGAAAGCACGGAAAAATGGGTGCTGGAAAACCCGGAGGTTTTGATGGCGCTGCAGCGGCGCTACGCCGAAGCCGGCAGCCAGATCATCTACGCCCCTACCTTCCAGGCCCAGCCCATCGCCCTGGAAAAGCTGGGCCTGGCAGACCAATGCGAGGATATCAACGCCCGGCTGGTAGAGCTTAGCCGCAAGGCCGCTCCCGGCTGCCTCATCGCCGGCAACCTGACCACCCTGGCCACCTTTACCGACAGCTGGGACGAGGAGCAGTTTGACCTGCTTGTGGAAAACTACAGCCGCCAGATCCGGGGGCTGCTGGATGGCGGCGCCGACCTGCTGGCGGCGGAAACCCTGATGTACCCCCAGGAGGCGGAAGCCATCCTTACCGCCGCGGAGCTGGAGGGGGCAAGCTGCTGCATGTATTCGTTTACCATGCAAGGCGACGGCAGCCTGTTCTCCGGCCGGGATGCCGGGCCCATCCTGCGGGAGCTGGAGGAAAACGGCGCTGCCGCCGTGGGCTTTAACTGCGTAGCCGCGGACATGATGACCCCCTACCTGGTAACTAAGCTCCGCCGCAGCGTAAAAGGCCCTCTGCTTTGCAAGCCCAACGCCGGCAACCCCATCATCGGCGCTGACGGCCTGGCCAGCTACGCCATGAAGCCGGAGGAATTTGCCGCCATCATGGCCCAGTGCCGGGTAAACGGCGCTACCCTTTTGGGCGGCTGCTGCGGCACAGACCCCAGCTATATTGCAGCGCTGAAGGGGCTGTAAGCTTTCGCCATAGCCTAACAGAAAAAATTCGCCCCTGCGGGGGCGATTTTTTTGTTGCATATTTATTCAGCATTTGGTAAAATAGACTCGTTATGGAAAAGAGAAAACACTTGTATGTCAGCCGCAAAAATGTGCTGACCTGGCTGATGGCACTTTGCCTGACGGCTTCGGCAGTGGCCCGCATCGTTTTCGCCTGTATGAAAGGAACAGAGGAATCGGAGAATGTTTGGTGCCTGGTAGTTCTGCCCGTAGCCGCAACGGTGCTGTATGTGCTGATCGCCCTTATCAGCGGCAAGGAGCGTTTTTACAAAACCGCTTTGCCCATTTGGATCCTTGGCATTTTCTACGCCATCCGCCCCCACAGCTTTATTGAAGGCGGGCTGATGATGGCGCTGTTTGTATGCGCCCTGATCCTGTTCTGCCTGGTGTATACCAATGTTACCTGCGGGCGCTTCCCCCACAGCTGGCTGCTGTTCCCGCTGTGCCTGGTGCCGCTGGTGTTTATGGTGTACTACGGCGGCATTTCTACCAAAGAAGAGGCCCTTTGCCTGCTGCCGGACTTTTTAATCTTCATCGGCCTGGCGCTGCTGAGCCTGGGCATCCATGTGCATCCCAGCGGTGAGTACCACCCCACCTGGGGCGACCGGGTGGATGGCCGCCGCATTCGCGGCCTTGCGCCTATGGATGTGATCAGCCCCTATTTTATGCCCGACCGCTCCGGCGCTATGAACTACTACGCCGATGCCATTGAGATCACCCCCATGGAGCGCTATATCCGCCAAAAGCGCAAGGAAGGTCTTTCCAGCTTTGGCATCAACCATGTGCTGCTGGCGGCCTATGCCCGCATCCTTTGCAAGTACCCCAAGCTCAACCGCTTCCTCTCCGGCCAGAAGCTCTATACCCGGGGCGATGAGATCATTTACTGCATGACGGTTAAGAAGGATATGAGCGTAGAATCCCCAGATACGGTGATCAAAGTGCGCCTGAACCGCACCGATACCGCCGAAGATGTTTACCGCAAGTTTAACGCCGCCCTGGAAGAAGCCAAGCAGGAAGAAGATACCGGCTTCGACTCCCTTACCGGCGTTTTCTCCATGATCCCCAGCATCGTGCTGAAATTTGTGGTATGGCTGCTGAAGCTGCTGGACTATTTCGGCCTGGTGCCTATGGCGCTGCTGGATTTCAGCCCCTTCCACGGAAGCCTTTACTTTACCTCCATGGGCAGTTTGGGCATCCCCCCGGTGTATCACCATCTGTACGATTTCGGCAACCTGCCTGTATTCGGCGCCTTCGGCTGCAAGCGCAAGGCCTATGAAATGCAGGAAGACGGCAGCATCGTGCAGCGTAAGTACATAGATGTGCAGTTTACTCTGGACGAGCGCATTGTAGACGGCTACTACTACGCCACCTTCTTCAAGGCCTATAAGCGCCTGCTGCGCACCCCGGAGCTGCTGGACTCCAAACCTGTAGAGATCAACTATGACGAAGCCTGATATGCTTACAAACCTTTTGCCCCAGGACCATCCCTGGGGCAAAAGCATATATTACTACCATACCCTGCCCTCCACCAATACCCTGGCCAAGCACTTGGCTGCCCAGGGCGCAGCCGAGGGTACGGTGATCATCGCCGGGGAGCAGACCGCCGGCCGTGGCCGCCTGGGCCGCAGCTTCAGCTCCCGCTCCGGTCTGGGGCTTTACCTGAGCGTGATCCTGCGCCCCGGCTGCAAGCCGGAAAAACTGATGCACCTAACCTGCACCGCAGGCCTGGCCGCGGCAGATGCCGTAGAAGAAGCGGCTGGTATTCGCCCGGGCATTAAATGGGCCAACGATCTGGTGCATGACGGGCGGAAGCTGGGGGGCATCCTTACGGAGCTGGGCTTTGACAGCCAGGGCAATGTAGCCTGGGCGGTGGTTGGCATTGGCATCAACTGCCTGCATAAAGCGGAAGATTTCCCCCAGGAATTGGGGGGCATCGCCGCTTCCCTGGCCATGGCCACCGGGCGGCAGATCGCTCCGCTGAGCTTGGCCAAGGCGCTGACAGCGCGGCTGGAAGCCATGGCGCGGCAGCTGAGCGATGCCGGAGCCATTATGGCGCGCTACCGGGAAAACTGCTTGACCCTGGGCCGGGAGATCTGCGTAGTGCGTGGGGATGAAAAGCGCTGCGGCACAGCGGTTACGGTAGAAGACGACGGCGCGCTTTTGGTGCGCTACGCTGACGGAACTACCCAGGCCGTAGCTTCCGGGGAGGTTAGCATACGGGGAATGTACGGTTACTTATAAAATAGCGAAAAATTTACAAAATATTCCCATTCCCATCTTGCAATCGGCAAACAAATTGGTTATACTATAGTTGCAAAATTTTTTAGGGAGGCATTTTACTATGAAGTCTTTTAACCTGATCGCCAAGATCCTTGCCGCTCTGGCTGCCATTGCCGGCGCTATTTATGTTGTTGCTACCTACGGTGACAAGATCGTTGCCTGGGCTAAGAGCATGATGCCCAATGTGGAGTCCATCGACGAAGAGATCGAAGAAGCTGCTGAAGACGCTGAAGACGTTGTCGAAGAAGTCGCTGAGGCCGTTGAGGAAGCCGTAGAAGAGGCTGCCGAGGCTGTTGAAGAGGCTGTTGAGACCGTCGTAGCTGACGAGGCCGATTTCGAGGGCTAATTTCTGAACATAAAAACCGGTGCAGTTTCAAGCTGCACCGGTTTTTTCTTTGTTTAAAAGGTGGAGGTTAGCTGGATCAGCATTTCGGTGATGGCCTGCATATCCTCTGCCGGGATATACTCGAAGCGGCTGTGGTAGTTTTCGCCGCCGGTGCAAAGGTTGGGGCAAGGCAGGCCCATATAGCTGAGCCTTGCGCCGTCGGTGCCGCCCCGGATGGGCACTACCTCGGGGGTTATGCCCGCGTTTACCATAGCCTGCTTGGCCCGGTCTACTACGAACATGCAGGGGCGGATCTTCTCGCGCATATTGTAGTAGCTGTCACGAAGCTCCAGCTCTACTGCGCCCTGGCCGTATTTTTTATTCAGCAGGGCCACGATATCTTCCAGCAGCGTCTTCTTTTGGGCAAAGGCGGCCATATCGTGATCCCGGATGATATAGCGCAGGGTAGTTTCCTCCACGCAGCCGGTTATGCCCGTAAGGTGGAAGAAGCCCTCGTAGCCCTCGGTATGCTCCGGGCGCTGGGCAGCAGGCAGCAGGCCGTGCAGCTCCATGGCGATATGCTGGGAGTTTACCATCTGGTTTTTGGCAGAGCCGGGGTGGATATTGCGGCCACGGACGGTGATCTTGGCGGAAGCGGCGTTGAAATTCTCATATTCCAGCTCGCCGATGGCGCCGCCGTCTACGGTATAGGCGTAGTCCGCGCCGAAATTCTCCACATCGAAAAGGTCAGCCCCCCGGCCGATCTCTTCATCGGGGGTAAAGGCCAGCTTGACGGTGCAGCGGCCGATGCGCAGCTTCATAAGCATCTCGGCGGCAGTCATGATCTCGGCGATGCCGGCTTTGTCGTCAGCGCCCAGAAGGGTGGTTCCGTCGGTAACGATCAGGTGCTTGCCCAGGTGCTTGGCAAGGCCGGGATAGTCGCTTTGGCGCAGGTAGATGCCCTGCTCTTCATTCAGGCAGATATCCTGGCCGGTATACTCCACGATTCTTGCCTTTACATTTTCGCCGGAGGCATCCGGGGAGGTATCCATATGGGCGATCAGGCCGATGGTAGGCATGGCAGGGTTGCCGGGGATGGTGCCGTATACATAGCCGTTTTCGTCCATGCGGGCATCCTCAATGCCCAGAGCCAGCATTTCCTCTACCAGGGCCTTGCCCAGCAGCCGCTGCTTATGGGTAGAGGGGCAGGTATCGCTCATTTCGTTGGACTGGGTATCAAAGCTTACATAGCGCAAAAAACGCTCTACAACAGGTGTCATAGTATTCTCCTTTGAAAAAAGGCGGGGTCTCCCCCGCCTTTTATTGATATTTAGGTGTTACTTGGCAGCGCTGACCAGCTCAGCGGTATCCTGAGCGATCATCAGCTCTTCGTTGGTGGGGATGACCCAAACGGTGACCTTGGAATCGTCGGCGGAGATGATGGCTTCCTTGCCGCGGACGCTGTTCTTCTCGGCATCGATCTTCACGCCCAGGAACTCCAGGCCCTCACAGATGCGAGCGCGCATGGAAGCGGAGTTCTCGCCAACACCGGCGGTAAATACCAGGCAATCCAGGCCGCCCAGAGCAGCAGCGTAGGAGCCGATATACTTGCGAACTTCGTAGGCGAACTTGTCCAGAGCCAGAGCGCAGTCTTCATTGCCCTCGGCAGCGCCGTTCTCGATGTCACGGAAGTCGGAAGATACGCCGCTCAGAGCCAGCACGCCGCTCTTCTTGTTGAGCATGTTCAGGCAATCGTCAGCGGACATGCCGTACTTATTCATAATGAACTGCGCCACAGCGGTATCCAGATCGCCGGAGCGGGTACCCATAGGAACGCCGGCCAGAGGGGTAAGGCCCATGGAGGTATCCTGGCACTTGCCGCCGGAAACAGCGGACAGAGAGGAGCCGTTGCCCAGGTGGCAGTTGACGATCTTGATGTCCTTAGTGCCCATCAGCTCGATGGCGCGCTTGGTAACATACTTGTGGGAAGTGCCGTGGAAGCCGTAGCGGCGGATGGAATCGTTCTTATAGTACTCGGTGGGGATGGCGTAGCGGTAGGCCTTGGGGGGCATGGTCATGTGGAAAGCGGTATCGAACACGGCAACCTGGGGAGTGGTAGGCATAACAGCCTGGCAGGCGCGGATGCCCATCAGGTTGGCGGGGTTATGCAGGGGGCCCAGGGGGATGCACTTTTCGATCGCGGCGATCACATCGTCGTTAATAATGCAGGAAGCAAAGAACTCCATGCCGCCGTGCAGCACCCGGTGGCCAACGGCATCGATCTGGTCGGTAGACTGGATAACGCCGTCAACGCTGTCTACCAGGATGTCCAGAGTAGCAGCAATGGCTTCGGAATGGGTGGGCATGGGAATGTCCTTAACCACCTTCTTGCCGTTGGCGCTGTGGTTCAGGCGGCCGTCAATGCCGATGCGCTCACACAGACCCTTGGCAAAAACATCGCCGGTTTCAGGGTCCATCAGCTGGTACTTCAGGGAAGAGCTGCCTGCGTTGATAATCAGAATGTTCATGGGAAAATAGCCTCCTAAAAATTTCTGTTTTCATTTTTGGCAATATGTGATACTATATCCATAGCTAAGGCTATTGTATAACATTTTTAGGAAATTAACAAGACCCAGAAGGGAATTTTTACCGGGAAGGAGGGATTTTTTTGAAGACCGTTGGCATTATCTGCGAATATAACCCCTTCCACAATGGCCACGCCAAACAGATTTCGGCCATTGGCCGTCTTTGTGGCGAAGACAGCGCCATCGTATGCCTGATGAGCGGCAATTTTGTGCAGCGGGGCCACCCGGCAATCATCGATAAATCCCTCCGGGCCAAGGCCGCGGTAGACTGCGGGGCAGATCTGGTGCTGGAAATGCCGGCTGAGATCAGCCTCAGCTCCGCCGAAGGCTTCGCCGCCGGAAGCGTTAAGATCCTTTCTTCTTTTTGCCATGCGCTGTGCTTTGGGGCAGAAAGCGCTTCGGCAGAAAGCCTATGGGCTGCTGCCAACGCTCTGCTCAGCCATGACTTCCCCCCTGCCCTGCGCCGGTTTTTGGAGGAAGGGCTCAGCTTCCCCGCTGCCCGGGCAAGGGCTTTGGAAAACCTGGGCTTGGATGCGGGTTTGCTCCAAAGCCCCAACGATACTCTGGCGGTAGAATACTGCAAGGCTATGATTGCCCAAGGCAGCGCTATGGAGATCCTGCCCATTCACCGGCAAGGGGATTACCACAGCGAAACGGCGGACCGGGATAACCCCTCTGCTACCTTTTTGCGGCGTGTGATGACCCAAGGGGAAAGCATTTGCCCCTATGTACCGCAAGGGGCGGTTTTTCAGCAAGCTGCCCCTTTGCATGCTTTGCACTACGGCCAGCGCGCCATCCTTACCCGCCTGCGCACCATGACCGAGGAAGAATTTGAAGCCCTGCCCTACGGCTCTGAGGGGCTTTGGCGCAAGCTGATGCACGAAAGCCGGCGGCAAAGCACCCTGGAAGGTATCCTTGCCGCCGTAAAATCCAAGCGCTATACCCGCACCCGGCTTGACCGCATGGTCATGTGCGCCTTTTTGGGCCTTACCGCCCAGGATCTGCAAACCCCTGCCCCCTATATCCGGGCGCTGGCAGCCAGCGCCAAGGGCCTGGCCGTTTTGAAGCAGGCCCGGCAAAGCCTGGCCGTTCTAAACCCCGGCCAGATCCCGGACAGCCCCTACTGGGCCGCAGAAGAGCGCTTAGGAAGCCTATACGGCCTGTTTGCCAAGGATGGCCCGGAAAGCCCCAACGCCGAGCATACCCGGCGCATCTATATCCCCAAAGCAGAAGCTTAAAGCCGGCGCAAGGGAATAAAGCCCCTATTGCTCCGGAAAAATAGGCAGCGAGAACATTTCCTGCACCCATACCCTGCCCTGCCAGCCCTCGGCGGCGGCCTCCCAATGCAGCTGCAAGCGCCTGGGTACCCCCGCTTCCGCCGGCAGCTCCAGGGAAAAGCTTTGATAGGCCTTTGCGCCGGGGCTGAGCCTTCCGGCCAGCGCTTGCCCCAGGGGCAGGCCGTTTACCCGGATGCTGCCTGCGCGCAAATGGAGATTTTCCCGGGTTTTGTTTTCTATCAGGCACTCCATATACAGCTGATCCCCTTGCCGGTACAGCTGGGTAACCGCCAGGGCGCAGCCGTTGTTGTCAAACAGCACCATAGCATCCTGAGGGTACACCAAAGGAGCGCTCTGGGGCGTTTTCTCCCCAGGCAGGGAAAAGGCGCATTGCCGGTCTACCAAATATCCCCGGTGCAGATCCTCCTGGGAAAATACCCGCAGGCGAAACTCCCCGGCCTTTGGCTGGGAAATGCCGCATTTTTCCAAAGTGCCCCTTTCCAGGCGCAAAACAAACTCCCCGGCCTGGCCGGGATCCAGGCTCTCGCTCCAAAACGGGAGCAATTGCCACCCCTGCAGGCACAGATCCTCCACCGTAAACATAAGCTTCTGGCCGCTTTTGTTGCAGCAAAGCACTCTGGCCTCCCAATCCCCTGCGGCATTTTGGCCCAGGGTATCCAAAGTAAAGCTGCATTCAGCCGTATCGGCATAGTTTTGGGCCTGCCAGGGCTGGGCGGTCTGCGCCGGGGGCATTGCTGCCGGAAGCTCCGGAAGTGAGATCTTCTGGCATCCGGCCAGAAAAAAGATTAGAAAAATATACAAACTTTTTCTCATTTTACCCCCCTCTTTCTCTATATTTTCTGTATTATTCAGCATACTATACAAAGTTTTTCTAAAAAGTTTGGAAAGGTAACCAAATGGTGATTTTATGAGAAAACGAGTTAGCGAATCTCGCACTGAGCAGGTGCAGATCCTCTCCCAGGCTACCCTCAACGGCTACAAGCGGCTCTTTGGCGGCAAGCTGATGGAATGGATCGACATTGTGGCGGCGGTTACTGCCCGGCGGCATTCCGGCTGCAATGTTACCACCGCTGCTGTGGATTCCCTGGAATTTACCTCCGCCGCCTACGCCAACGACACTCTGGTGCTTATCGGCACGGTGACCTATGTAGGCAGAACTTCTATGGAGGTTTGCGTAAAAACCTATGTAGAAGAGCTGAGCGGAAAGCGGCGGCTGATCAACAACGCCTATGTGATCATGGTCGCCCTGGACGAAAACGAGCGCCCCGCCCCTGTGCCCGGGCTGATCTGCGAAACGGAAGAAGAGCGCCGGCAATGGCAGCTGGGCAAGCTGCGCAACGAAGCCAGAAAGCAGCGCAGGAATATGCTGCAGCAGGGCTGAAGCTACCCCTATCCCCGGAGCTGATTGCAAAATATTTGAAACGATAACCCGCCGGGCTTTTTTCGGCGGGTTTTCTTTAAACGATCCGTTTCAGGAAAATGCGGCAACCGAAAATATCTTAAAACGAATTGTTATTGGTACTCTAAGGAAATCTCAATTTTGCTCGAACAAAGTGTAAGAACAAGAGCAAGAATAAGAAAGAGAATGAGTATGAGTAAAAGTATGAGTAAGAGTATGAGTAAAAGTATGAGTAAGAGTATGAGTTAAAGTCAGAGGCTGAGAAAGAAATAAATAAATCATGAGGAAAGGGAGCGAAGGCGCTCCCTTTCTTTGGCTGTGTGCGCGTGTGCATAGAGATCATTTTTTGTTTTGTTGAAAATGAACACAAAGGCTTCTCATTTCGGCAAAAAGAATAGCTATATTTTTTTAAAAATATAGCATATAGCCCTTGACTTTCTCACTTTATTGAGCTATAATAAAAGCACAGTAGAACATCTGTTCGCTCTGCAAAAAAGCCAACTGTCTTCCGGGAATGGGGCAGCCCGGAATCGGATTGGCTGGATCTTGCTGACAGCGGGTATCGGCACGGGGGCTTTGCCACGCCATTGACCGGGGGGCTTAATGGCGGCAGCAAGAGCAGCGCCGGGGCTTTTATCCTGCCGGGGGCTTGGGCAGCTACCCCGGCGGGACGAATATCCTCGGCAGGGCAAAGCAAAACCCACCCCGGGAAAGGGTGGGTTTTTAAGATCAGTTGTTGACGAAGGTAGCGGTGCTCTTGCGGATCAAGGCGCGCTTGAGCCGGGCTTCCGCCATGCGGATCTCGGTCTTCTCTGCGGCCTTGTCGGCAAGGACCTTCTTGGCCCTCTCTTCCGAGGCTTCGGCCCGCTTTACATCGATCTCCTCGGCCCACTCAAAGGTAGTAGGCACCAGAGTGACCTCCTTGTTCATTACGGAGATCATGCCGCCGATGCAGGCAGCGTAGCGCTTTTTGCCGTCGATCACGATGGTAGCCATGCCCATACCCAGGGGGGCGACCATGTTCAAATGGCCGGCAAGAACGCCCAGCTCGCCGGAGGTGGTACGCACGCACACTTCCTCTGCCTTGCCGTCATACTCCAAGCCGTCGGGGGTGACGATTTTCAGGGGGAAGCTTGTCATGCACCCTCACCCTTCCACTTGGCGACCACATCATCGATGGTGCCGGCGAACAGGAAGCAGCTTTCGGGGATGGCATCGTGCTTGCCCTCGATGATCTCCTTGAAGCCACGGATGGTCTCCTTCAGGGGAACATACTTGCCCTCGTAGCCGGTAAACTGCTCGGCAACGGAGAAGGGCTGGCTCAGGAAGCGCTGCACCTTACGGGCGCGGTTAACGGTCAGCTTGTCTTCCTCGCTAAGCTCGTCCATACCCATGATGGCGATGATGTCCTGCAGCTCCTTGTAGCGCTGGAGGATGCTCTGCACATTGCGGGCTACCTCGTAATGCTCCTTGCCCAGGATCTCCGGGGAAAGGATACGGGAGGAGGAGTTCAGGGGGTCAACAGCGGGATAAATACCCAGGGAAGCAATGCCGCGGTCCAGCGCGGTGGTAGCGTCCAGGTGGGCAAAGGTAGTAGCGGGGGCGGGGTCGGTATAGTCGTCAGCAGGCACATAAACCGCCTGAACGGAGGTAATAGAGCCGTTCTTGGTGGAGGTAATGCGCTCCTGCAGGGCGCCCATTTCCGTAGCCAGGGTGGGCTGGTAACCAACGGCGGAGGGCATACGGCCCAGCAGCGCGGATACCTCAGAGCCGGCCTGGGTAAAGCGGAAGATGTTGTCGATAAACAGCAGCACATCCTGATGCTTTACATCCCGGAAGTATTCTGCCATGGTCAGGCCGGAAAGGCCTACCCGCATACGGGCTCCGGGGGGCTCGTTCATCTGGCCGAATACCATGGCGGTTTTGGAAATAACGCCGGATTCGGTCATTTCGTTGTAAAGGTCGTTACCCTCACGGGTGCGCTCGCCTACGCCGGTAAATACGGAGTAGCCGTTATGGGCGGTGGCGATGTTGTAGATCAACTCCTGGATCAGAACGGTCTTGCCAACGCCGGCGCCGCCGAACAGACCGATCTTGCCGCCCTTGGCGTAGGGGCAGATCAGGTCGATAACCTTGATGCCGGTTTCCAGGATCTCGGTAGCAGGCATCTGGTCCTCATAGTCGGGAGCGGGACGGTGGATGGGCCACTCTTCCTCTGCGCCTACGGGGCCAGCCTCGTCGATGGGGTCGCCCAGCAGGTTGAACACACGGCCCAGGCACTTTTCGCCTACGGGCACGGTGATAGCCTTGCCGGTATCGATGGCCTCAGCGCCGCGCTGCAGGCCGTCGGTAGAGCTCATGGCAATGCAGCGCACCACATTGTCGCCAATGTGCTGAGCGACCTCGGCCACGATCTTGCCCTCGCCGTGGGGGATCTCAATGGCGGAAAGCAGCTGGGGCAGGCAATTATCGGCAAAGCGAATATCCAGAACGGGACCCATGACCTGGATCACCGTTCCCTTGGAATTTGCCATAGGATTCAACTCCTTTTTTCAAAATAAGGCTCCGGGAAAGTCTTTCAACGAAGCATGGTAGGGCGGCCGCTTGCCGCCGTGAACATATCCCGCGGGGGAATAAGCGGGCCAAAGTGGGCTTTGGCCCCTACGGTTGGAGCTTCGTAAGCTTTCCCAATTTTAAGAGCCTGCAACGATCTCGGTAATTTCCTGGGTAATGGCTGCCTGGCGGGCCCGGTTGAACTTCAGGCTCAGGTCGGCGATCATCTCGTCGGCATTTTGGGTAGCAGAGTCCATAGCGGTGCGGCGGGCGGCCTGCTCAGAAGCACGGCTCTCGCACAGCGCGCCGTAGAGAATGCCCCCAACATACTCGGGGATGATGGCATCGAACACCTCTACAGAGCCGGGCTCGTAGAGAATATCGGAGCCGGAAGCCGCCCGGGAAGTTTCCTGGCGCAGCAGGGGCAGCATCTGCAAGGTAGCGGGCGTTTGGGACAGGACGGATACAAAGTTGGTATAGCCAACAAAGACCTCGTCAAACTGGCCTTCCTTGTAAGCCTTGCAAACGGTTTTGGCGATGGTAAAGCAATCGCCCACGCCAATATCCTCCGCTACCATATGGTCGGCAGAGAGCATGGGCATTTTGCGGGCCCGGAAGAAATCCACAGCCTTTTTGCCGATGGGCAGCACCGTAGCGTTCTTGCCCTGCATTTCGGCATAAACCAGCTTGAGGATGTTGCTGTTGTAGCCGCCGGCCAGGCCTCTGTCGCCGGCAATGACCACATAAAGGCTCTTCTTCACGGGGCGCTTAACCAAATACGCAGAAGTAAAATCGGAATTATTGTCTACGATCTCATTGATGGTAGAATAGAGAATCTCAAAATAAGGGCGGGAAGACAGCACCTGGGCCTGAGCCCGGCGAAGCTTGGAGGCTGCCACCATTTCCATGGCCTTGGTGATCTGCTTGGTGGACTCCATGCTTCGAATGCGATTCTTAATTTCCTTGGTGGAAACGCCAGCCATGTTGGGCCTCCTTCCTTATTCCTCGGTTACAAACTCAGCAAGCACCTGAGAAAGGGCCTGCTTCAGCAGCTCCTCAGTATCCTTTTCCAGCTTGCCGGTGCTGCGGATGGCCTCCAGCACGCAATTATACTGGCCGCCTTCCATAAATTCTCTCAGCCGCACCTCGAAATCGGGGATGCGCTCTACCTCCAGCTTGTTCAGGTAACCGTGGGTAACGGCGTAGAGGATGCAAACCTGGTTGGCTACCTCTACAGGCGCTTCGTTCTTCTGCTTCAGCACAGCTACGATCCGCTCGCCCAGAGCCAGACGGCTCTTGGTATCGGCGTCCAGATCGGAGCCGAACTGGGCAAAGCTCTGCAGCTCACGGTACTGAGAGTACAGCAGCTTCAAAGAGCCGGCAACCTTCTTCATGGCCTTGATCTGAGCATCGCCGCCTACGCGGGATACGGAGATACCGGGGTTAACAGCGGGCATAACGCCGGAGTTGAACAGCTCGGTCTCCAGGAAGATCTGGCCATCGGTGATGGAGATAACATTGGTGGGGATATAGGCAGAAACGTCGCCGGCCTGGGTCTCAATAATAGGCAGGGCCGTCAGGCTGCCGCCGCCCTTGCTGTCGTTCATGCGGGCCGCACGCTCCAGCAGGCGGGAATGGAGATAGAAGACGTCGCCGGGGTAAGCTTCCCGTCCGGGGGGACGGCGGATCAGCAGAGAAATGGCACGGTAGGCCACTGCGTGCTTACTCAGGTCGTCATAGATCACCAGAACATCCTTGCCCTGGTGCATAAAATGCTCGCCCATGGTACAGCCGGTATAGGGGGCGATGTACTGCATGGGAGCAAGCTCAGAAGCGGTAGCGGAAACTACGATGGTGTAGTTCATAGCGCCGCCCTTTTCCAGGGCCGCAACTACCTGGGCTACGGTAGAGCGCTTCTGGCCAATGGCAACATAGATACAGATAACATCCTTGCCCTTCTGGTTCAGGATGGTATCGGTAGCGATGGTGGTCTTGCCGGTCTGGCGGTCGCCAATGATCAGCTCACGCTGGCCGCGGCCGATGGGGATCATGGCGTCGATGGCCTTGATACCGGTCTGCAAGGGGGTATCCACGTGCTGCCGGTCGATAATGCCGGGGGCGGGAGATTCGATGGGCCGGAAGCCCTCGTTGGCGATCACGCCCTTGCCGTCAATAGGCTCGCCCAGGGCGTTGACGACACGGCCGATCAGCCCCGCGCCTACGGGTACGGAAACCACGCGGCCGGTGCGCTTGACGGTGTCGCCTTCTTTGATGCCGTTGTCAGTACCCAGGATAACGACGGAGACCGTCTCCTCCTCCAGGTTCTGAGCCATGCCGTAAGAGCCGTTGGGGAACTCGATAAGCTCGCCCGCCATGCACTTTTCCAGGCCGGATACACGGGCAATGCCGTCGCCCACCAGAATGACCACGCCGGTCTCGCTGGTTTGCAGCTTGTTTTCGTAGTTTTTGATCTGGCTACGAATGATTTTTGTTATTTCTTCGGGTCGTAATTCCATAGTGTCCCTGCTTTCTTCGATCACAGTACAGTGTTCTTCAGCAAATTGCGGATATTATCCAGCCGGCTGGCGATGGTATCATCCACACATTTGCCGTCATAGCTAAGGCGAACACCGCCCAAACAGCCCTCGTCTACCCGGTTGGTCAGCTCAATGGTCTTGCCGGTAATGCCGGAGAGCTTTTCCGTAAGCTTTTGCGCCTGGGCTTCGGTAAGGGGAAGGGCTGTAACTGCCTGCACAGGCAGAATGCCGTTGTCCTGATTGTAATGCTGCCGATAGGCCTCCACGCAGCTTGCAAACTGCTTGGCGTAGCCCCGCTCGGTGAGGATCTTGATAAAATTCAGCACATAAGGCTGAACGCTGCCCCGGAGGGTGCTGTCCGCCAAAGCGCAGCGCTCCTGCTTGGGAAGATTAGGGGAGGCTAAAAGCCGCAGAAAGTCCGGCTCCTGCTGAAAAGACTCATTCAGGGCAGTGATCTCCCCTAAAATCTGCTTGTCCAGCTTTTCCTCCCGGGCCAGGTCGTACAGTGCCTGGCCGTAAACGCTGCCTACCTCTGTCATACGCTGCCCAGCTCCTCGATAAAGCTGTCAACCAGGGCGCTGTGGTCTTCATTGCTCAGCTCCCGGCCCACAACCTTCTCCGCAATGGCCATAGCCATGCCGGAGATCTCGTCCTTGGCCTCGTTGATAGCCTTCTTCTTCTCCTGGGCGATATCCGCGCTGGCCCGCTCTTTGATGGCGGCGGCTTCCATAGAAGCCTGGCGGATGATCTCCTCTTCCCGGCCCTGGGCGCGGGCAACTGCCTCGCGGATCATACGGTCGGAAGTGGCCTGGGCGGCAGAAAGCTTTTCCTTGTATTCCTGCTCCATAGCCAGGGCGCTGTCCTTGGCCTGGCCGGCATCGGAATACAGAGTGTCGATCTCCTGCTGCCGGTCTTCGATCATTTTCAGCACCGGCCCAAACAGGAATTTTTTAGCTACCAGAAACAGGGCAATGGTATTGGCAAGGGTCATAAGGGCGGTCCAGGGGTTTACGCCCAAAAGTTCTTCAAATCCCACTTGCTTTGCTCCTTTCTTACGATTCGGGAAAGCGCGCGGATTACACGTTGGTTGCGAACAGGATCAGGAAGGAGATCAGCAGAGCGTAGATACCGGTGGTTTCGGTAATGGCACAGCCTACGATCATGTTGGTACGCAGGTTGCTGGCGGCCTCAGGCTGACGGGCCATGCCCTCCAGAGCCTTACCTACGGCATTACCTTCGCCGATAGCGGGGCCGATAGCGCCGATGCCCATGCACAGGCCAGCGCCGATGGCGCAGCAAGCCTTCAGAAAATACGCGTTGAACAGTTCCATAAATAGTTCCTCCTAAAAATTTTATATAGTTAATTTATGGTTTCACAAAATTAAGCCTGGGCGGCTGCCTCTTCCTCGGGAGGGGGGCAAGCGCCGGAGATATAGACCATGCTCAGCAGGCTGAATACAAAAGCCTGGATAAAGCCGGAGAACAGGTCAAAGTAGCACGAAAGCACCGCGGGGATGCCAAACTGCAAGATAGGAACGCCGGAAAGGATGCCCGTATACTCCAGCAGGCCCAGCAGGCCAACCACCAGCATAACGATGCCAAAGATCTTACCGGCAAGCTTTTTCTTCTGAATGCCCCGCACCAGCAGCAAAGCGCCTACCGCCATTACCGCCACCGCAACGATCCATGTGCCGGATACTACGCTTATCAGCGCGGCAGAGCCAAGGCTCAGGGCGGTATAGAGGATGGTAGTGATCACGCCGCCGCCGGCCACATTGCCAAAATGACGGAAGGCCATGGAGATGGGCTGGGCGATCTCGGAAATGATGTTCATAGGTGTCATGACTACGATAGGCTCGGTAAAGCCCTTGAGCCAGCCGCGAACACCGTTTGCTTTGATGGAGTTATACCAAATGATCACGCTGGTCATGATAGCCCATACCAGCGGAACGCTCAGGTCTGCCGTGGTGGAGCGCAGAAAGCCGGTAAGGCCGATGAGCGAGCCCACCAGGGAAGAAAGGAAGATGGTGCCGATATAAGGCGTCCAGTAGGCGTTGTGCGCGCCCATGGTCTCGCATACCAGGCTGTGCAGCATCATAACGCCCTTTTCCGTAAGCACCTGGAGCTTTCCCGGCCGCTTTTGCAGATTCTTGCCCAGGGTGATAAAGCCGATCATAAGGATGGCCGTAACCACCACCAGGGAAAGCATGGTCTGGGTAACGTTGATGCCGCCAAAAATGGGAATGGTAAAGTAGATATACGCGCCGGAAACATTGATATCATTCATACAGCGTTAATCTCCTTTCTTTCGGAAAAACTCTGCCAGAGTAATGCTGAGCCTGGGAAACAGCAGGGGGATCACCAGGGCGTAAAGGTTGAAATAGCCGCTTTTGGCGCAGGCAAACAGCAGCACCGCCAGCACGACCATACGCACCAGATAAGAGGTTTGGATCAACGCCTGGCCGCCCTTGACATTTTGGGCCTCGGCCTTGTCCGCCGCCAGGCTTGTACCGATGGCCATAAAAAAGAAATTGCCAACCGCCAGCAAGCCCCCTGCCAGGCCGCCCAGAAGCACCTTTTGATCCAGGGCCTTGAGCAGCGCGAACACGCCGAACATAACACCCACCAGGATCACCTCGCCGATGAGTACGCTCAGGGTCTCTTTATATACGATCTTGCGGGAATCCATAAAACAATGCCCCTCCCGTGTCATTTATGGTCGTTAAAGGAATCCGGGGGCTTTCTTTGCTCTTTCTTAGCCTGGGACATGCGCTCCATAGTCTTCAGCGAGCTGCGGAAGCCCTGCACCGCGCAGTAAAAGCCCAGCACAATGGCCGCCCAAATCACCCATTGGCCCCAGCCGCAGCTCTTTTGCAGCCAAACAGCCAGCAAAATCAGCGCCGCAGGGGGGCAAACCACGGAAAAACCCAGCTGGGTAAGCCAAACGATCAAGCCAAGATCTTTCATAGAATTACCCCTTAGCAAAATATTCCCCATTAAATCCTGGGATATTATAACCCATAATTTGCGCCGATGCAATGTATAACCTGTACAAAAAGAATTGCCATTTTTCGGTAATTTCGCCGAGCTGATATTTTTATACCGATATCCCCTTTTCCTCCCTGCCCTGCCGTGTCCCTTGGGCCGCAGCGCAAAGAAAAGGCTTCCCTTTTGGGCGTTTATATAGTATACTAGAGTTAGAAAGTATGCGCTGATGGGCCGCCGGCCGGGTAAGAGGTATGTATGCAACAGGAAATGGAAATCGTACAAGGCACCGTTGGTGCCATTGTGTATCAAAATTATGATAATGGCTACGCCGTGCTGCGCCTGGTGACGGACAGCGGCCCTACCGTTACGGTGGTAGGCACCATCCCTATGCCCTGTATAGGCGAAACCTTGATGGTTACCGGCACCTGGAGCAGCCACCCCAGCTACGGCAGGCAGTTTGAAGCGGAATTTTTGGAGCGCATTTTGCCCCAAACCGCCAACCAGATCCTAACCTTCCTATCCTCCCGGGCCATTAAGGGCATCGGGCCCAAGACCGCCCAGCGGATCGTGGACCGTTTCGGCGCTCAGACCCTGGCCATTATGGAGCAGGAGCCTCAGCGCCTGGCGGAAGTTAGCGGCATCAGCGCCCTGAAGGCCATGGCCATTGGGGAAGAATTCCGGCTGCAGGTGGGCGTAAGGCGGATCATGGAGTTTTTTACCCTGCATCAGCTGCCGGCCGACCTGGCTGTGCGCGCCTATAAGCTCTACGGGGAAAGCACCGTTGAGCTGCTGTATGATGACCCCTACCTGCTGATGGATGAAAGCCTGGACGCTCCCTTTGCCGCGGTAGACCGGTTTGCCATTGAGCTTGGGGTAAGCGCCGACGATAACCGCCGGGTAGAAGCCGGCGTGCTCTTTGAGCTGCGCTACAACCTGGGGGCAGGCCACAGCTTTTTGCCCCGAAACAAGCTTGCCATGGCAACCGGCCAGCTTTTGAGCATCTCTTCCGATACTGCCGAGCTTGCTATCGACCGGCTGCTGGAAGCGGCTGTGCTGGAAAGCGACACCCTGGCGGGCCTGGATGTGATCTATCTTTCCCAGCTATACGAAGCCGAGACCCAAAGCGCCCAGCTTTTGCTCCGGCTGGCCGAGCATCCCCACAGCGCCCCCGGAAGCTTAGAAAAGCTGCTGGCCCGGTGCGCTAAGGACAGCGAGATCGACTATTCCCCCCAGCAGGCCGATGCCATCCGCCAGGCCGCCCAAACCGGCCTTTTGCTCATCACCGGCGGCCCCGGCACGGGCAAGACCACCATCCTCAAGGGTATCCTTTCCCTTTACGGCCAGATGGGGCTTAAGACCCTTTTGGCCGCCCCCACCGGGCGGGCCGCCAAGCGCATCAGCGAGGTGACCGGCCGGGATGCCAGCACCATCCACCGCCTTCTGGAAGCCACCATCGACCCCCATACCGGCAAAATGTTTTTCGCCAAGGACGCTTCCTCTCCCCTGCAATGCGACGCGGTGATTGTAGACGAAATGAGCATGGTGGATATTCAGCTGCTGCATAGCCTGCTGCTGGCCATCCCCCAGGGCAAGCGGGTCATTCTGGTAGGCGACCCGGATCAGCTGCCCCCCGTAGGGCCGGGCTTCCCCTTCAGCGATTGTCTGCGCAGCGGTGTGCTTCCCTCGGTGCGGCTTACGGAGGTGTTCCGCCAGGCCCAGGAAAGCCTGATCGTTATGAACGCCCACCGGGTCAACCGTGGTGAGCTGCCCCAGCTGCGGGAGCGGAAAAAGGACTTTTTCTTCCTCCCCTGCCGCAGCGAGGAGGATGTAGCCGCTACCATTCGTGACCTTTGCCAGCGGCGGCTGCCTAACAATATGGGCATCCCCTCCGATCAGATCCAGGTGCTTACCCCTACCCGAAAGGGCGGCGTTGGCACGGGGAGCTTAAACCAGCTGCTGCAAAGCGCCCTCAATCCCCCCTCCCCTGATAAAAAAGAGCGAAAATTTGGAGATTTTTCCTTCCGTGAGGGCGATAGGGTGATGCAAATTCGCAATAACTATGGTATAATGTGGAGTAAGCTGGATGGCTCCGGGGTTGGTACCGGGGTTTTCAACGGGGATATCGGCATCCTTACCCAGATCGACCCCTCCGCCGAAACCGTAACGGTAGTATTCGACGATAAGCAGACCCAGTACGATTTTTCCCAGCTAAACGAATTGGAGCCTGCCTACGCCATGACGGTGCATAAAGCCCAGGGCTCGGAGTACCGGGCGGTGGTCATGAGCGTATGGGGCGGCTCTCAGTACCTTATGAACCGCAGCGTGCTGTACACCGCCATTACCAGAGCCAGAGAATTGCTGATCCTGGTGGGCCGGGAGGAAGCCGTGCAGCTTATGACCCAAAACGCAAAAGTGGGCCGCCGGTATACCGGGCTGAAGCTCCGCTTGGAAAACTATAAATAATTAGGTGATACTTATGAAACTTCCCTTTTTCGCTTCCGACCTGGGCGTTGACCTGGGCAGCGCCAATGTGCTGATCTATACCGCCAGTGAGGGCATCAATGTCCGCGAGCCCTCCGTTGTGGCTGTGGATAAAAACACCGGCCGCATTTTGCAGGTAGGCGCTGCCGCCCGGAATATGCTGGGCAGAACGCCGGGCAATGTAGTGGCTATGCGCCCCCTGCGCTCCGGCGTGATCTCCGACCAGGAAATGACGGTTAAAATGCTGCAGGTCATGTTCAAATCCGCTATGGGCTCTTCTCTGTTTACCCCCAAGCCCAGAGTGGTCGTATGCGTGCCCAGCGGCGTTACCGAGGTTGAGGAGCGTACTGTGATCAACGCCGCCATCGAAGCCGGCGCCCGCCGTGTATACCTGATCGAAGAGCCTCTGGCCGCTGCCCTGGGCGCAGGCCTGGATATTTCCGGCCCCAACGGCCACATGGTGGTAGACATTGGCGGCGGCACTACGGATATTGCCGTGCTGAGCATGAACGGCGTTGCGGTGTCCTCCTCCCTTACGGTGGCAGGCGACGCTTTTGACGAAGCCATTGCCCGCTATGTGCGCCGGCAGCACGGCATCGTCATCGGCCAGGTTACCGCCGAGGAGATCAAGATCCAGATCGGCTGCGTAGCCCCCCGGGCGGAGGATATCGCTATGGTAGCCAAGGGCCGGGATGCCAAAACCGGCATGCCCCATGAGGTTACTCTGTATTCCAGCGAGATCATGGGCGTTTTGCAGCGGCCTGCCCGGCAGATCGCCGACGAGGTGCTTTCCGTGCTGGAAGCAACCTCCCCGGAGCTGGTTGGCGACATTGCCGCCAACGGCATTACCCTTACCGGCGGCGGCTGCCAGATCTGGGGTATGGATCAGGTGCTTCACGAGCGCACCGGCATCCCCTGCCACATTGCCGACGATCCCGATTCCTGCGTAGCCATCGGCTGCGGCAAGAGCCTGAAATGGCTCAGCCATATGCAGGAGGGTACCATCAACATCGCCCGCCGGCGCATTATGCAGCGCTGAGCATTTTAAGCAAAACAAAATGGGGTTATCTCAAATGTGTGCGTAGGGAATGGCCTATGTGCCATTCCGATAAAATGCCCATAAAACGCCAATAGGGGCGGCACACAGGCCGCCCCCTACGGTAATACTATATAATGATTCTTTTGGGAGTGTCTCATTCATTTTGAGACACCCCCTCTTTTTTAGCCGTTTGCGGTTTTGTAGCCGCAGGGGCAGTCGTTTTGCCCATCGCAGCCGGTGGGGGTAAACTGTTTTTCCGGGAAAGGAATGCGGCTGAACATCTCGCAGGGGTCTTCCCCGCAGCCGGGCGTTTCGCAGCACTCCTTGGTGGGGATGCAGTAATCCAGCACCGGCACTACGATCTGGGCATCCCGCTCCAGGCGGATGATGGAAAACTGGCCCAGCGTTACATAAAGCCGGCGGTTTTCCCCGGAGATCACCAGGTCTTCATCAAACTGGTTACCGATCGGCCCGGGGATCTGGCAGGGGCTATCCTGTCCGCAATCGCAGCTGCGGCGCACCTTGCTGGCCAGGATCATAGGGTCAAGCACCTCTACCACCGCTTTCGGCAGGTTGGCCGAGGGGATGCTCAGCCCGTCCGGGCCGCCCAGGCAGGTTTTGCTGGTAAAGATATGAGCCTTGCTCTCCTCCCCGCAAAGCACCGCCCGCTTGCTGAACACCGCCAAGCCGTACAGCACCGCCGGGCGGGTAGCGCCTACCAGGGCATCGGCCAGCACCCGGTAGTAAAAGGTAACATCAATACAGTAGTGGTTGCGGTCGAAGGCCACCGGCTCCACATCGATGTAGGCGTACAGCAGCTGGGCGGAACGCACCTTAGCGCTGGCGCAGGAATCCAGAATGGTCTGAGATCCCTTGGTAAGATACACTCGCAGATCCTCAATGCAGTCTTTATCCCGGCAAGAATCGGTAATTTTTCCCGCGTGTACGCACATGGCGTTCTTTAAGTCCTGCGGGTCGCACCGCAGCAGCTCCTGGCATTGTTCATTCATGCATGATCCCTCCTGATTTGGTTTGGGCATATAAGCTACAGCGCTTATATCCCAGTTTATGCAAGTTTTTCGCCGCTGTGCATAAGCCAAAAAAGCCGCTGCTCTCCGGGCAGCGGCTCTTTGCGTTATAGGGTAAAGAATTTGTAGCGGGTTTCGCTTTTATACGCCTGCCCGGCGGGGGTGATGCTCCGGCGCCATTGGGGATGGTTCAGGCTGTTGGGATAATACTGGGTCTCCAGGGCCACGCCACTGCGGGGGGCGTAACGCACGCCGCCTTTGCCTATCTCATGGGTAAAATTGGCGGTATACACCTGGATGCCGGGGCAATCGGTATAAACCGCCATAGCCCGGCCGGAAGCCGGATCTGAAAGCGTTGCGCAGGGGTTGCAGAACACCTCAAAGTTATGGTCAATGCCGTTTTGCAGCTTCAAAGGCTCAAAATCCTGCTCCATATCCCGGCCCAGGGGCTTGGGGCTGCGAAAATCCATTGGCGTTCCGGCTACCGGGAGCAGCTGACCGGTGGGGATGCTCTGGGCATCCGCCGGGGTAAAGACCCTGGCGGGCATACAAAACAGCTGCTCCATAGCCTTTTGGGGCTGATGGTGGCCGGCCAGGTTGAAATAGCTGTGGTTGGTCAGGTTGAAAACCGTGTCCCGGTCGGCAACTGCCCAATAGCGCACAGCCAGGGTATTGCCCCCTTCCAGGGCGTACTCTACCCGGATCACCGCATCGCCGGGAAAGCCCTGATCCCCATGGGGGCTGCGCAGGGTAAAGCTTATGCGGTCTGCTTCCCGGCTTTCCAGCTGCCAGAGCCTATCCTTATAATAATCCGGGCCGCTGTGCAGGTTGTTTTCCCCTTCGTTTTTGCCCAGGCAGACCCTTTCGCCGTTTAAAGGAAAGCTCGCCCCCGCTACCCGGTTGGCATTGCGGCCAACGGTAGCGCCAAAAAATGTGCCGGAGCGGATATAATCGGCAGGCTCGTCAAAGCCCAGCACCACATCTGCCACCTGGCCATCCCGGCCCGGCACAAATAAGCTTACCAAAGTTGCCCCCAGATCGGTGATCCGGGCAATCATTTTCCCGGAAGCAATGGTATAAATAGTTACAGCTTCACCGCCGGGAAGCTTGCCGAATTCTTCGCCCATAGAAAACCCTCCTTAAAAGTTGGAAAAAGGGATCTTTTCCTATATTTCCCTTTTGCCTATTATACGCCAGAATCTCCCGGTTTTCAAAGGGTAGTTTATAAAAAAGGGGGGTATTTTAAAACATTTTCTGCTCCTTTGGCATATTCCCTTCCCCGCTCTTTCGTCAACAAAAAACCGGTTACAAAATTTAACCACATGATTTAGTGATTCCCTCTTGCAAAAACCACAATATATAGTATAATAATCCATGCACGGCGCTCTATTCTTCAGGCGCACGCGAAGGAGGACAAAATATGAAGATTATAAAGAGAAACGGTGCCGAAGCTACCTTCGACATTGAAAAGATCGTACTAGCCATTACCAAGGCCAACCTTGCCTGCGAGGAAAAGGTACGCATGACCCCCCTGCAGATCCAGCGCATCGCCCAGAGCGTAAGCATCAGCTGCGAGGAAATGGGCCGCAGCCCCTCTGTGGAGGAGATCCAGGATCTGGTAGAAAAGGCCATTATGGCCCACGGCGCTTTTGAGGTTGCCAAGCAGTATATTACCTACCGCTATACCCGCAGTCTGCTGCGCCAGAGCAACACCACCGATGGGCGCATCCTCAGCCTGATCGAATGCAACAACGAGGAAGTTAAGCAGGAAAACGCCAACAAAAACCCCACCGTCAACGCCGTTCAGCGCGACTATATGGCAGGCGAAGTTTCTAAGGACATTACCGCCCGCATCCTGCTGCCCCAGGAGATCGTAGCTGCCCATGAGGCCGGCATTATCCATTTCCACGATTCCGACTATTACGCCCAGCATATGCACAATTGCGATCTGGTGAATCTGGAAGATATGCTGCAAAACGGCACGGTGATTTCCGGCACGCTGATCGAAAAGCCCCATTCCTTCTCCACCGCCTGCAACATTGCTACCCAGATCATTGCCCAGGTAGCTTCCAACCAGTACGGCGGCCAGAGCATCAGCCTTACCCACCTGGCTCCCTTTGTGCAGATCAGCCGGGAGCGCATCCGCAAAACTGTGGAAAAAGAGCTGGCCATCTACGGCGTTGCTCCCGATGAGCAGAGCATCACCAAGGTAGTTGAGCAGCGCCTGCGGGACGAGGTCGCCCGGGGCGTGCAGACCATCCAGTACCAGGTGGTTACCCTGATGACTACCAACGGCCAAGCCCCCTTTATTACCGTATTTATGTACCTGAACGAGGCCAGAAACGAGCAGGAAAAGAAGGATCTGGCCATGATCATTGAGGAAACTCTGCGCCAGCGCTACGAGGGCGTAAAGAACGAAAAGGGCGTTTGGATCACCCCCGCTTTCCCCAAGCTGATCTATGTTTTGGAAGAGGACAATATCCGCGAAGGCACCCCCTATTGGTACCTTACCCGCCTTGCCGCCCAGGTTACCGCCAAGCGCATGGTGCCGGATTATATCAGCGAAAAGAAGATGCTGGAGCTGAAGGTAGACCGCAACGGCCAAGGCCATTGCTATACCTGCATGGGCTGCCGCTCCTTCCTTACCCCCTATGTGGACGAAAACGGCAAGCCTAAGTATTACGGCCGGTTTAACCAGGGCGTAGTAACCATCAACCTGGTGGATGTTGCCCTTTCCAGCGGCCGGGATGCTGTTAAATTCTGGGAGATCTTCGACCAGCGGCTGGAGCTTTGCCACCAGGCGCTGATGTGCCGCCATAACCGGCTGAAGGGTACGCTCAGCGATGCCGCCCCCATTTTGTGGCAGTACGGCGCCCTGGCCAGGCTGAAAAAGGGCGAGCCTATCGACAAGCTGCTCTACGGCGGCTACTCCACCATCTCCCTGGGCTACGCCGGCCTTTACGAATGCGTAAAGTATATGACCGGCCACTCCCATACCGACCCGGATGCCAAGCCCTTTGCTCTGCAGGTCATGCAGCATATGAACGATGCCTGCAAGAGCTGGAAGGCTCAGCACAATATCGATTTCTCCCTCTACGGCACGCCCCTGGAAAGCACAACCTACAAGTTCGCCAAGTGCCTGCAAAACCGCTTTGGCATGGTGCCCGGCATTACCGATAAGAGCTACATAACCAACTCTTACCATGTGCATGTATCTGAGCAGATCGACGCCTTTACCAAGCTGGCCTTTGAATCGGAGTTCCAGCAGCTCAGCCCCGGCGGCGCCATCAGCTATGTGGAAGTGCCCAATATGCAGCAGAACATCGATGCCGTGCTGGAAGTTATGCAGTTTATTTACGACAATATTATGTACGCCGAGCTGAACACCAAGAGCGACTACTGCCAGGAATGCGGCTTTGACGGAGAAATTGAGATCCGGGAAGATGACGGCAAGCTCATTTGGGTATGCCCCCAGTGCGGCAATACGGACCAGAGCAAGATGAATGTAGCCCGCAGGACCTGCGGCTATATCGGCACCCAGTATTGGAATCAGGGCCGCACCCAGGAGATCAAAGACCGGGTGCTGCACCTGTAACGGCCCAGAATACCCCGGCGCCAACAAGCAGCCCAATATATCCGCAATGAACGGCGGGAGCAAGCCTCCGCCCTACATTCCCTGGCCATACTCTGTTAGGGAATGTAGAGCCGCCCCTCCTGGGGCGGCCGATACCGCCATTCAATGCCCAGCCCAAAATAAGCCCCCCAAACCGCATTGGCGGCTTGGGGAGCTTTTTTATCTTTTTCTGCCGCTGCTCTGCTCAAATGCAGCCCAAACAGCAAATCCCCCGCAGGCGAGCCTGCGGGGGATGCTTTGTTTAACTAGGCCTTTTCAGCTTTTCCTTAGAACTCGCGCTTGCGAATTACCATAGGAACAGCTACCAGAGCCATACCTGCCAGGAGCATCACTGCCAGCCACAGCATGCCGTTGAAGCTATCGCCGGTGCCGGGGTTGGAGGGATCTTCAGGCTCTTCCTCGCCGGGAGTGGTCTCGCCGCCATCGCCGCCGATGCCGCCGCCGGGAGTGGTCTCGCTGGGAGTTTCACCGCCGGGAGTGGTCTCGCTGGGAGTCTCACCGCCGGGAGTGGTCTCGCTGGGAGTCTCGCCGCCGGGAGTGGTCTCGCCGGGCTGATCGCCGCCGGGAGTAGTCTCGCCGGGCTGATCGGGATCGTCAGGATCTACAGAGGGAGTGCCGCTGGGCTCAGCGCCGCCGGGGATCTGGGAGTTGGGAGACTTCTCCAGGAAGCCCTGCAGGTTGATGGTGCCGTCTTCGTTGCGCTCAACGCCCTTGAACTCGGTGGAGATAAAGTCTTCAGCGGTAACAGTCTGGCCTGCGGTGTTGGCAGAGCCGTTCTCCAGCCAGTAGTAGTTGGTATCGCCCATGAACTTGCTGGTATCCTGGTTGCCTCTGGGCTTCAGGTTGTCGTAGGTGTTGTAGCCGCTCTTTACGGTATCATCCTTGAAGGAGATGATGCCGGTAGCCTGGAAGTCGGTATTCTGGTTGATGTTGGTGTAGAAGGCTACGTTGTAGCTTTCGTTGTTGTAGGTGGTGCAGTTCTCAACGATGATGTTGGGGCCGGAGTTGGAGTCGATACCCTTGGCCTTGTTGAAGAAGGCGTAGGAGTTGATCAACTTGTGAGCGCCGGGCACGTTGGAGCCGCCCATCTTGAAGCCGTTGCCGTTACCGGCATTGGTGCCGTCTTCCAGATAGCCGTTGGAGTAAGCAACACAGTTCTTAATGGTAACTGCGCCGATGGGGCCGGTATCGACCTTGGCGTACAGATCCCAACCGTCGTCAGCGTTGTGGTGAGCCACGCAGCCGTCGAATACGTTGCCGGGGCCGCAGGTCAGCTTGGCGGCGAAGCCGTCAGCATCCTCGTAGCCGGCGTCGGCATTGCCGTAGGAGGTACAGTTGAGGATCAGGTTGTTGCTGGGCCATTCGCTGGGCAGGTCTGTGCCCTTGGCGCGGCTGAGCTGGATGCCGGAGTTACCGTTGTGGTAAGCATTTACATTTTCGATGACACAGTTGCTGCCGCTCAGGTGGAAGCCGGGCTTGCCGTTGAGGGAGTTGGTGACATCGAAGCCTTCGAAGTACCAGTAGTCACCGGAAGCAACCAGGCCGCCGCCAATGCCCTGGAAGTCCAGAACGGGACGGGTAGTAGCATCGGGATCGGGGATCAAGCGGATGGGCTGCTCAGCAGTACCGTTGATAGAGTTATCAATGGTCATGGTGTCCTTCAGCTTGTAGGTGCCTTCCATCAGGATGATGGTCTGGCCGGGACGAACTACATTCAAAGCAGTCTTCAGATCCAGGGGGTACTTCTTGGTGCCGGCGTTTGCCGGGTGGCCATACTTGGGCGCAACATAGATAACGTCCTTATCGCGGAATCTGCTGTTGTAGGTAACCTGCAGGTCAGCCTTTGCAACATTGGTGCTGGCCAGCTCGGTATTCTCGCCCAGATCCTGATCGGGATCGGGAGTCATCCAGAAGCGGAAGTCTACCTCGGCCAGGTAAGGCAGCTCAACGGGGATGTCCAGACGGACACCGGCCTCGATGGGAATGGCCTCGTAGATGTAGGTCTGATGCATCAGGATCTTAACAGTACCGGATACATTGGACAGCAGGCTCAGGGTATACTCGGGAACGGAAGCGTGGGTAGCGGAAACAGCAGAGATAGTGGGAGTAATGTAGGTTACGGGGATCTCTTCAGCGGGAGCGTCCTCGGAAGGATCGATGGTGCTCAGCTCTTCGATGGTGAAGGTAGCGCGAGCATTACGGGCTGCGAAGAAGCCCACGTATACATTCTCGGTATCCAGCTGGCTCAGAGCCTTGGGATCGTAGTTCTTCTGCTGGCCGATGATGTTGCCGTCTGCATCATAATAGGTGATGAAGTAGCCGGTGTTGTTTCTCTGGATCTCCAGGATGAAATCAGTATCTTCCTTGATGGTGATCAGGCCGGCAGTATCCAGCTTGGAGGGATCGGTGCAGTTGCCAACTACATTGTAGTTACCCTTTTCGTTCTTCTCGGCGATGGAGATATCCAGAGGATAGGTTACGCCGTTGGCAACGGAAAGGATGGTAGCAGAATCGTTGGACTCGATCTTGCTCAGGTTTTCGGGAGTGATACCAACCTTAGCGGTAGTACCAACGCCCAGGCGGAGGTTGTACTTTACGCCGATATCAGCGGCCACATCGGTGTGGAAGATCTCGCCGGTGGCATGATCGTACTTGTACTCCACCTTAGACAGCATTGCCATGTACTGGTTGGACCACCAGGTAGCAACGCCGTTGGGGGCTACCCGGTCGGTAGCCATGATGCCGAAGCCTTCCTGGCCGTTGGAGTAGCTCCAGGAATCTACATGCACCTTGACCCGGAAGGTAAAGTTCTTATCCTCGGGGATCGCGGTGTAGTAGTAGGTCAGGCCGTCGGAATCCTTGTACTGCAGCTTGCCCTTACCGCCCTCGGAGTAAACGGTTACAACGCCGTCCTCGTTCATATCGCCAACAACGCCGTTGGTGGAGGTGCTGGTGGAGGGGCCGTAGATGGTGGTGGACCATACGCGCTGAGCCTTTTCGGTAGCGGTAGCGGTCATGGCTTCGCTCATAGCCTTGTCTTCGCCGCGAACAGCTTCTACGGTGAAGGAGTACTTGGTGCCAACGGTCAAGCCGGTGGCGGTGTACTTCAGCTCGGTGGTGTTGCCGGCCAGAACGCCGTCAACATAGACATTGTAGCTCTCAGCTTCCTGAGCGGCATTCCAGACGACCTCAACGCCGCCTGCGCCAACGGAGGTAGCGCTGGAGATCACGGGAGCTTCCAGAGGCAGAACATAGTCGTAGGTAAAGTCTGCAGCGGCGTTCTTGTCCTCTTCGCCCTCACGGCTGATGGTAGCCTTGAAGGTGTACTTGCCGGAAGCGGTGGGCTCGAAGGTGAGGGTGTGCTCGCCCTTTTCAGCGATGGAGCGCTTGGAAGCGATCTCATTGCCCTCTTCGTCGTACATGGTAACAACTACTTCGTCAGCGCCGTCGTAGCCGACCTCTGCCTTAACGGTAAGCTTTACCTTGCCGTCTTCGGTGGTAGCGCCGGTAACCTCGGGAGCTGCAACGCTCTCCCAGTCAGCCCGCTCAGGCTTGACGGAAGCGCCGGAGCCTTCCACATTTACCTGCAGCTTGAACAGGTAGTTGCTGCCCTGAGGCACGCCGATGTAGTAAGTGCCGGCCTCGGGGATGTCCAGAGTGGAGATGTACAGAGAGTTCTTTACGGATTCGTCGGTGGTTTCAGCAATGATATTGCCCTCTGCATCGTAGATGGCAAAGTTTCTGCCGTCGCCGCCGGATACCCACCAGATCTTGGCAGTACCCTTATTTTCGGTGGTGAACATGACGGAGTTGATCATATCCTTGGTAGGATCGGTCTTGCCGCCGAAGTTCAGCCGCTGAGAAGCAGCATAGCCGTCTTCAAATTCCTTGCCGGAAGCATCTACCTTGTTCTTGGCAGAGTGAACAACATTGAAGAAATCCTTAACGGTGGTGATATCGCCGTCAGCCTTGTCGCCCTGAGCGAAAGCGGTCAGGTCGGTAGTGGTATCCAGAACGAACTCCTGAGCGGGAGTGCCGGTAGCAGCAGCTTCCTCGGTGATCTCCAGCTTGAACAGGTAGTTGCTGCCCTGGGGCACGCCGATGTAGTAAGTGCCGGCCTCGGGGATGTCCAGAGTGGAGATGTACAGAGAGTTCTTTACGGATTCGTCGGTAGTTTCAACGATGATGTTGCCCGCATTGTCGTACAGAGCAAAGTTTCTGCCGTCGCCGCCGGATACCCACCAGATCTTGGCAGTACCCTTATTCTCGGTGGTGAACTTGATGGCGTTGATCATATCCTTGGAAGGATCGGTCTTGCCGCCGAAGTTCAGGCGCTGAGAAGCGGTGTAAGCATCTTCAAAGGTCTTGTTGGAGCCGTCTACCTTGTTCTTTGCGGAGTGGATAACATCGAAATAATCATGCACGGTGGTGATATCGCCGTCAGCCTTGTCGCCCTGGGCAAAAGCGGTCAGGTCGGCAGTGGCATCCAGGATGGTCACCTTGGGCTCGGAAGCGATAGGTGCATGCTCGGTAACCTCCATCTTGAACAGATAGTTGCTGCCGGTGGGCAGGCCCAGATAGTAAGTGCCGGCCTCGGTAAGCTCAATAGTGGAGATGTACAGAGAGTTCTTTACGGATTCGTCGGTAGTTTCGGTAACAAGATTGCCGTCAGAATCATAGATGGCAAAGTTTCTGCCGTCGCCGCCGGATACCCACCAGAGTTTAACGGTAGCAGGATTCTCAGCCTTGAACATGACGGAGTTGATCATGCCGGCAGCAGGATCGGTCTTGCCGCCAAAGTTCAGGCGCTGAGAAGCGGTGTAAGCATCGTCAAAGGTCTTGTTGGAGCCGTCTACCTTGTTCTTTGCGGAGTGGATAATGTTGAAATAATCCTTAACGGTGGTAATATCGCCGTCAGCCTTGTCGCCCTGGGCAAAGGCAGTCAGATCCAGGGTAGTATCCAGCACGAAGGTAGTATCCTCGGTGGGAACATCGGGCTCGTCGGGTTCTTCCTCTACGGGCTTGTTGTCAACCTTCTCGGTGGGAACTTCGATGGTCATATCCTTGCCTGCGAAGGGATCCCATTCGCCAAACCAGGTCTCAACGCTGATGAGCTCGCCGTTGGCCAGCTCGGGAGTTGCGAATACCTGGGCCCAGGATACACGGTTGGCAGAGTTGTCAACATCCTTGGCGTACTCATAGGTGCCATACTCGCCGCACAGAGCAGACTGGCCGCTCAGGCTGCTGTTCCAGCCGTCAGCGCTGATGAGGGAAGCGCCGGAGCTGTACCAATGCTCGCAGGTAGCATCGATGATGGAGCAGTAGAATACGGCTTCGCCGGAGTCAGCAGCCCAGGGGCGGCCAAAGTCGCCGGGCTTGGAGGGATACTTGGAAGCGGTATCTACGCCGGGGGTAGTAGAAGTGATGTGGCAGTTGTACATCAGCAGGCCGTGCTTGCCGGCATCGGTCTGAGGAGCGGTAATGTAGCCCTTGTCGTTGCCGTCTTCGCTGGTGTTGAACACCAGGTCACACTTGGCAAACACAGCGGTCATGCCGCCGAAGATGTAGTCGCAAGCGCCGTAAATGGAGCAATCGTAGAAGGCAACGGTAGAGCCCTTGCCGCCGTACAGAGTATCCTGACGGCCGATGAACTTACAGTTGTCGAATACGACCTTCTCGCAGTTGTTGCCGATGGCAAGAGCCGCGGCTCTTTCTACATACTTCTTATCCTGCACAGCAGTGCTGCCCTGGGGCAGGTCTGCTCTGGGGGTAGAGCCTTCCTTGGCGCCGCCATTGTTCACAATGACATCCTCAGAAGCCTTCTTGGAGATGTACTGGTTGAAGGAATTCTCGAAGATAATGCCTTCAGCCTGGAAGCCGCCGGCCAGAACCGTAACGGTAGCGTTCCAGTAGCTGCCGCGGGTAGTGCCGGAGCCGGGGTTGGTGGAGGAGGCGTAGCCGTTCTCCTTGTTCACAGCCAGAACTTCAGCATTCCACTTGCAGTTTTCGTCCATGGAGTAGTAATCGTAGCCATGGCCGTAGTAGTGGGTAATACGCACAGCGTTAGCAGCAATGCCCACGCCCTCGTTGGTCAGCGCAAGGCTGGGGCTGGAGCTGGCGTTCTTCAGGGTAACATTGGGAACATCGATAACCAGCTGCTCTTCATAATCGCCGGGCTGGATCTCGATGGTAACGCGCTGGCTGCCGGTGCGGTCCATAGCGCGAACTGCATCCAGAGCATCGGAAATGGTGGTGTAGTCGCAGCCGGAAGCGCCAACGGTCAGGGTGTCCTTATAGGCAACGGAGGGGATGATCTCGATCTTCTTAATGTAAGAAGTAAAGGAGTTGCCGGCAGTAATGGTTACAGTGCCGGCAGCGCCGGTGTAGCTGTAGGTCAGGTCGATATCACCAGAGTTGGTGTTATCGGAGTAGTTGGTGCCATCGGGGAAGGAAATTTCCCAGTTGTAGCCAACGCTTACCTTAACCTGGCAGGGGCCGGATACGGGAACGGTAACAGAGCCATTCTTAATGCTCATGCCGTACTGGGCGCTGTGGCGCTTGCCGCCAACGATCTCAGCGCCGTTGTAGGGGGTCTGGCCGGTGTAGTCTTCCGGACGGAAGTCCCACTCGGTAATGTTGCCGTCGAAGGGAATGGTCTTGGTAACATCAGCGGCCGCTACCTTCAGGTTGGAGGTCAGCTTCTGCACATAGATGCCGGAATCGGTAACCTTAACGGAGTAGGTACCGTCACGCAGAGCGATGGCATCGGGGCCGGTAAAGGTATATACATAGCCTTCCTCGTCCAGGTTGGTGAAGGTGAAGGTTGCGCTGGCCAGGTCAGCCAGAGTGCAGCCCTCGGGAGCGATGGTGATCTTGTAGGTGGGCTTTGCGGCAAATACGATATCGGCAGCAGCGTCAGCATCGTAGGAAACGGATGCGGCGCTGGTCAGCTCAAAGTCGTTAATGCCTTCGGCCACTACGCTATAGGTAACGCCCTTTTCCAGCTGAACGGTGTAAGCGGTGCCGGTAACGGTCAGCTCAGGAATATAAATGGCATCGGACTGGAAGCTCAGGGCCAGCTTAGCCAGAGCAGCCTCGTCCAGGCCGGTGATGTTGCCGGATACGGTAACCAGATCCACAGCGATCACGGTTACATCCAGAGTAGCGGAGGCAGCGCCGGCAGCAATGGCCAGCTCCTTGCCGTTGGTGATCACATAGCCATTGGCGTCCTTCAGGGACACAGCGTAGGAATAACCCTCACGCAGGCTGGTGGCGTAAGCACCGCCGGAAACGGGAGCTTCGGTAACGGCGCCGGACTCGTTGCAGGTAAATACCAGGCTGTAGCCGGTAAGCTCAGCAGGAGCGGTGACATTGCCGGTTACGGGAACTTCCTTGGTATGCTGGCGGGTCACCCGGGCGACCTGCAGCTTGTTGTTGGTGCAGTAGAACTTGTAAACACCTTCGCCTGCAGCGTAGAAGGTAAGCACATGGCCGTGCTTGTCGCCGCTGTTGTCAACGGTAGCTTCGGTCTTGGTGCCGTCGGGGCCTTCAAATACGAAGGTGGTAGAGCCGGCATTACCGGCGCCTGCCACAAAGGTCAGGATGTCGCCAGCCTTGGCCTTGACCTGAACCTGAACGCCGGTATTGCTGCCGGAGTTGGAGTACAGGAAGCCGTTGTAGGTAACGCCGTTGTCATCGGTCAGATACTTGCCGCTGGAGTGAGCGGTAAGGCCTTCGATGGCTTCTTTCACTCTCAGGCGGTGATTGGTCTTGCCGCCGCCAACGAAAGCAAAGTCGCCGCCGTCGATGGACCAGTCGCCCATGGTGTTGCCGCTGTTAACAACGCCGGCAGAGCCGATAGAGCCGTTGACATAGAAATTGTCGTTGGCCTTCTCGACGGTGATCAGGTTGTTATACTTTTCGGCATCGAAGGTTTCAAAGCCAAAGTCCCAAATGTCGATCTTGTCGGTTTCGGTGTCATCGGGAGTATCGGGCTCGGAAGCAGCCAGAGCAACCTCCAGCTTGAACAGGTAGTTGCTGCCCTCGGGCAGGCCCAGATAGTAGGTGCCAGCCTCGGCCAGCTCGAAGGTATCGATGTACAGAGCATTCTTAACAGAATCCGCAGCGGTGGTAGCCTGGGAAACTGCGCCTGCAGCATCGTAGATGGCCATGGTACGGCTGTCGCCGCCGGATACCCACCAAACCTTCACAGTAGCGGCAGCGCCGGTAGTGAACTTGATGGCATTGAGCATGCCGTCGGTATTGGTCTTACCGCCGAAGCTCAGCCGCTGGGTAGCGGTATAGCCGTCGGAGAACTCCTTGCTGGAGCCGTCTACCTTATTCTTGGCAGAATAGTTTACGGTAAAGAACTTGTGGAACACCTCGGTGTCGCCGTCAGCCTTAGCGCCCTGGGCCATTTCTGCCATGTCGGCAGTTACATCCAGAACATAAGTGCCGGAGGTAGGCACGATGGGCTCTTCCGCGCCGGGGGCTTCGGTAGTAGCAGGCGCCTCGGTAGTGGTGGCGGGAGCCTCGGTAGTAGTAGCAGGGGCCTCAGTAGTAGTAGCGGGAGCGGCGGTAGTGGTAACGGGGTCGCTGGCGCCGTATACTACGGTGATCTTGTGCAGGCGGGCATTGCGCTCGGTTTCGGGGCAGGAGGCCTTGTAGGTGCCGGCGCTCAGGCCCTTGTAGGTAAGCACGGTGTCGCCGGTGCCGGTAACACTGGTAATGCCTTCCTGGTTGGTCAGCTCATTGCCGGAGCCATCCAGCAGAGCCACAGCGGAGGTATTGCTGCCGCCGGTGGAGCTGAATACAACGGTAACATCAGCAGTGCCGGTAAGGGTAAAGCTGATGGCGCCGCCGTTCTTCTTTGCCAGCTCGACACAGTAAACAGCATCGCTCTTCACGCGCTGGGTAACCGTGCCTACTACGGTAAAGAAGCCGTCGGTATAAGTAGTGCCGGCAGCGATGGCTTCTTTGTCTGCGCCCAGGGTGACCTGGGTGTCAGGATCAAACACATAAGTGCCGGAGCCGGAAGAGCCGGGATCGTCAGGCTCTTCTTCAATGCCGTCGTCCACAATAACTTCCACCCTGGCGATGGCAGCATTGGCATCAGCACTTGCGATATAGTAAGTGCCGGCAGGGACGGGATTGGCATAGGTGCTGTTAACAGTACCGCCGGCAACAGCGGAAGTGTTCATCAGCATGGTCAGGAAGCTGCCATCTGCCTTATAAACGGTCAGAATAGCATCATCGGTTTTCTTAACCCAAGTGGCCTTCAGGGTAGCTGTAGAGCCTTCGGGTACGGTGAATCTGATGGCGTTGCCGCTGGTGCTTCCGTTGGCACCAAAGTCGATCTTGCCATCGGCGACGCTGGAGCTGGCGCTCCAAAGCAGGTCGAAGAAACCGTCAGCGCTGGTTTCCACAGTGCCGTCGGCCTTTGCGCCTGCGCTAAAGCTTGCCAGAGCAGAAGCGTCCAGAGTGTAGGTCTTGGCTACAGCGTTGATCTGCATGGGGCTGAAAGGCACCATGACCAGAACCATGACAAACGCCATGACTGCAGCAAGCACTCTGCATGAGGGCTTAGTTTTCATGTCATCTCCTCCAATTCTTTGAAATATCGCCTTACAAATGATCCTAGTACGGCTAATATTTACCAACTATAATAATACGCCATTTTTGTCAAACTGTCAACAAAAATCATACGGCAAATTATGCATTTTTATATGGAAATATCAAAATAGCGGGAGCGGCACCGCCGCTCCCGCACTATATATAGGGCTAATCCTGGGCGCCCTGCACCTCCAGCAGCTCCACAACTGCCTGCCCCCTTTGGGTAAGGGCCATACTGCCCCGGCAGGGGTAGCCGGAATAGGCGGCGTAATCAAAGCCTTTCAGCTCAGATCGGTAGTCCAGATCGATAAGCGCCTTCTTTTCCAGCAGCGCCAGCGCCTGGGAAACTTGGGGAATATGGGCCAGCTCCTCCTCCAGGCAAACCGCGTCCATGGTATCTGCCTTGCGGGCCGCAGGCAAAAAGGCCACCTGCTCCAGCACCCGCAAAACGGCGATCTCCTCTCCGCTCAGCACCAGGCTGCTGCCGCAGCCGCTGCACCCGCCGCAATTTCCGCTGCAGCCGGTGCAGGAAGCGCAATTTTTATCCATAGCTCATTCCTCCCCCATATAGCCGGCGCTTAAAAAGCTCCGAAAGCGCCTACATTATAATATACAATTCCCCGCCCCGGTGTCAACTATGTATATTTTGCCCAGGTTTGCCCATATCCTAAAACGGGAAGGTGATACTATGAAAATCGATTGGAAAAAGCTGCTGCTTTGCCTGGCGATACCCCTGGGCGTTGGCGCGCTGGCAGCGCTGCTCAGCCGCTCCGGCATGGATGCCTACAAAGCTTACGAAAAACCGCCCCTCTCTCCCCCGGGCTGGCTGTTCCCGGTGGTGTGGACGGCGCTGTACGCCCTTATGGGCTGGGCAAGCTACCTGATCCTCCAGGAAAACGCCGGAAAAGCCGAAACGCAAAAGGCCCTCACCCTTTACGCCGTGCAGCTGGCGCTGAATTTTCTTTGGCCGCTGGTTTTCTTCCAGGCAGAAAAATGGTTGGCGGCGTTTTTCCTGTTGATCGCTCTGTGGGCGGCGATATTCCTGACCATTCGAGCCTTCAGCAAAATCAAAGAATCTGCCGGAGATCTGCTGCTCCCCTACCTGCTGTGGGTCAGCTTCGCAGGGTATTTAAATCTGGGGATTTACCTGCTGAACGGCTAGACATTTTTGCCGTTTTGTGGTATAATAAAGCTATCCAAAATTTATATACGGAGGTTTTACCATGGCTAACAAATACGCAGGCACCAAGACCGAGCAGAATCTGCTGGCTGCTTTCGCCGGCGAATCCGGCGCCCGCAACAAGTACACCTATTTTGCTTCCAAGGCAAAGAAGGAGGGCTTTGAGCAGATCAGCGCCCTGTTCCTCAGGACCGCCGACAACGAAAAGGAACACGCCAAAATGTGGCTGAAGGAGCTAAACGGCATCGGCAGCACCGCCGAAAACCTGCTCCATGCCGCCGAGGGCGAAAACTACGAATGGACGGATATGTACGATGGCTTTGCCAAGACCGCCGAGGAAGAAGGCTTCCTGGAGCTGGCCGCCAAGTTCCGCCTGGTAGCCGCCATCGAAAAGCACCACGAGGAGCGCTACCGCGCGCTGCTGAAGAATGTGGAAACCGCCCAGGTGTTTGAAAAGAGCGAGGTTAAGGTTTGGGAATGCCGCAACTGCGGCCATATCGTGGTAGGCACCGCCGCCCCCGAGATCTGCCCCACCTGCGACCACCCCAAGGCCTATTTCGAAGTCCACGCCGAGAACTACTAAGCTATATCAAAAGGGGTGTCTCAAAAAGAATGAGACACCCCAAAAAATCGCCATTTTTGTTGTAGGGGGCGGCCTGTGCCGCCCCCGATTTGTTTTGCATACATTTTCCCGGAATGGCACATAGGCCATTCCCTACATACTCGTTTTCCGGCTAGCTTTTACTGGTCAATGGCCTGCTCCCAGGCGGTTTTTTCTGGCCAGCCGGTGGTGTCGAAGCAGTCGCGGATGCAGCGGCTGTAGTAGGCCAGCTTGTCGTCGATGGGGGTGTCCCCCTCAAAGGGCCAATAGATCTGGGCCATGGCATACTCCATAATGCGGGCTCTGTCCTCCGTGGGGAAGGTGCAGGCATAGTAGTCTACAAACCAGCCGTCATAGCGGGAGCTGCCCACATCGTCGGGCAGATAATCGTAGGAATAAGAGTAGCCAAAGCCCTTGGGCTGCAAGTCCATCCAGGCGCTGCCGCTGTACAGCGCCTCCGGGCGCAAGGAGGCATCGTATTCCAGGCGCTTATCGATAATATGGGAAAACTCATGGTAATAGGTGTCGGTATAGGCATAGTCCACATCCACGACCACCAGGTAATGGTCGCCCTGCTCCTGGGCAAAGGCGGAGAAGGAGGTATAGGCGGCATCTTCTATCAGGTTTTTCTTTTGCAGGCCCCCGACAAACTCGATGCGGATGCTCTCCAGCTGGCCGTAGAGCAGCTGGGAGAAGAAGCCCTGGGGATACTGGCGCAAAGCCATCTCCAGCTGATCCAAAGCATAGGTAAGCTGGGCTTGCTCATAAACCTGGTAGCTGTAGTATTCATCGTAATCCAGCTGGCATTGGTCGGCAATGCGGATGTCCACACCGTAGGTTTCAGAAAGCTCCTCTGCCCGCCGGTAAAGGGCAGGCTGGGCAATATAGCCGCCGGGGGCAGCATCCGAATAAGGCAGCAAAGCAAGCTCCTGGCCGGAAACCTTTATAGAGGTATCCCAGAAATACAGCCGTGTTTCCTGCTCTTCGGTGCTTACGGGGATCAGGTAGCCGCCCCAGGCATCGCACCACTGTGGGGTAACATAGTCGCAGGTGTGTTCCCCCTCCAAAACGCAGGCGGAAAGGAAATTGCCCTTGGCATCGTAAAGCATAAGGCCGTTGTTGGCCGGGTCAGAGATCAGCAGGCGGCCGTCGTCCAGCAATGTGACAGCGCCCTCCTGCTCATAAAAATAGCCTGCGCTGCCGCCGCTGGCCAGGTTATAGCGGAACCACTGGCCGTAGGCATTGGCAAATACCGTATCGCCGCAGATCTTGTACCAAGTGCCGAAAACCGGCGGCTCCAGCAGCTGCAATTGGTGGGTAAGGGTAGAAAACCTTGCCAGGCGCTGGCGCTGGGCGGCGCGGTCGATATAGCTGAGGATCATATCGTCCCCATCCCAGTTTAAGAGCATCAGCTCGGCAACACCCGTAAGCAGGGCAGTTTCCTGGCCGGTGGCCAGGTCTACCGCAGTCATCCCCTGCTCCCAATCGATCTTATAAAGGTGGGAAACATCCCGGCTGAGCTGCCAATCGGAAGCCAGCTCATCCCCCTCCAGGGTATGGCCGCTGAGCTTTTCCAGCTTTTCATTATAAATTTGGATATCGCCGAAGAAGCTATCCACAAATACCAGCTTATCCCCCTTGGCATAGGCGGTGGTATATCCGCTGCAGGGCAGGGTAAGCCGGGCTTGCACCGAGCCGTCTGCCCCGTTGACGGATACAACGCTGTAGGTAATGTTCTCAAAGGCTTCGTCAAAGGTAAAATCGCAAAACACAAGGCTTTGCCCGATCTGGTAAAGCTGGGTATAGCCCATAGCCTCTATCTCCGGGCAAGGGATGCGAAGCAGATTCGCCTGCCCCAGCACCGGCTGCCCCTGCTTTAAAAGGGCGGATATTTCCGGGGCGGGGGTAGTCCGCTCCGGGGTGGTAGCCCCGGGGGTAGTAGGGTCAGCGGGGCGGTTTGCCGGCTTGCGGCTGCAGCCTGCCAGCAAAAGCAGCGCCAGCAGCAAGGCAATGTATTTTTTCATAGGCTTGCACCTCCCTTTCGGATCGCGGTTAATCATTTATGTATCCTGCGCCCAGCTCTTTGCGCAGCGCAGGGCCTTGTTCCACTGCCGCAGGCGGCCGGCGCGCTGGACCTCGCCGATCTCCGGGGCGAAGCAGCGATCCACCGCCCAATGCTCCCGGATGGCTTCCTTGCTGGGCCAGTAACCCACGGCCAGGCCGGCAAGGTAGGCCGCGCCCATGGCGGTAGTTTCCACGCAGCGCGGGCGCAAGACCTGACCGCCGATGAGATCCGCCTGGGTCTGCATCAGGTAGTTGTTGGCGGATGCGCCGCCGTCTACCTTTAGGGCGGAAAGCCGGATGCCGGAATCGGCCTCCATAGCCCCCAGCACATCGCAGGTCTGGTAGCAAAGGCTATCCAGGGTTGCCCGGATGATATGGTACTTGTTGCAGCCCCGGGTAAGGCCCAGGATCGTACCCCGGGCGTACTGATCCCAATGGGGCGCGCCCAAGCCGGTAAAGGCCGGCACTACGAAGCAGCCGTTGGTATCGCTGACTTTCCTGGCCATATACTCAGAATCGGCAGCGGAATCGATAAGCTTCAGCTCGTCCCGCAGCCATTGGATGGCCGCGCCGGCTACAAAGATAGACCCCTCCAGGGCATACTCCACCTTGCCGTCTACGCCCCAGGCAACGGTAGTAACCAGGCCGTTTTGGCTGAACACCGGCTTTTCTCCCGTATTCATCAGCATAAAGCAGCCCGTGCCGTAGGTATTCTTGGCTTCGCCGGGGGTAAAGCAGGCCTGGCCGAACAGCGCCGCCTGCTGATCCCCCGCCGCGCCGGCGATGGGGATGGGCGCGCCAAAGAACTGGGCCTTGGCGTAGCCGTAAATTTCGGAGCTGGGGCGCACCTGGGGAAGCATCTGCGCAGGGATGTCCAGCAGCTGCAAGATTTCCTCGTCCCAGGTAAGGGTATTGATGTTAAAGAGCATGGTGCGCGAGGCGTTGGAATAATCTGTTACATGGCTTTCGCCCCCGGTAAGCTTCCAGATCAGCCAGGTCTCCACCGTGCCGAACAGCAGCTCTCCCCTTTCCGCCCGCTCCCGGGCGCCGGGAACATTTTCCAAGATCCAGCGCAGCTTGGTGCCGGAAAAATAGGCATCGATCACCAGGCCCGTCTTTTGGCGGAACCAATCGGTAAGCCCCCGGGCCTTCAGCTCGTCGCAATACTCGCTGGTGCGGCGGCACTGCCAAACAATGGCCTTGCACACCGGCTCGCCGGTAAATTTATCCCAAACCAGGGTAGTTTCCCGCTGGTTGGTAATACCGATGGCGGCAATGTCCCCCGCCTCCGCCCCGGCGTTGGCCATAGCCCGGCGGGCTACCTCCAGCTGAGTGGAAAAAATCTCGGCGGCGTCATGCTCTACCCAGCCGGGCTGGGGAAAATATTGGGTAAACTCCTTTTGGGCCAGGCCGCATACCTGGGCATCTTTATCAAACAATATACAGCGGTTGGAAGTAGTTCCGGCGTCCAGCGCCATGATGTATTTTGGCATAATATGGCCCTCCCCTGGTTTTCTGCTTCCATTATAGCTTCTGCCAAGCCCGTTTTCAACCCGGTTTCTTGACAGCGGCAGGGTTTTTTGTTAGTATAATTACAAAGCCTCAGGAAAGGAGCGCGCCTATGCAGATCATTGACACCATCCCCCTGCGCCACAGCGTGCGCAGCTTTTTAGATAAGCCCATCCACCCGGCCAAGGCCGCCCAGCTGCAGTATGTGATCGACGGGTGCAACCGGGATTTCGGCACCCATATCCAGCTTGTTTTGGGTGACCCGGAGGTCTTCGCCAAGAAAAAGCCCTTTCAAAACGCCGTCAACTATATTGCCCTGGTAGGCAGCAAAAAGCGTGACCCCCAGGAGGCTCTGGGCTACTGCGGGCAGATGCTGGTTTTAAAAGCCCAGGCCATCGGCCTGAATACCTGCTGGGTTGCAGGCAGCTACCGCAAGGGCAAGGTAAAGGCAGCCATCGGCAAGGGGGAAAAGCTCTACGCGGTGATCGCCCTGGGCTACGGCGAAAACCCCGGCAAGCTCCACAAGGAGCGCCCCATGGAAAAGCGGATGAAAGCCCCCCAGCCTGCCCCGGATTGGTTTTTGAACGGTATGGATGCCGCTATGCTGGCCCCCACCGCGCTGCACAAGCAGAACTTTGTTTTTACCCTGGAAGAGGATGACCGGGTAAAGCTGAAAAGCAAGGGCGTATGCAAAAAGCTGAACGCCGGCATTTTAAAATACCATTTTGAGCTGGGAGCGGGAAAAGAAAGCTTCCAATGGGCCAAATAAATCAGCAAAGCACCGTGGCAGTTTACAAACCGCCACGGTGCTTTTACTTTATTCTACCGGGAAGCCATAGGCCACCATCTGCTCCCGGGTTAGGCCGAAGCGGCTCTGGAGCTGCCCCAGCAGATAGCCGTTGCGCTCCCGGGCAAACTGCCGCAGCTGCTCCACCTGCTTTTCCCAGGCGGTGTAGCTGGTATGCCAGCGCTTGCATTCCTTTTGCATATCCTGGCGCAGCAGCTCGTAAAACCCATCGATATGGGGGATCAGGTTTTCCTCCGTCCAAACCTGACTCATCTGCCAGGCCATGCGCTCCATAAAATAATCCCGGTATTGGGGATTTTCCAGCAGCTTTACCGCAAAGGTGCGGGTAGTGATGTCAAAGCCCAGGCTGCTGTTCATAAGCAGGCCCAGGGTGCTTTCATGGGCGCGGATAAAGGCCAGATCGGTATCGAAGAAGATCCAGGTCCACTTATAGCCGGGGGCTGAGAAGAACTTCACATTGCCGGGATCCCGGTTGCTGATCCAGATCTGGGCGATCATAAAATCGGTATAATTCTCCACATCGATCTGGGAAAGCACATAATCATAGTTTTCCTGCTTGGTCAGATCATTCCTGCGGGCAAAGGTCTTCAGGGCGTAAAAGGCATCGGAATCCGAGCCGTCCCAATGGCCCAAATCCACCGTTTCAGGCTCTACGCCGAAATTGCCGGCTACATAATGCTCGTTGATCTTTTCCCGGATAAAGTATACGCCCCAGTATTCGCCGTTGAGGTACAGCGCTACCGGGCGGTAATCCTGCACAGCCAGCCCAAGATATTCCCCGGCAAAGGAGGTTATCATTTCATCCTTAAAACGGCTGCCGGATGCCTCCTGCCCTCCGGCCCGAAGCACCAGGGCCTCATAGTAAGGCAGGCTGTCTTCGCCGAATACGGGGTAATCCAGCTGGCCCTTTCCGTAGCTCTTGCGGAACATGCAGGCAAAGCTCTTTTTGTTGTTGCCCCGGGAATAGCCGCCGAAGATCTTCAGGCCGCATTTCTGGGAAAAGCCGGTGCCGTCGTTTTCATAAAGGCTGATGGAAGCGGCACGCTCCCAGTTTTGGTGGTAATTTGCCCCATAATAGGGATATTCCGCGCTGGCATTTGGGCCTGCGGCATAGATACCCCTGTCTGAGCCCCAAAGATCATTGGGCTCAATCATAACGCTGACGATGGGCAGGCTGTCGCCCTCGTTCACGGCGTACAGAAGATCTACCACATTGGAAGCCCGCTTGCCCTCTTCATAGCACACCACCCGCAGGGCCGTGGTCTCGGTAAGGCGGATAGGGCCGGTATACTTGCGGCTGCTCCTGCCGGGAATGCTGCCGTTGGTGGTGTAGTAGATCGTTCCGGGGGCGCTCAGCTCTACCTCTACATACTCTACCCCCTCATATTTGCCTGGGGCAGTAACGGCCACCGGGTCAGAAGACACGGCAGCCGTTTTGCTATTGGTTTTTCCGGGGGTAGGCTTTTCCAGCTGGCTAAATGCGCTGCTGCCCTGGGCGCGGCCGTAGGCAACATCGGTTTCCAGCTCGGGGATCAGCACATAGTCTTCAACAAGCCCCTCTTTGCTCAGGTATACACCTTCTCCCATGGAGGAAAGCTCCATAGGCACTACCGCGTAGCCGGCTCTTGCTTTGTCCGGGTCGGCAGTTAAAATGATCACGCAGTATTCCCCGGGGGCAAGGGTATGCTGGGGCAGCTGGTATTTGCCGGGGTACTTGGCGTTGTCCGAAAGGGTATAGCCGGAAAGCTCTATATTTTCCTTGCCGGCGTTATACAGCTCGATCCAGTCGCAAGCGGCGCCGTAGGGGCCGCGCAGGTAGCTAAGGTTGCTGGTCATCACTTCACTGATCACCAGAGCGCTGCTCTGCTGGGCCAGCAGGAAGCTTTCCTGGCCCTGGGCAGTGTTGGCAAAGCCCAGGGATACCGGGGCAAAGCCGTAAGTAAGCTCGCCCTGGTTATCGCTGCTGCTCAGGCCCAGGCCGGGCTCTGCCTCAGCGCAGGTAACCAAGGGGGCGTGGCGGAAATCCGGCCCGGTAAGCATCAGGGTCTCTCCCTGGGAAAGGCCGAAGCCGCAGCCGGTATAATCGCAGCGCAGCACAAGGCTCTCGCCGCTTTTCAGCTTGGTTGCAGGCAGGGGGTAATCGTAGGGATCGCCGCCGTCGCAGATAAACCAACCCTCGGTAGATACGGTGGCGTTGGAGCGGTTGGTGATCTCGATATAGTCGCTGATCACGCCCTCATAGGGCACGCCGGCGGTGGACAGCACCACCTCGCTGATGATCAGCGGGCTTTCCGGGTTGGTACGCGATTGCAGGGCCTGGTCAATGCCCTCGTCTGTATTGGCAAAGCCAATGCTGGGCACACCGGCCACAAACTGGCCGCTGCCGTCCAGCTGCCAGGAGATATCCTCCCCCAGGCTCTGGCACTGGGCCTGAAGATAAGCGCCGGTGCTATCCGTCAGGTATACGCTCTCCCCGCGGGAAAGGCCAAAATTGGCGTGGATATACCCCTGGGAGTTTTCGTAACCCTCGCTGTCGCAGTAAATGACCAGGTAGCCCCCGGCCTCCAGGGTAATTTCCGGCAGGCGGTAGGCATAGCGGCAGGCCGCATCGTCAGAGAGGAAGAAATTGCTCAGCAGCAGCGCTTCGCCGGAAACATTGTGCAGCTCGATCACATCGGAGTAGATACCCAGCTCATCCGGACGGGTGCTTTCGTTGGAGATCAGCACCTCGCTGATAACCAGCTGGGGATCGTTTTGCACGCTGCCCTGGCGGAAAGCGGCAAGGCCCTCGGCAGTATTGGGGAAATTGGGGCTGGCATCGCTGGAAAGCGTAAACTTACCGTCTACCAGCAGCATAACCTGATCCTGCCCCATGGCGGTGGTATTGGCCTGGGCGGCAATGGCTCCGTTGGGCGCTTTGAGCTGCACCGTATCGCCGCCGGTAGCGCCCAGAGCAAAGCCGGTAGTATCATCGCCCAGGAAAAGAATGCGGTACTCCCCCACGCCGATGGTAATATCCCCCAGCGGCTCGCTGGTCACCTTGCCGTCGGTAAGGGTAAAGCCCTTCAGGCTAACCGCTTCGGCGGGGGCGTAAAGCTCGATATAATCCCGGTATTTGCCGTCATTGGCGGGAATCACCGTCTCATTTTTGGCGCAGATCTCCGTAATCACCAGCTGGCCGGTATGCTTAGACTTCTCAGCGTTTTCCTTGCCACCGGAGCCAAGGGCAAACGCCCCAACTACCAGCAGTATTACTGCCAAAACCGCAACCACGGTCAAATTTCTATATTTCAAGAGAATCTCTCCTTTATGCATAAAGGGGTATTTGGAAATAGTATACCATTGAATCGCAGCATTTGCAATCCTTAATCTTCCGCCGGGAAGCCATATTCCTGCATCTGCGCCGGGGTGAGGTCAAAATAATTTTGAATATGGCGGATAAAATAGCGGTTTCGCTGGTTGGCAAAGGAATGCATGGTTTCTACCGACCGCTGCCAGGCGGTGTAGCTTTTGTTCCAGCGGGCGGTATCCTTCTGCATATCCTGGCGGATCAGGCCGGATATTTCATCGATACGGCGGTTTACATTTTCCTCGGTCCAAACATTGGTAACCTGATAGGCGGCCCGCTGCAGGAAATAATCCCGGTAAGCTTCGTTTTTCAGCAGCTGCACCAGCAGCGAGCGGCAAATGCTGTCGTGATCCAGGCCGTGAAGATTCCGGTAGAGGGTATTGGCGCTGGGGTTAAACATGGACATATCCGTATCAAACAGCGCCCAGGTCCATTTCCCCTGGTCGTTCATAAAGAACTTTACATTGGAATTGTCGGTGTTGTTGATCCACATCTGGGCGATCATATAGTCGGTATAGTTTTGAATATCCACACGGCTGGCAATATAGTCGTAATGCTCCTGGCGGGAAAGGTCATGGGTGCGGGCGTAGCGGGTAACCTCTACATAAGCTTTGAAGCTGGTGCCCGCGGTCTGGCACACGGTAACATCCTCCACCGGCATACCGTAATGCCCCGCCACATACTGCTCGTTCAGCTTTTCCCGCAGGTAGTATACGCCCCAGTAGCGGCCGTCCAGGTAAAGGTTTACCGGCCGGTAAGCCTGCACAGGAAGGCCCAGATGTTCCCCGGCCAGGGAGGTGATGGTTTCGTCACGCATGCGGGCGTGGTAAATATCCTGGCCGCCGGCCCGCAGCACGAAGGACTCATAGTAGGGCATATCCTCCCCTTCAAACAAGGGGTATTCCAGCTGGGAAAGCCCGTACGCATTGCGAAATACGCAGGCAAAGCTCTTTTTTTCATTGGCCCGGGAAAAGCCGCCGAAAATGCGGATGCCGCAGCTTACGGAAAAGGCGCAGCTGCCGTCGGTTTCTATCAGGGTAACGCTGGCGGGGTACTCCCAATCCTTCCAGAAATTGGCGCCATAATAGGGCGATTGGCTGCCCATCCCCGGGCCGTTGGCGTAGATGCCGGTATAGTGGTCGAAAAGGTTATCCGGGTCAGTTACGATGCTTACCACCGGCAGGGAATCGTTCTCGTTGATAAAATAGGAGAAATCCGCCACCGGGGAGGCATCCTTGCCCGGCTCGTAGCAAACTACCCGCAAAACCGTGGTCTTGCTTACGGTGATGGGGCCGGTATAAGGGGTAGAGGAGCGGTTGGGCGCAGTGCAGTTGGTGGTGTAGTAGAGCTGGCCCTGGCCCTGCAGAACGATCTGCAGGCTCTGCACCCCATCGTAGCTGCCGGGGGCGGTAAGGGCCACGGGCGCCGCGGAGAGCTGGGCCTTGGCAGCGTTGGCCTTGCCGGGCGTGGGGGCGGAAAGCAGGGTAAATTCCAAGCTTTCCGCGCTGCGGCCGTAGCTGGTATTGCCTGCCAGGGCGGGCAGGATCACAAAGTCTTCTACCGCCGCTCCCTTGGCAAGGTACAGCCCCTCCCCTTCCGCGCTGAGCCCCAGAGAAAGGGCATAATAGCCCTGGGCAGAAGGCTCGCCGGTATTGTTCAGCAAAAGCAGCACATATTTCCCCGGCGAAAGGGTAATATCCGGCAAGGCCACGGCATCCCGGCCGTCAGGGCGGGTAAAGAGGCTATAGTTTTTCAGCTGCACTGCCGATTCCCCGGCGTTATACAGCTCCACCCAATCGCAATAGCTGCCGGTAGGGCCCGGAAGGTAGCGGCTGTTGGCGCTCATTACCTCGCTGATGCGAAGCCCCTGGGGCGCGGAAGCCTTGGCGTAGCTCTCCCGGGCGGCATCGGTGTTGGCAAAGCCCAGGCTGGGCATATCCGTAACCCAGCCCTCCCCATCGGCGGCAAGCTGCCATGTTTTCCCCGGAGCGGCATCGGCGCAGAAGGCCTTGGGAGCATGGCGATAGTCCGGCCCGGTAAGCACCACCCTTTCCCCCTCGGCCAGAGAAAACCCGGCGGCCTCATTGCAGGCGATCACCAGGCTCTGCCCCGGCTGCAAAAGCTGCTGGGGCAGCGGGCAGCGGTAGGGGTCGCCCCCGTCGGACAAAAACCAGCCCTGGGTAGAAGCAGCCTGCTGCGAGCGGTTTGTAACCTCTACCAGATCCACAACCCTGCCGCCCCAGGCAATGCCGGACTGGGAAAGGGAAACTTCCGTAATAACCAAGGGGCTTTCCGGGTTAGACCGCTGGGCCTGAGCCTGGGCAATGCCCTCGGCGGTGTTGGCAAAGCCCAGGCTGGGAGCGGCGAACACATACACCCCCTGCTCCGTCAGCTGCCAGGAGGTGTCCTCCGGCATGGCTGGGCAGGAAAGGCAGGAATATACGCCCCCGGGCGCGGTAAGCACCAGGCTCTCTCCCCGGGAGAGGGAAAAATTGGCATGGATATAGCCCTCGGCGCTGATATAGTCCTCAGCGTCGCAATAAATAGTCAAATATTCCCCGGGCTGCAAAAAACGGTCCGGCAGGCGGTAGGCAAAGCGGTTTTGGGTGCTGTCAGAAAGAAAATAGCTGCCCAGATACACCGGGCTTTGGCTCAAATTGGTAAGCTCCACCACATCGCTGTATGCCCCCAGCTCATCCGGCAGGGTGCTTTCGTTGGCGGTAAGCACCTCGCTGACGGCCAGCAGAGTAGGTTTTACCTCTTCGCCCAGGCGGAAAGCCGCAAGCCCCTGGGCATCGTTGGCAAAATTGGGGCTGGGCTGGCCGGTGCGCCAAGCGCCGCCGGAAAGGAGCAACGCCTGGTTTTCTGCCAGCTTGCGGGTAGTTACCCGGGCGACTACTTTGCCGGAAGGGTCTTTCAGCAGCAGCTCCTCGCCGCCGGCGGCATCCAAAGAAAAGCCGAAGCTATCCTTACCCAGGAAAAACGCCCGGTACTCCCCTGCTGCCAGGGTAATATCCCCAAAGCTCTTGCCCACAAGCTCCCCCTTGCAAAGGGTATAGCCTTTCAGGTTGGCGCCCTGGGGGGCGTAAAGCTCGATATAATCCCGGTATTTGCCGCTGTGATCGGCAAGAATATCCGTATTGCTGGCGCACAGCTCCGTGATCTGCACCGCCTGACCGAGGGCCGCTTTGCCGGAACGCCCGGTAGCCAGCGCCAAAACGCCCGCAGCCGCCAACGCCGCCGCCAAAGCCGCGGCCAAGGCCCATTTTTTCAGTTTCAAAGCGATCCCCCCTTGTTTTTTTGGGATTTTCATTATAGTATACCATTGTATAGCCTTTTTTGCAATCCACCGGGATAAAAAACCGGGCCGTTGACTTTCTTTGGGGAAAGCGCTATAATATAGCAAAATCCATAGAAATGAGGGCTGCTATATGGCCAAAAACTCTTACGACCGGGATCCTCCCTCCCCTACCGTTGCCGCGGTTGCTTCCTTTGCTTTTATCATCGGCCTTGCTGCCCTGGTAGGGTTTTACCCCATCGCCTCCGGCCCCATCGCTCTGGGCTGCGGCATCTGGTCTATGGTAAAGGGCGCAAGAGGCTATCAGCCCATTGTCGGCACCGTTGGCGGCGCCATCGCCTTCGGCTGGCAGATCCTGCGGCTGGTGCTGGTGCTTATCTAAAAATAACAGCGCAAAAAATCAGCGCCCATGGAGAGTCCTCCATGGGCGCTGCTGTTATTAGCTTTACTTTTCGGCAACCAGCTTTTTAATAGCTGCCATCTGCTCGGGGGTAATATCCTCCCGCTTGAGCAGAGCTTCCATCAGGCCGACGATCTCGGGCTTGTGGGTATGGGAGAAGATGGTAGTAGCAAAATACTCCTCCCGGGTCATAGCGGGGGCAAAGGTGCGCCCATAGGTCTTGCTGCGCTTTACAAAGCCGGCCTCGTAAATAGCGCCCTTAGCGAGCAGGCCATTAAGCAAGATGTGGACAGAGCTATCCTTCCAGGTTTTATTCTCGGAATGCTCCAGCAGGTCGGACCGGGAAAGCGGCTCCTGAGATCCCCACAGAACATCCATAATTTGCATCTCACTTTTTGTTAGCTCCATAAGTAGCACCTCCATATTTGATATAAGCATTATACCATATTTTCCCATTTTGTCAACACAGCAAAAGCTTATTTCAAAGCGGAGTTTACAAGGATTTTTGTCGTTTTCCGTGAAAAATCGAACTTTTTCAACTCAAAACAAGGAAATAATTTCCAGTAAATCGACAATTTCCAACATGTAAATTTTTCAATTTCCGTAGATAGTTTCGTTCAAAATGTCCATATTTGCCTGCATGTCCGCCACCAGCACATACATGCCCTTAACACGCGCACTTTCATAGGTTCCTTTGGCCGGAATGGACTGGCTGGCAACGATTTTAAGCTCCGGCAGGATGGGGATCAGATCCATAGCCAGGTCCATAATTTCCTTTTCCGACATATCCGTAGCGATCATGGGAAGGGCGGTATTCAGTAGATCCATCAGGGTAGATACGCTGGAGCTTTTGCAGCTTTGCAGCACAGAGGTAATCACCTTGCGCTGGCGGTTGGTGCGGCCAAAGTCGTTATCCAGCTTACGGATGCGGGCATAATTCAGGGCTTCCTCCCCGGTCAGGTGATTCATGCCCGGCACCACGGAGGTGCCGCCCCGGATCAGCCAGGCGGCTTCCGCGTCGGTAAGGGCAATGTCCACACCGCCTACCAGGTCGATCAGCTGGGTAAAGCGGTTGAAATCCACCTCGATATTGCCGTCGATCTCCACGCCGAAATTCAGCTTCAGGGTTTCATCCAGCAGGGGCATGCCGCCCCACTGGTAGGCAGAGTTCAGCTTATGGTCGGCATGGCCATCGGGAAAGCGCACATAGGTATCCCGCTGAAAAGAGGTAAGCACCACGGTCTTCTGCTTGATATCGATGGAGCAAAGGATCATACTGTCGCTGCGGGCCCGGCCCTCGCCGGGGCGGCGGTCCTGACCGATAAGCAGGATGTTCAAAACCTCTTTTTCGCTTTTCAGCGGCTGGGTTGCCGCCGGGGTGGTGATGTTGGGCTTGGTCTGCCAAACTTGGTCAGGGTCCAGCTCAACGCCGGTAAAGTTGGGGTCGACAGGGTCGGTATTGCGGATAATATCCTGCTGGATCTGCTCCTGGCTCATGGGGGTGTTATCCACCTTGCCCAGCTTGCCGAACATCCAGCTCAGGGCTACCGCCGCCGCAATGGCCACCGCCAGCAGCAGCGCCAGCACCACGCACAGCACCGTAAGGCTGATGCGCTTGCCTGTCCATTTTTTCTTTTGTTTGTCGGCCAATGCACTCGCCTCCCAAAGAAATGTCAAACCATTATACTATAGCTTTTCCAAAAAGGCAAGGCCCTGATGCCCTCAGCTTACGGGCTTGGCATCCAGCACGGCGGTCAGCTCCAAATACTCACCGGAGCGGTATACCGTTATGCTCACCGCTTCGCCCGCCTGGAAATTGCGCAGCGCCCGGGTAAGATCCGCCAGGTTTTGTACCGGGTAGCCGCCCAGATCGGTGATCACATCCTCCACCTTGATGCCCGCCTTTTCGGCGCAGCTTCCGGCTGTCACCTGGCTGACATAAGCGCCAACAGGCAGATTGTAGGCCTGGGCCGCGTCCGGGTCGATGCTGGAGACCATAACCCCCAGATAGCCGCCGGTAATAAAGCCGTGGTTCATAAAATCATCGATCATGCCGTACACATCGTCGATGGGGATGGCGAAGCCGATGCCCTCGATGGAAGCGCCGGAGTTGGTAGTGCCGGAATACTTGGCGGTGGTAATGCCCACAACCTGGCCGTACATATTAAACAGCGGGCCGCCGGAGTTGCCGGAGTTGATGGCCGCGTCAGTCTGCAGCATATCGATCACGATGCCGTCGGTATTCACCGGGCGATCCTTGCCGCTGACATAGCCAACGGTAGCGGTAACGGTAAGAGTGCCCAGGGGGTTGCCGATGGCCATTACCTGGTCGCCAATGTTCAGGGCGCTGCTGCTGCCGATGTTTACCGCGGGCAGAGGCTCATCGCTTTCTACCTTCAAAACCGCCACATCGTTGATATTGTCCGAGCCTACCAGCTTAGCTTCCAGCTCCCGGCCGTCGCTGAGGGTTACCAGCAGCCGCTCCGCCCCATCCACCACATGGTGGTTGGATACGATATAGCCGTCAGAGGTAAGGATGAAGCCGGAGCCTGTGCCTACCGTGGCATAGCCGCCCAGGCGGGAAAGCTCCTGATTGCTGATAAATACCACGCTGCCTACGCAGGCGCTGTATACCTGGGCGGGGGTATATGTCCCCTCAGGCAGCTCGCCCTGGGAGGGCAGCACCAAAGAGGGGGTCTGGCCGTTCAGGGCGGAAAGCTCCCGGCGCAGCTGCTCCAGCTCCCGGGCGTTTTTATCCAGCTGGCTTTGCATCTGCTGAGCATCCCGGGTGTAGCTGTCTTCCAGGCAGGCTGCGGTAATGCCGCCGCTGAGAGCCGCTACCAGCACCACAGCCAGGGCTGCCGCCATAAAGCGCAGGAATTTATGGGGCTTTTTTGCCTTGGCCTTGGGCGCGGCAGGGGCTTTGGCCGGCGGAGTATAGCCGGGGGTATAGCCATAGTAGCCCGGCGTATAGGGAGCAGAATTATAATTATAATTGTAGGGGGTTGCGCCGTAGGGCTGGCCATAATAGCCGCCGGGAGCGCTGTAGCCGGGGGTAAAGGGCTGCTGAACATAGCTTTGCTGCGCAGCGTTCTGCTGGGGCGCTGCCGGCTGGGCCGGGGCTTCCATAGCAGGGGCAGCTTCTGCAGCGGGGGCTTGCGCGGCGGTTGCTTCTTGGCAGTTAGCCGCCTCCTGGGCCAGCTGCTGGCCTTCTTTGTTTTCCCAATTATCCATAAAGAGCCTCCTTAATATCATATAGGGCTAGTTTAGCGGGATTTTATGACATAAGTATGTACGAAAGGTAACTTTTTTAATATCATAGCTTTCTTTTTTGCCTTCGTCAAGTATCAAAGAAGCGGCCCGCATTGGGCCGCTTCAGCGTGTCGAAAAACCTATCTCGTTAAAATACAACCGTAGGGGCGAGCATTGCTCGTCCGGCAGCAGAGCATAGCTTTTTCCAACAATTTGGGATAAATCCTAACTCTTACATTACGGACGACCGATGGTCGCCCCTACCGCAACGAATTTTCCGACCCACGCAAGCGGCCCTATGCGGGCCGCCTCTTGCCTTTACTTTCTGCGGAAGGACTTGCAGTCGGTGCATTGATCCATGTTGGGGCTTTGCTCATGGGTGCCTACCAGGATGCTGTCCAGGGAGCAGTAGTTGGCTTCGTCGCAGTGGTGTACGCACTGCTTTACGGTGCATTCGATGCTCTTGTTGGCATGGCAATTCATAAACCTTTTCCTCCTTAATTATGATTACGCCCTTATTATTTGCTTTGGGCGCAGAATCATGCATCCAGTTTTTTCCTTGCCGTATTGCTTTTGGGCCTGGCTTATGGTAACATTATTATAATTATGAAAAGTATGCCCTATGCTTATTTTAGGAGGAAAACCTATGCGAAAATTTGGAAGAAATCTGCTTTGCCTTACTCTGGCGCTGGTCATGGCTCTTAGCTGCCTTGCCGTCGCCCCCAAAGCCCAGGCCGCAGGCAGCTTCAGCCTTGTAGGCGGCTGGAACGAAAGCCTCTACGCCGAAATCGAAGGCGTAACCGACGCTTCCGTTACCGCCGTAAGCTACTCCGGCGCTATGACCGGCCAGCTTACCGGGCAGGACCTGCAGTTTCTGGTGCGCGATACCGCCAGCGGCGTGCGCATCGATATCCCCGGCCTGAAAGCCGGCACTTATTCCCTTACCGTAACCGCCGGGGGCGTTACCTACAGCCAAAGCGGCATTCAGGTAACCGCCTTTGACCGCTCCGGCTTTGCCCACTGGAACTATACCCAGGGCGTAGGCGCATACAAAGACGACGGCACAGTAAAAGACAACGCCGTGATCGTCTATGTTACCGACGAAAACAAAAACTCCGTTTCCGTAACTGCCGGCGGCATTACCGTTACCGGCATTGGCAATATCCTCAACACCAGCGGCAAGGCCTCCAAAAACGGCGGCAAGGCCAACACCAACGGCGATATCCTGAAAAAGCTGGCGGAAGAAAACAGGCCTTTGGTGGTGCGCATCGTAGGCCGGGTGACCCAGCCCGCGGGCGTTACCGCCTGGGGCTCTTACGACTACGGCGGAAACCCCGATGACAACGGCGGCATGGCCGGTATGCAAAGCTGCAAAAACATCACCATCGAGGGCATCGGCACGGATGCCACCGTGGACGGCTGGGGCTTCTCTGTAGGCGCTCAGAGCGGCGACTATGCCAAGGGCTACAGCCGCAACTTTGAGTTCCGCAACCTTACCTTTAAAAATGTTCCCGAGGACTGTATCGGCATTTCCGGCAAAAGCTCCTCCTATCCCCTTACCGAGCCCATCGAGCATACCTGGGTGCATAACTGCGCCTTCTTTGGCCCGTCCAACCTGCCCGATGCCTCCCAGGATCAGGATAAGGCCGAGGGCGACGGCGCTGTGGACTATAAATGGGCCCAGTACCACACCATGAGCTACAACTACTTTGAAAAATATCACAAGACCCACCTGATCGGCGGCGGCGATGAAAACCTGCAGTACCATGTAACCTGGCACCATAACCACTGGAAAAACTGCGAATCCCGTGGCCCGCTGGGCCGCCAGGCCAATATGCACGTATACAATAACCTTACCGAGGGGCAATCCTCCTACTGCATGAGCCTGCGGGCCAACTGCTACATCTTCAGCGAATACAACACCTATATCAACAGCAAGAATATCTCCAATAGCTCTAACGGCGGCGTGTGCAAAAGCTATATGAACACCTTTACCAACTGCACCGGCGCTACCGCCAGCGACATCAAGACCGTAACCAGCAAGAGCCAGACCGTAAGCTCCGGCAACCGCTTTGCCAACTTTGATACCGATGCCTCCCTGGGCTATATCGCCAGCGGCGATTACCTGCTGGACGAGGATGCCGCCCTGGCCAAGGCCAATGTGCTGGCAAATGCCGGGCCTATGGATTTTGCCAACCGCTCCGATGCCGAAGAGCCCTCTACCCCCGGCGAGACCCCTACCCCCAGCGAGGGCGATTATGTGCATAACTTTACCGAAAGCGGCCTGAGCAGCTCTTTCTACACCATCTCCGGCAACCTCAGCCAAAAGGGCACCGTCAGCTACAACGGCCTTACCCTTACCCAGTGCCTGAAGCTGGAAAGCACCACCAGCGTTACCTTTACCGCCCCCAGCGCGGGCAAGCTGGTGCTGGTGTTCCACGAAACCGGCCTGAACGGCATCGTTGCCGCCGGCTGTACCGTAGACCTGGACGGCACCCGCTACACTGTAAACGACGACAACACCGTTACCATCCCCCTGGCCGCCGGGGCCCACACCCTGAAGCGGGGCGACAGCCAGATCTTCCTGTATTATATGTTCTATACCCCGGATAGCGCCCAGGAGCATACCCATAGCTACACCGAAACCGTTACCGCCGCCCCTACCTGCACCTCTGGTGGCGTAAAGACCTTTGCCTGCGCCTGCGGCGAGAGTTATACGGAAGCCATTCCTGCTACCGGGCATCATTACAGCGCAGCCGTGAAAGCCCCCAGCTGCACCTCCGGCGGCTATACCGTCTACGCCTGCGCTTGCGGCGACAGCTATGTGGACGATTTTACCCCCGCTGCCGGCCATAGCTATTCCCAGGGAAAATGCACCGTATGCGGCGCAGCTGACCCCAACTGGCATGAATGCAGCTATACCGCTGCCGTTACCGCCCCTACCTGCACCGCCCAGGGCTATACCACCTACACCTGCGAATGCGGCAGCAGCTATGTGGACGCTTTTGTAGCGGCCACCGGCCATAGCTACTCGGCTGGCGCTTGCACCGTATGCGGCGCAGCCGACCCGGAATATGTGGCGCCCGAAGCGCCCAAGCAGGGCTTGCATAAGGCCGACGACGGCAACTACTATTATTATATTGACGGCGAAATTGCCGAAGATTTCACCGGCCTGGTAGAAAACTCCGCCGGGCGCTGGTATGTGCTGGCAGGCCAGGTGCAAATGAGCTACGACGGCCTTATGGAGTATGAGGGCACAAAATATCTGATTAAGGCTGGCCATGTAAACACCGCTTTTACCGGCATTACCAAGCAGGAAGGCGTATACTATTACTTCAACCAGGGCGTTAACGATCTGGTATTTGAGGGCCTGGTATACTGCAACGGCATGAAGGCTTATGTGCAGGGCGGCGAGGTCAATTTCAACAA
>JAFSBW010000072.1 GCA_017437095.1 Oscillospiraceae bacterium
ATAAGCTACAGTTCTGGAAATTCGCTCCAAACTGCTCAAAATCGCATTTTGACGGTTTGGGGCTTTATCGACACTCTGAGATCCGGCAAAGGTGTTCCTTTGCCGGATCTTTTTGCTTTACATACCCGCCAGCGTTTCAGCCAGCATCATAGTGATCAAAGCGCAGCGCTTGGCGGCGATGGCTTCAAAGGTTGGGTAATCCATTTCGGAGCTATCATCTGCCTTATCTGAGATAGCCCGAAGAATAACAAACGGTACGCCGTTGCGCCATGCGCCGTGAGCAATGGCCGCGCCCTCCATTTCCGTACAAAACGCGCCGGTATCGGAAATGATCTTGGTTTTCTGCTCTTTGGAGCAAATAAATTGGTCACCACTGGCAACTCTGCCAATGCGGTTGTGGCCGGGGTTGACCGCTTCTGCCGCGGCAAAAGCCATGCGGATCAAGCCTTCATCCGCCGGGAAAGCCCGCACACTAAGCCCAGGCACCTGGCCGACAACATAGCTTCCGTTAAGCACATGGCAGTCAAAATCATGGTAGATAGCATCCTGGCTGATAACCAGGTCGCCAATGTCCAGCTGGGCATTTAATGAACCAGCCACACCGGTATTGACAATATGGCTAACAGCGAACAAATCGCAAAGGCACTGGGCGCACAGCGCGGCATTGACCTTACCTACGCCGCACTGAACAACAACGCACTCCAGCCCATTCAGGCTGCCGCAGTAAAAGACCATACCGGCCTTTTCTACCGCTTGCATATTGGTCATATTTTCCCGCAGCGTTGCGATCTCTACATCCATTGCGCCGATAATTCCAAGCTTCATATCATTTCTCCTTTACTCCGGATAAACCAGGTGATCTTCAGAGATATTCTCCAAAAGCGCCCCATAGCGTTTGGCCCAATATTTGGCAGCGGGTAAGTTCATATCCAGGTAATTGCCGCAATCTTTTGCGCTGGCGCCGGGGATCTGACCCTCATAATGGCGGATAAAGCGGAAGCAATCGGTAACCAAGGGCAAAATATCCCGGGAGGACAGATCGCCTTTCATCAGCAAATAAAAGCCGGTACGGCAACCCATAGGCCCAAAATACAGTATATTATCCTTTTGCTGGGGATGATTTCGCAGGAAGGTTGCTGCCAGATGCTCTATAGCATGGATCTCCGCGGTATTCATAACCGGCTCGTCATTGGGGCTGGTAATGCGAAGATCAAAGGTAGTAACCACACCATCGCCCACCGGGTCTTTTCTGGATACATAGACACCGGGCTGCAGGCGAATATGGTCAATGGTAAAGCTTGTTATTTTTTCCATAGCTATTCTCCTATATTTTCTTTGTATTATCATACTCTAAAGTAACAGCAAATGCAAGAAAAATGCTTTTTTTCTTTGCCTATTGGCATTATCTGCGAAAACTGCTTGCCTTTTTATGGAAAAGGTAGTAAAATAGAACTGGAATGTACCCACATTTCGTATCCCTTATGCATTTTTCCCAAAGGAGGATATATTTATGGACAATAACGGCTTTGATCCCAGCCTGAATCCCCAGAATCAGCAGCCTGCATACGATAATGCTGCCTATACGCAGCAGAGCATGGCCCAGCAAAGTGCAGCGCCCCAGGCTCGGCCTGCCCGGCAGCGTCCCGCCGGCCAGCGCAGCGCCCAGCAGAGCAGCGGAAACCGCCGGCCTGCCAATGCCCGCCGCAGACGCCGCAGCAAAATGCAGCAGTTTAAGGAATCCTATCTGCCTTTTATCCTGATCGCTATTGCTGTCATTCTGGTGCTTGTAGTAATTTTTACCCTTTCTTCCAAATCCAAGAAGCGCAAGGAAGCGGCCAAGGCTTCCAGCATCCATGCTCACCAGTCTGAGCAGGCTTACCACCTGCAGCTGGATCAGGAAGCGGCCTCGTTGATCCTGGAAGCAGACAAGAAGGCAGCGACCTTTGATTACGATGGCGCCATTGCGATCCTGGACAGCTTCTCCAACGAAGCCCGCTTTAACGAATTTACCCAGCTGGTAGAAAAGCGCAACGAATATGAGGAAGCTAAGAAAGCTATGGTGGCCTGGTCTGATCCCAGCAAGGTTGCCCACCTTTCTATGCACCACCTTGTTGCCGAGCCTGCACGCTCCTTTGCGGACCCTGTTTACAAAAGCACCATTAAATACAACTTTATCACTGTAGATGAGTTCCGCGCAATTCTGGAAAGCCTTTATGATAATGGCTATATCCTGGTTGGCATGGATGATATTGTAGAGAAAACTGTGAGCGCTGACGGTGTCGTAACATACACGGCTAAGACCCTCTACCTCCCTGCCGGCAAGAAGCCCATTATGATCACCCAGACCCATAACTCCCCCAGCTATCTGTACGACAACAACGGCGACGGCGATACAGACAGCATTACCGGCTTTGCAAACCGCCTGGTTATTACCAACTCCGGCAAGATCGCTGCCGAGTATACCGACCGCAAGAACAACCAGAATGTAGGCGATTATGAATTGGTTCCCATTCTGGAGACTTTCATTGCAGAGCATCCTGAATTTTCTTACCACGGCGCCAGAGCTACCCTTGCTGTTACCGGCCGACATTATCTGTTTGGCTATCAGACCAACCCCACCATCAAGGATAAAAAGGGTACTGACTATTATGAAGACCAGGTAGCCAAGGCAACCGCTGTAGCTACTAAGTTGAAGGAAATGGGCTATGATTTCGCCTGCTATACCTACGGCAACACGCGCTACGGCGAGCTGGACATTGCCTCTATCCAAGAAGATCTCAAGGCCTGGAAGGCCGAGGTAGAGCCTATTCTTGGCCCCGTAGATACTCTGGTTTACGCGCTTGACAGCGACATCGCCGAGCCCGGTATTGGCTACTCCGGCAGCAAGTTTGAAACCCTTACCGCATCCGGCTTTACCTACTTTGTAGGCTTCTGTGAGGATGAGACCCCCTGGATGAATGTGTACGGCAGCTATGTGCGCCAGGGCCGCCTGACCGTATTTGGCAGCCGCCTGATCTCCGATCCCGGCATTTATGAAGACATTTTCGATGCCGTTTCTGTCAAGGATCAAAACCGAAACTAAAACCATAAATGCACCGGCAAATAATCTGCCGGTGCATTTTTATAGGAGGATCGTGTATGGAAATCAAGCCTGGAATATACCGCCATTTTAAGGGCAACAAATATGAGGTACTCGCCATCGCCAAACACTCGGAAACTTTAGAGCCAATGGTGGTATACAAAGCGCTGTACGGCGAAGGCGGGTTTTGGGTAAGGCCGGCGGCCATGTGGAACGAGCATGTGGAAAAAGATGGCTACAAAGGGCCCCGGTTTATAAAAATTGAAGAATAAAAGAGGCTCTGCCGATGATAATTCGGCAGAGCCTTTTTGGTTATTCGGTGCGAAGGGCAACAACGGGATCTTTGTTGGCAGCGCTGTGGGCAGGCACAAGGCCGGCAATCGCGGTAAGCAGCATAGAAATACAAACGAGTATAACAGCGGCAACCGGGGGCAAATAGGCGCTGGCATCGATCTTTGCCACATTGTGCAGCAGCAGGTTGATGGGAATGATCAGCAGCTCAGTAAGGGCAATGCCTACCAAACCTGCGGCAAGGCCAACCAGCAGGGTCTCAGCATTGAATACATGGCTGATATCCCGCTTGGATGCGCCGACACTTCGCAGAATACCGATCTCCTTGGTGCGCTCCAAAACAGAGATATTGGTAATAATACCGATCATAATGGAAGATACAACCAGAGAAATACCTACGAAAGCGATGAGAACATAGCTGATAGCATTGATAATGGTAGTAACGCTGGACATCATAGCGCCAACCATGTCGGAATAGACGATCTGCTCTTCTTCAGGCTTGGCGGAGTTATAATCGGCAATGATGTCAGTAATGGCATCCTTCGCTTCAAAATCGATGGGATACAGCATAATACCGGAGGGATCCTGCAGATCGGATACGCCAAAGGTCTTCAGGTTGTCCTCCAGAGTAGCAGTTGAGGCGCTGGCCATGCTCATAGAAATATTGGCAGCGATCTCTTCTTCTGGCATGCCGTAGCCCTGCATCTGGGCGATCATGCCCTGGATATAGGTCTGCTGCTCCTGGGGCATAGAAGGAAGCATAGCCAGGATCTGATCGAAGCTGTAGATCACCGGCTCAGCGTTGGGATCCGGGAAGGGTCTGCCGGTAAGGATATCCACAGTAGGGTTGGCTCTCTGCTCCGCAACCACCTGGCTGTTGTCTACTACCTGGATCAGATGCTCCATCAGCTCTCCCGTATAGCCAATCACGCCGTAGCTGGTAGCGATAGAAGCATCTTCAGAGGGCTTTACAACGCCAACTACAGTAAGCTCCTCTGCGGCAGAAACAAGAGCGCTCATGTACAGCGGATCCTGGCTCTTATCTACCCAGACGCCGTTTTCCTTCTGGTAATAGCTGCTGCTAGGCACAAGCTTAAAGGTCTTGCCAATAAACTCATCGTAAGAGAAGGTTTGCATGGTGGTGTCGATGGAAACATCTTCGCCCATCATCTTCTTTTGCATAGCCTCCTGCAGGGGCGCTATGTCCAAAATGCCCAGGGCGTAAAGCGTATAGTCGGTAATACCGCCGTTCTTATCCAGAACAAGGATCACTTCATTCCATTGCTGGGGCATTCTTCCCTTTACTACCTGATACTGGCTCTTTAACAGCTCCTTATTGCCGGTAAGCTGGTGCCATACATCCATTGTCATGGTAGGCATTCCGTCAACAGAGCCCATACTCATGCCCATGTTTTCAAAAACAGCGCTGGGGTTTACACGGTAAGCACCCTTGGAGGTATCGCTGCTATAAACATTCAAAGGTGTAGAATAGCGGTAGCGGATCTCCGTAGTAAGCGGCTCCAAACCGCTTTTACCGCTCTCTACAAAAGCCTTAAATTCGGCCAGGTTATTGGTAGTAGCGCTGCTGAAAACCATATCCATCATGCCGGACATGATATTCTGGGAATAAACCTTGCCCTGAGGGATCTCCTGCTGACCCTTTTCGGACATAGAGCCCATGGCGGTCATCATGCTGGTAAGGTCCAAAGCGGTTTCTTCCAGGGTAATGGGATAGCTGGAAAGGGTATCCCGCTCAACATCCTCGATATAGTTGTTTACGCCGGTAGAAATGCTGAGGATCAGCGCAATGCCTACAATACCGATAGAGCCGGCAAAGGCCGTCATGATCGTGCGGCCCTTTTTGGTCATCAGGTTGCTCAGCGAAAGCATAAACGCAGTAAGCATAGACATGGACGCCCGCTTTTTCTTCACTTGCGGCTGAATTTCTTCCTCTTCTGCGTTATAGGGGTTAGAATCGGCAGTGATCAGGCCATCATGCAGCCGGACGATACGGCTGGCATACTCGTCTGCCAGCTCAGGGTTATGGGTAACCATAATAACCAGACGATCCTTAGCTACTTCACGCAGAATATCCATGATCTGCACGGAGGTATCAGAGTCCAGCGCGCCGGTAGGCTCGTCTGCCAAAAGGATCTCGGGGTCGTTCACCAAGGCTCTAGCGATGGCAACGCGCTGCATCTGGCCACCGGAGAGCTGGTTGGGCTTTTTATGAAGCTGATCGCCAAGACCTACCTTTTCCAAGGCGGCTTTTGCCTTTGCCTTGCGCTCGCTTCGTTTCACGCCGGAAAGGGTAAGCGCCAGCTCAACATTGGCAAGAACACTCTGGTGCGGGATCAGGTTATAGCTCTGGAAAACAAAGCCAACGCTGTGATTGCGGTAGGTATCCCAATCCTTGGATTTATATTCCTTGGTAGATTTACCGCGGATGCTCAGATCGCCGGAGGTATAACGGTCCAAACCGCCAATGATGTTCAGCAGTGTGGTTTTACCGCAGCCGGAATGGCCCAAAATAGCAACAAATTCGGAGGGCCTGAAAGCGATGCTGACTCCCTTGAGGGCTTCAACCTTGTTTGCGCCGGAATCGTAATGCTTTACGATATCGGTTAGTTTTAACATATTATGAGTTCCCCTTTATTTTGAAAACAATTTCCATTCAAACAATAAACAGCAATTGTGAACTAGGTATAAATAAGCAGAAAAATTTTGTCAGGATATTCCATTTCCCCGCAATTCGATGATCTGATCCCGCAGGATCGCCGCGTATTCGTATTCCATCATGCGGGCAGCTTCCTTCATCTGCTTTTCCAGGCGGGCAATTTCCTTCTCCTTCTCTGCCTTGGTCATCTTAATGCCGCTGCGGCCCTTGCGCTCAGCGGTAGAGGAAGATATCTCAATGAGATCCCGAACAGATTTAATAACCGTTTTGGGAACAATGCCATGAGCTTTGTTATATGCATCCTGGATGGCCCGGCGGCGCTCCGTTTCATCTATCGTCGCCTGCATAGAGGGCGTGATCTTATCGGCATACATAATTACCTTGCCCTCGGCATTTCTGGCTGCACGGCCTACCGTTTGGATCAGGCTGGTTTCGCTGCGCAGGAAGCCTTCTTTATCCGCATCCAATATGGCTACCAGGCTAACCTCCGGCAGATCCAAGCCTTCGCGCAAAAGGTTGATGCCAACCAGCACATCGAACTTTGCCATGCGCAGGTCACGAATGATCTCCATGCGCTCCATTGCGCCAATGTCGGAGTGCATATAGCGCACTTTGATGCCGGCTTTTTGAAGGTAGACCGTAAGATCCTCTGCCATTTTTTTGGTAAGGGTAGTAACCAAAACCCGCTCATTGCGCTTGGTGCGCTGATTGATCTGGCCGATCAAATCGTCGATCTGACCTTCAATAGGCTTGACCTCGATAACAGGATCCAGCAGGCCTGTTGGGCGGATCACCTGCTCCACGATCTGCCCGGAGCGGCTGCGCTCATATTCCGCTGGAGTAGCGGAAACATAGATCGCCTGATTGAGCTTGCTGTCAAATTCCTCAAAATTCAGCGGCCGGTTATCATAGGCAGAGGGCAGGCGGAAGCCGTAGTTAACAAGCGCATCCTTGCGGCTGCGATCGCCTGCGTACATAGCACGGCACTGGGGCAGAGTAACATGGCTCTCATCCACAAACAGCAGGAAATCTTCAGGAAAATAATCCAAAAGGGTTGTGGGGGGCGTACCGGGCTGACGGCCCTGGATCACCCGGGAATAGTTTTCGATGCCGTTGCAAAAGCCGATCTCCGTTAGCATCTCCAGATCGTAAGCGGTGCGCTGGGCGATGCGCTGAGCCTCCAGGAGCTTGCCCTGACTATGGAACATAGCTACCTGCTCATCGCACTCTTTTTGGATCTCCACCATAGCCCGGTGGAGCTTTTCTTTTGAAGCCACATAATGGCTGGCAGGATAAATAGCCACATGGTCGATAAACCGCTCAACCACGCCGGAAACCGCGTTGATCTCGCTGATACGGTCGATCTCATCCCCAAAGAACTCTACCCGGATAGCCCTACCGGACCAATAGGCCGGGTAAACTTCCAGTGTATCTCCCCGCACACGGAACTTATTGCGTGAAAAATCCATATCGTTGCGCTCATAGCGGATCTCGGTAAGCTTACGCAGGATATCGTCCATAGGCCGCTGCTGGCCTACCCGCAGGGAAATGACCATGCTTTTATAGTCGATAGGGTCGCCCAGGCCGTATAGGCAGCTGACAGAGCTGACTACGATCACATCCCGCCGCTCAAACAGCGCAGAGGTTGCGCTGTGGCGCAGGCGGTCGATCTCTTCGTTAACGGAAGCATCCTTTTCGATATAAGTATCAGTATGGGCTATATAAGCCTCCGGCTGGTAGTAGTCATAGTAGGAAATAAAGTATTCTACAGCATTATTGGGGAAAAACTCCCGAAATTCACTGCATAGCTGGGCAGCCAGGGTTTTGTTATGGGCCAGCACAAGGGTGGGCCGGTTGAGCTTTGCGATCACAGAAGCCATGGTATAGGTCTTTCCGGAGCCGGTAACGCCCAGCAAAGTTTGCTCACGCAAGCCCCAGTTTACGCCGTTTACAAGGCCTTCAATAGCGGTCTGCTGGTCGCCTGCGGGCTGATATTCCGAAACAAGCTGAAACTGCTCCAAAACAGTTAACCTCCCTTGTGAATGCTGCAGGATTGAGCTATAGAAACATAGTCATCATCCGCAACGATAATATGATCTGCCAAATAGATGTCTACCGCCGCAAGTGCGCTGGCAAGGCGCTGGGTAGTAACGATATCCTCCCGGGACGGAATCGCCAGACCGCTGGGATGGTTATGGGCCAAAACCACGGTAGAAGCATTCACGCTTAAGGCAATTTCCGCAATGCTCCTGGTAGAAATGTTAGCCGAGTTCACGCTGCCCTGGGCGATCTCCCTGCAGCAAAGAAGCTTACATTTTGCATCCAGGCAAAGCAGCATTACGGTTTCATGGCGCAGGTTTTGAAATCTGGGAACCAGGTAGCGTCCGTAGCTTTCCGCATCTGCCAATATGCGGACATCCGCTTCCTTCTTAACCTGATAGTATCTGCCGGCATCCGCAACGAGCTTGAGGAAAAGAGCGGCATTTTCGCCGATGCCCTCCACCTTCATAAGCTCCTCCATGGGAGCTTCCAAAACAAGAGGAAACGAGCCAAAACGGGAGATCAATTCCTTCGCCAAAGGCTTGGTGTCCTTTTGGGGGATGGCGTAAAAGAGCAAAAGCTCCAAAGCATGAAAATCCTTAAAATTATCCAGCCCCTCCGCCTTATACCTGGCCTTTACCCGGCTGCGATGGCCGGCGGATGAATTTATATTTTTCTCATTCATTTTGGGTTACCTCTTGCTATTTTCATAATTATTTTATACAATAGCTGTGTCGAAAGCGGTCGAAAAGCATCGAAAACCTTTTTGTTATTTACCGCTTTATTGCACATGATACTCATACAGGAGGTGCGCAATGGAACATTCGCAAAGTATGAGCAATATTCTGGCCCATTATATTGCGCCTGCGTTCTTTGTGGAAAACGGAACAGTTATTCAAGCAAACAGCACCGCCCAAGCCCTGATGGTCACTGCGGGAACGGAAATATTCCCTTTGATCACCGCGGGAGAAGAAGAATACAGAGCCTTTACCCATGGCTGTTTAAGCGTAACCTTGCTTCTGATGGAAGAGCCCTACAGCGCGGATATTACCGCCGAAGATGGCGCGCATCTGTTCGTTTGCCAAAGTAACGGCGAAAACAGCCCGCTGCAAGCCTATGCTTTGGCAGCAAGGGAGCTTCGAGCCCCCCTTGCCGAAATGATGATGCTTACCAAAAGGCTTTTCAGGGATCTGCCTGAAAACAGTGACGATGCGGCGTGCCAGCAAGCTGCCGCTGTAAACCAGAGCATGCACCAAATGCTCAGGCTGGTCAGCAATATGTCGGACGCTGGCCGGTTTGTAAACGGAACAGATGTGCGCCGGGAATACGCAAATATCACTCAGGTACTACAGGAAATGCTGGAGCAGATCCAATCCACCTGCAATGAAGCCGGAATTGCCTTTGCATATAGCTGCCCGGAAAACGCTGTATACGGCCCCATCGACCGGGACAAGCTGGAGCGGGGCATTTACAACCTGATCTCCAATGCCATAAAGTTCGGCGGAAAAGAAGCCGGCGTAGAAGTAACTGTAAAAGCTTCCCAAAAGCGGCTTTACATTACCGTGAAAGATAAAGGCAGCGGAATCCCCCAGGGAATACGCAAAACTCTGTATCAGCGCTACCGCAGAATGCCCGGGCTGGAAGATGCCAGCCAAGGTATTGGATTGGGCATTGTTGTTGCCAAGGGCGCAGCAGCTATGCATGGCGGCGCGCTGCTGATGGAGATCTTGCCAGACGCCGGCACAAAGATCACCATGTCCATCTCCCTGGAAACAAAGGATATGCCCCTTCGCTCCCCCGTTATGCGCATAGATTACACCGGTCACCACGCCCATTGCCTGGTGGAGCTGGCAGACAGCTTGCCCGCCCAGCTTTACGCGCCAAAATTACTGAAATGATTCTCTTTCCCCCACCCTTTCAGGTGGGGGATTCTTCTTTACAAATAACGCTTGAGGTACTGCCCGGTATAGCTTTCAGGCGTTGCAGCCACCTCTTCCGGCGTACCGCAGGCAACTACATAACCGCCCTGATCTCCGCCCTCAGGCCCAAGGTCTATAATATAGTCAGCGCTTTTAATTACATCCAGGTTGTGCTCTATCACAAGCACCGTATTGCCGGCATCCACCAGCTGCTGCAATACATCGATAAGCTTGTGGATATCGGCTGCGTGCAGGCCGGTGGTTGGCTCATCCAGCACATAAATGGTCTTGCCCGTAGCAACTCTGGCAAGCTCGGTTGCCAGCTTGACCCGCTGGGCTTCGCCGCCGGATAGGGTCGTGCTGGATTGGCCCAGCTTTACATACCCCAGGCCTACTTCTACCAGGGTTTGGGCTTTTCTGCGGATCTTAGGCAGGTTTTCAAAGAAATCTACCGCTTCCTCTGCCGTCATATCCAAAACCTGGGAAATGTTTTTGCCCTTATAGTGAACTTCCAGGGTCTCCCGATTGTAACGCTGGCCGCGGCAGACCTCGCAGGGAACATAAACATCCGCCAAAAAATGCATCTCGATCTTTACCAGACCGTCGCCGGAGCAGGCTTCGCAGCGGCCGCCCTTTACATTGAAGGAAAATCTGCCAGGGCCGTAGCCGCGTACCTTGGCATCGTTGGTAGAAGCAAAAAGGTCACGAATGTCGTTAAACAGCCCCGTATAGGTTGCGGGATTGCTGCGGGGCGTTCTGCCGATAGGGCTTTGGTCAATATCGATCACCTTGTCCAGGTTTTCCAGGCCCTGCACGCAGCGGCATTTGCCGGGACGGGTACGGGCATGATTGAGCTTATTGAGCAATGTTTTATTAAGAACTTCGCCCACCAGGCTGGACTTGCCGGAGCCGGAAACGCCGGTAACGCAGGATAGCGTACCCAGAGGGATGGTAACATCCACATTTTTCAGGTTGTTTTCCGTAGCGCCCTGGATGGTTACGGCCTTTCCGTTGCCTTTGCGGCGGTTAGACGGAACGGGAATCTTTTTAAACCCGGATAGATACTGGCCGGTTATGGATTCCTTGCAGGCAGAAATATCTTCAAACGAGCCTGCGGCAACGATACTGCCGCCATGGCTTCCCGCGCCGGGGCCAACATCTACGATATAATCCGCCGCGCGCATGGTATCTTCATCGTGCTCTACTACGATCAGGGTATTGCCAATATCCCGCAGGTGCTTCAAAGTACCCAGGAGCTTATCGTTATCCCGCTGGTGCAGGCCGATGGACGGCTCGTCCAAAATATACAGAACGCCCATCAGGGAAGAGCCGATCTGGGTAGCCAAGCGGATGCGCTGGCTTTCGCCGCCGGAGAGGGTGGCCGCTGCCCGGGAAAGGGTAAGATACTGCAAGCCCACATCCATTAAAAACTGCAAGCGGGACTGGATCTCCTTTACGATCTGCTGGGCCACCAGAGCCATATTACCTTCCAAATGAAGGTTATTGATAAAATCCAAAGCATCCCGGATGCTCATTCGGCAAAAATCCATAATGCCGATGCCGCCTACCGTTACAGCTCTGGCGATCGGAGAAAGGCGATCGCCGTTACAGTCGGGGCAAGGAGCGCTGGACATACACTCTTCCAGCTCTTTGCGCGCGGCGTCGGACTGGGTTTGGGTATAGCGGCGGCTGATATTCGGCAAAATGCCCTCAAAGGGCTGCTCCAAAACGCCCATGCCGCTGCCCCGGTTGTAGGTCATGCGCAGCTTTTCCCCTTTGGTGCCGTAGAGAATAACATCCATAGCTTCTTTGCTAAGGGTACTAACCGGGGCAGTAAGAGAAAAGCGGTACTTTTGCGCCAATGCTTCAAAATACATACGGAAAATAGAATCCGTACGGGCGCTGCTCCAGCCGGAAGCCTGGATAGCGCCGTCAAAAATGCTCTTGGATTTATCGGGAATGACCAAATCTGCATCCGCTACCAGCTGAAAGCCCAGGCCGGTGCAGCTGGGGCAAGCACCGCTGGGATTGTTAAAAGAAAACATTCTGGGCTCAAGCTCGGAAAGGCTTACGCCGCAGTCTTCGCAGGCGTAGTTCTGAGAAAAGCTCAGCTCCATCTCCGTATTCGGCAGGAAGATGGTGACCAAGCCGCCGGAATGGTTGCAGGCGGTTTCGATGGAATCGGTAAGGCGGCGGCGCTGGCCTTCCTTAATTACCAGGCGGTCAACAACCAGGTCAATATTGTGCTTTTTGTTTTTTTCGCATTTGATCTCTTCCGTCAGGTCGTATAGAATGCCATCTACACGCACACGGGCAAAACCACTCTTACGGGCATCCTCAAATACCTTCACATGCTCGCCCTTTTTGCCCCGGATCACCGGGGAAAGAACAATAAAGCGAGTTCCCTCCTCCAAAGCTTCTACCCGGTCTACGATCTGATCCACCGTCTGCCGGGAGATCTCTTTGCCGCATTTGGGGCAATGGGGAATGCCAACTCTGGCCCAAAGCAGGCGCAAATAGTCATAAATCTCGGTAACAGTGCCAACCGTAGAGCGGGGGTTTTTGGAGGTTGTTTTCTGGTCAATAGAAATGGCCGGAGAAAGGCCGTCAATGGAATCTACATCGGGTTTATCCATCTGGCCTAAAAACTGGCGGGCATAGGAGCTAAGGCTCTCCACATAGCGGCGCTGACCTTCCGCATAAATGGTATCAAAAGCCAGGCTGGATTTGCCGGAGCCTGAAAGGCCTGTAAATACAACCAGCTTATCTCTGGGAATGGTCAGATCCACATTTTTCAGGTTGTTCTCTCTGGCGCCCTTAATTATAATTTTATCGTTCATTTTATCTCTCCCGGGGCATGAATTCAGTACCCAATATTATACCACATAATCATATAAATCACAAGGGAAAAATCAAACATAATTTCGCTCCAAGCGGTAAAATATCCTTGCTTTTTCCCATAAGGTAATGGTATAATAGGATGAAATTTGAAACAGGGAGCGAAAGCATATCATGTTTGGAAAAACCAAAGAAAGCTGGCTGATCGTAGGCCTGGGCAATCCCGGCCGGGAATACGAAAGATCCAGGCATAATTGCGGCTTTCGGGCGATAGATATTCTTGCGGATAAGCTTGGCTGCAAAATAGATAAGCTGAAATTTCAGGGCCTTTATACCCAGGTAAATTACGGCGGCATAAAACTCTTTCTGCTCAAGCCTATGACATTTATGAATCTTTCCGGCAGAGCGGTTTTACAGCTTAGCAGCTTTTTCCGCATCCCGCCTCAAAGGATCATAGTGCTTTTTGATGATATTTCTCTTGCGCCCGGCAGGCTGCGTGTGCGCGGCGATGGCTCTGCCGGCGGACATAACGGGATCAAATCCATCATCGGCGAGCTGGGAAGCCAGGATTTTCCCCGGGTGAAGATCGGCGTTGGCGCAAAGCCTAACCCGGAATATGATCTGGCCGACTGGGTGCTTTCCGGGTTTACCGCCCAGGAAGAAAAGGCCCTTGGCCCTGCCCTTGAAAGGGCCGCGGATGCTGCCCTTTGCATTATCGACAAAGGCACCATGGAAGCTGCCAACCGCTATAACGGCGGTTAAGCATTAACACAATACCTACGGAAAGGGGTGCAAAACTCCCCTTTCCGCATTGCTGCGTGGAGGAAAACCATGGAAATTTTGATAGATTCTCTACAAACAATTTCTGAATATCGGCTGCTTTTAGACGGTCTTAAGCGAAAGGAAAGCGCGGCGGTATCCGGCATCGGTCAGATCAACCGCAGCCATATGATCGCGGGCCTGCGCAGACATACTGCTGCGCCTATGGTGATCATCTGCCAGGATGATATGGCGGCAAAGCGGCTTCAGGAGGAATTAAACCTGTTTCTGGGTGAGAATTTCCCCGTGCTGCCCAGCCGGGAGCTTACACTGTACGATACCGCTGTAGTTTCCCGCAGCTGGGAGCAGAAACGGCTGCGCCAGCTTTATGACCTGGCCGCAGGAGAAACTCAGCTGCAGATCATGAGCTGGGAAGCCCTTAGCCAGCGCACCATGCCAAAGAGCGTTCTGTTAAAAGCCGCCTTTACCCTGCGCTGCGGCGAAGAATATGACCAGCTGATGCTTCTGGAAAACCTCACCTGCGCCGGTTACAGCCGCTGCCCCATGGTAGAAGGCCCGGGGCAGTTTGCGGTTAGAGGCGATATTGTGGATGTATTCTCCCCTGCCGCGGATCAGCCGGTAAGAATGGAATTTTTTGGCGATGAGCTGGATACTATGGGATATTTTGACCCGGACACCCAGCGCCGTACGGAAAATATTGAAACCATAACAATTCTGCCCATTGGCGAAACCCAGCCCAGGCTCCACGAAAAAGGCATAGAGGGCTTATGCGAAGATCTTCGCCGTATGATCGCCCGGCAAAGGCGGAGAAAAGTGATCAACGAGCCGCTGATCAAGACTCTGGAAAAAGACCTGGAAAAGTATGAAAATGGGCTAAATAACCCAGCTTCCGACCGGTATATGGCGCTCATTTATCCGGAAATGGCCACTGCTCTGGATTATATCCCCGGCGGCGCGTTATGGGTGATCTGTGACCAAAGCGCTGTGCATAGAGCAGCCAGAAACCGCACCGAAGAGGTAGGCATGCAGCTCGACAGCATGCTGCAAACCGGTTTGGTAGCCGGCGAGCTTTGCGATTATGTTTGCCAATGGGAGGATTTTTGCCAGAAATTAACGGGTGTAACTGCCGTTTATCTGGATGCGTTCGGCGGCGTTTCTTACCCGGCCCAATGCCTTCCCAAGCAGCTTCTGCCCATAACCGGCAAGCAGCTTCCCGGCTATGGCGGCAATATGGATACGGCTGCTGCGGATCTTACCCATTATCAGAAAATGGATTTTGCAACTCTTGTGCTTTGCGGCACACGGCGCAGAGCGGAGCTTTTGCAGCAGATGCTCAGCAGCAAAAGCCTTTCGTCTTTTCTTTGCATTCCCCTAAGCGCTATGCCCAAGCCCGGCCAGATCCTGCTGGCAGAGGGCAGCCTGCCCTTTGGCATGGAGTATCCTACCGCGAAGCTGGCTGTGCTTACAGAGGGTCAGCTTTTGGCCAGAAGCGCCCCAAAGAAAAAACAGAAAAAATCTGCCACCAACCGGCAAAAGCTCAATTCCTTTACGGATCTTTCCCCCGGCGACCTGGTCGTGCATGAAAACTACGGCATTGGCCGTTTTGTAGCCATGGAGCAGATCCGAATCGACGGAGCTGTAAAAGACTATGTTAAGATCGCATACCAGGGGTCTGACACCCTGTTTGTTCCCGCTACCCAGCTGGACATGGTCAGCAAATATATTGGCAACGGCGGCGAGGACGGCAATGTTCGCCTGAATAAGATCGGCAGCGATGCCTGGCAGAAAACCAAAGCCAAGGCCAAAAAAGCGGCCAAGGATATGGCCGGCGAGCTGATCCAGCTTTACGCCGCCAGAAAGCGGCAGCAGGGCTACGCTTTTGCCGCGGATGCTCCCTGGCAGCTGGAATTTGAGGATAATTTCCCCTACCCGGAAACAGACGATCAGCTGCGCTGCATCGGGGAGATCAAAAGCGATATGGAATCCCCTGCCCCCATGGATCGGCTGCTGTGCGGGGATGTGGGCTTTGGCAAGACGGAAGTAGCCCTGCGGGCAGTTATGAAATGCATTATGGACGGCAAGCAGGCTGCCATTCTGGTGCCCACTACTGTGCTTGCTCAGCAGCATTATCAAACCGCAATTGCAAGATTCCGGGGTTTCCCGGTAAATATCGAGGTGCTTTCCCGTTTCCGCAGCGCTACGGAGCAAAAGCGCACCCTTGCCAACCTGCGCAGCGGCAGCTGCGATCTGGTGATCGGTACCCATAAGCTGCTGCAAAAGACCGTTGAATTTAAGGATCTGGGCCTTTTGATCGTGGACGAAGAGCAGCGCTTTGGTGTAAGCCATAAGGAGCGGCTGAAGGAGCTTGCCAAGTGCGTGGATGTGCTTACCCTTTCCGCTACCCCCATCCCCCGCACCCTGAATATGGCGCTGTCCGGCATTCGGGATATGTCTACCCTGGAAGAGCCTCCGGCAGACCGTTACCCGGTGCAGACCTTTGTTATGGAGCATAACAACGCTATTATCGACGATGCCATCCGCCGGGAGATCGAGCGGGGCGGCCAGGTATACTACCTGCATAACCGGGTAGAAACCATCGACCAGTGCGCCTCCGCTATGAAACGGCGCATTCCTGGGCTGCAGGTTGCCGTAGCCCACGGAAAGATGAGTGAGGATGCCTTGGGCGAAGTAATGCAGGCGATGGCAGACGGCGAGATCCAGGTTTTGGTATGCACTACCATCATTGAAACCGGCCTGGATATTCCCAACGCCAACACACTGATCATAGAAAACGCCGACCGTTTTGGCCTGAGCCAGCTGCATCAGCTGCGAGGCCGTGTCGGCCGCTCTACCCGCCATGCCTACGCCTATTTTACCTATCGGCCGGACAAGGCATTGACAGAAATTGCAGACAAGCGGCTGAGCGCTATCCGCGATTTTGCGGAGTTCGGCTCAGGCTTTAAGATCGCCATGCGGGATCTGGAGATCCGGGGCGCAGGTAACCTTTTGGGCGCGGAGCAATCGGGCCATATGATGAGCGTAGGCTACGATATGTACCTGAAGCTGCTGGACGAAGCAGTTCTGGAAGAAAAGGGCGAAAAGCCCAGAGAAGTGGATTGCACCGCAGACTTGAATGTTACCGCGAATGTAGACAAAAGCTTTGTTTCCCGGGGGGAGGAGCGCATGGATCTGTACCGCCGTATGGCTGCTATCCGCACCCAGGAGGATGCGGACGATCTGCTGGACGAGATCGTGGACCGCTACGGGGAGCCGCCTAAAGGCGTGCTGAATTTGATCGACATCGCTCTGCTCAGAGCCAACGCCAGAAAGCTTGGCATTACCGATATTAAGCAAAAAGCCGGAGATGTTCTGTTTGCCCTGGCGGACATTCATTTTGAAGCCTTCAGCGCCCTATGCGGAGAGAAAGAATACAAAAACAGGGTGCAGTTGGTAGCCAGCGCAAAAGTGCCTACCATTCGGCTGAAGCTGGCTTCCGGTGTGGACAGCCTGAAGCAATGCAAGGTTTTTATCAGTAAATACCAGAATTTTACCCGGATGAATCGTTAACAATTTAGTAAAGTATAAATTATCTATGTGTGGTAAAATGTGGTTATCCTGCGAAAAGGAGGATTGAATATGCAACCGAAAAAGTATACGCAAAAAAAGCCCAGCCGGGAAGAGCTGGAAATCGACGATGCCTACTACGGCCTTACCGGCAGAAAACCTGTAGTCAACAAAAGCAAAAACCCGCTGCTTTTTGTTGCCATTGGGCTTGGCATCGTGCTGATCGCAGCGGTTATCTTTGCGCTGGTGCTTACCAATAAAGAAAATAAGAAATTCCCTGCCGTATCTGTATCCGGGTGGAGCATGGAGGGGAAAACACAGCAGCAGATCCAGAAATATCTGGACAGCCAGGAAGAAATATACCGCAACACTTTGATGACCATAGAGGTTATGGGCAAAAATATTACCCTTACCCCGGATATTGCCGGCATCCGGCTGGATTCCAAGCAGCTTTTGAAGGATGCCAAAGCAGCTTCCCCCGGAACGGACTTAAACCTTTGGTCTTACTTTACGGTGGATGAAGTATCCATCCGCCAGGCATTGCAGCCGCTGGAAGAGGAATACGGAGTAGCCCCCAGCAAGACCCACTGGTCCATTATCGGAGAAGATCCCAAAGCGGATGACCCTAACGACCTTGGCACAAAAAAGCTGGTTGTAACCATGGGCGTGCCGGATTACGGCCTGGATGTGGATAAGCTGTATCAGCTGATCCTGCAGGGCTACCGGCAGAGAAACTTTTATGTAAGCATGGATTGCTCCATAGTAGAGCCGGAAATTCCCAACCTGGAAGAGATCTATGCTCTGGTATGCACAGACAGCGCCGATGCCGTTTTGGATGAAAAGACCTTTGAGATCACGCCGGAGGTTTACGGCTACGGCTTCGATCTGCCGGCTGCCCAGGCGGCTATGGAAGGCTGCGGCTACGGCCAAACTTTGGAGTTCCCCTTCCTGCCAAAGCTGCCTCAAATCACCCAGGAAAGCATAGAAAACGAGCTTTACGGCGATGTTCTGGGCGAATACAAAACGCCCCACACCCCGGAAGCAAACCGCAATGTTAACCTAAAGCTTGCCTGCGAAGCCATCAACGGCACTGTGGTGCTTCCCGGAGAGGTTTTTTCCTACAACAAAGCCTTGGGTGAACGCACAGAAAAGCGGGGTTATTTGCCCGCGCCCAGCTATGTAAACGGCCTGACCGTGGATACCGTAGGCGGCGGCATTTGCCAGGTATCTTCTACGCTTTACTATGTTTGCCTGCTTTCGGATATGAATGTTACTGTGCGCGCGCCCCACGGCTTTGTATCCAGCTATATCCCCATGGGCATGGATGCCGCGGTAAGCTGGGGCTCTCAGGATTATAAATTTAAAAACCCTCTGTCCACTCCCATTAAGATCCAAGCCTGGATGGAAGGCGGCTATGTTTATGTAAAGATCCTGGGCAAAGAAACTCGGGATTACTATGTAGAGCTTTACTACAAAGAGCTTGCAAGCGAACCTTATGATGTAGTTTACAAGGAGTATCCCCCCAATAACGAAGAGGGGTACGCCCACGGCGATGTGATCATAACCCCTTATACCGGCTATACAGTTAAAAGCTACAAAAGGCTGATCAGCAAAACCACCGGCGATACCATCAAAAACGAGTTTATTACAGAAACTACCTATGTCAAGCGGGATAAAGTAATTTGCCTGATCGTAGATCCTGCCGCAACAACGCCCCCGGAAACTACCCCCGCGGAAACAACGCCGGAGCAGACCGATCCCCCGCAAACTACGCCGGAGCAAACAGCCCCTCCGCAATCCACTCCTTCCCAGCAAACAACCCCTGAAAGCTAAAAAACGGTGCAGCCCAAACCGGGCTGCACCGTTAATTTATTTTGCTTGCACATCCAGATGGTAAATAATAAGGCCGGAAGAGGTATTCTCAATATCGATGGCGTAGACCAGATCCAGCGTGCCGCCGGTTTCGTTTAGAGAATAATCTACCTGGGAGGCGTAAACCGTGATCTGCAGCGCGCCAAACTCCATTTGGTACAAGCTGTGGTGATACTGCCCTACCTCAAAATGCATTTCCGAGCGCAAAGCGCCGCTGCGGCTAAGGGTTACCTTGCCGGGCTTGATGTAAAAGGTAGTGGTAACGCCTTTAAGCCCAGTAAGCTCGCTTTCTTCGTAGCTGATGCGCCAGCCGTTTTCCCAGTCTTCCAGAATGCCCTCCGTGGTCAATTCAATGACCTCCGGGTCTTGATCCAGGTAGGACTGGCGGCCTGTCAGCTTCAGCATGACTGGTTTTTTCATTGGGCTGCCTCCTGGGCCAGATCCAGCAGCTGGTCGATCAGCTGGGTATAGGGAATACCGCTGGCGCCAAACAGCTTGGGGTACATAGAGATGGAGGTAAAGCCCGGGAGGGTATTGATCTCGTTGAATACGATCCGCTCCCCCTCATAGGTAACAAAGAAATCTACCCGGCTAAGACCCTTGCAGCCGATGGCCTGGTACACCTTAATGGCGGCTTCCCGCACCTGCTCAGCGGTTTCCTCCGAGATCCGTGCGGGGATATAGGCAACGGAGGTATCGGTAAGGTACTTGGCATCGTAATCGTAAAATTCCGCGCCGGAGTCGATCTCGCCGCAAACAGAAGCTACGGGGCTGTCGTTACCCATAACGGCAACCTCTACTTCCCGGCCATGGATAAACTCCTCTACCAGGATCTTATCGTCAAACCGGCCGGCTTCGTAAAGGGCGGCGCAAAGAGCGTTGCGGTCGGCCGCTTTGGAAACGCCAACGGAGGAGCCGGTGCCCGCAGGCTTAACAAACATGGGATAGGTGAATTTATTCTCCAGCTTGTTTACCACGCTGTCCATATGGGCAGCCAGCTCGCCGGAGCGCACCAAAAGCCAATCCGCCTGGGGAATGCAGGCATTGTCCGCAACCAGCTTGGTAAGGGTTTTATCCATAGCTACGGCAGAAGCAGCCACATGGGGGCCAACATAAGGAATGCCGGCCAGCTTCAGCAGGCCCTGCATAGCGCCGTCCTCACCGTTTTCACCATGCAGCACCGGGAAGCATACATCGATACGAATCTGCTGCATGCCCTCAGGGGTAAACAGCAGCAGGCCCTGGCCCTTAACCGGGGAGATCATAGCATCGCAGTTGGCTTCGCAGCTGAGCCAGATATCGCCAGGGAGCATAGAATAATCGCTGCCGCCAAAATAGACCCATTTACCCTTGCGGGTAATGCCCACGGGATACACGCAGTTATTTTCCTGGTCGATCTGGTTGAGAACGCTTTCTGCGCTGCGCAAAGAAACCGCGTGCTCCGGGCTAACGCCGCCAAAAAGAATGCATACATTTCGTTTGTTCATAACTCTCGCCTCACTTAGTAGGAAATTGGAAATGCGTAAATGTTTACAATTTACCCCTGGAAATTTGCAGGAGTTGTGATATAATAGCATAAAACTAAAACGGGAAAGGAGATAGAATATGGAGCTTCATCTTAGCAAAAAGGAATTCCGCCGCCTGCTGGACTTGGTTTACATGGGCAACTGGGTATTAAACTCTACCAGAATGGATCGCTTTGCCGATTATGACGCAGTTGAATCCAAGCTGTTCGAGCTTTGCCTGCACGAAGACATGCAGGAGCTTGCCGTGAAAGAAAACGGCGTTGCCTACCCCTCCAGAGCATATATGGATGGCGGCATCCACGAAGCCATTAACGCCTATGAAGACACCGTTTTCTATGAGATCCTGGCCGAAGAGCTATCCCGCAGGGATATGGACTACCCGGAGATCACAGAAGAAAACTACGATGAGATGCTTGGCCGCATGAATGGCTACATGCAGGAATTTCACCATAGCGGCGTTGACCGCCTGGTGCTGGACGACAGCCAATAACTTACTAAAAATCGGGGTGATTACCCCGATTTTTTATTTAAGAAGGGCTTCTCCTGCCCGGTAAATGTCGCCTGCGCCAACGGTAAGGATCACATCCCCAGGCTGGGCCAGAGCGCGAAGGGTTTCGGTAACATCAGGCAAGGTAGCGCAATAGATGGCGCCGGGGATCTGATCGGCCAGATCCTTGGAGGAAATGCCGGTAGTATTGCTTTCCCGGGCGGCATAGATCTCCGCCAAAACCACAACATCCGGCTTGCGAAGCTGGGCTACAAATTCTTGGAACAAAGCAGTGGTGCGGGTATAGGTGTGGGGCTGGAAAGCAACGATCATGCGGCTATGCTCCATGGTTTTAACCGCATCGATGGTAGCGCACAGCTCATCGGGATGATGGGCATAGTCATCATACACACTAGCGCCGTTATACTTGCCCTTATACTCCATACGCCGGCGAGCGCCATGGAAGGTAGCCAGGCCATGCTCGGCAGCTTCCGCGGGAATCCCCAGCATCCAGGCCACACCGACGGCTGCCAGGGCATTCATAGCATTGTGCTTGCCCAGAACAGACAGCTCCAGGTGGCAATAATGCTGCCCATCGCACACAACATCAAAGCTGCGCCACTGATGGCAAATGTTTACCGCGCGCACCCGGTTGTAGGCTTCAGTACCAAAGCAAACATAATCCATCCCCTCCAAAGCCTGGCGGGTATGGGGATCATCACCGTTGGCGAGGATGCCGCCGGAAGAAAGCTTTGCAAAGGCGCGGAAGGATTTCTGCACATCGGCCAGATCCTTAAAATAGTCCAGATGGTCGGCTTCTACATTGAGGATCACAGCAAGGGTGGGGAAGAAATTCAGAAAGCTATCGCAATATTCGCAGCTTTCCAGCAAAATGGTATCCCCGTTGCCAACTCTGTGGCCGGCGTGAAGCAAAGGAAGGTCGCCGCCGATCATAACGGTAGGATCCTGCTGCGCTTCCATAAGGATATGGGTAACCATGGAAGTGGTAGTGGTCTTGCCGTGGGTGCCGGAAATGCAGATGGCATTGCGGTAAGCCTGCATAATAACGCCCCAGGCCTGAGCCCGCTCAAAAATAGGCATGCCGACAGCTCTTGCAGCCGCGATCTCAGGGTTATCGTTGTGGGCAGCGGCGGTACGGATCACGCATTGGGCCCCCTGAATATTTTCAGGGCGGTGACCGATAGAAACCTGAATACCCTTGGCGATCAGCTCATCGGTAGAAACCGAGCTGTTCATATCAGAGCCGGTAACATGAAGGCCCATGCCTTTCAAAACAAGGCCCAGCGGGCGCATGGATACGCCGCCAATACCTACAAGATGCACATGGTTACCGGGCTGAAGATAGCTTTTTAATTCTGCGCTAGAGAAATTCATTGAATATACTCCTATAAACCTATAAAGGCATAAATTACATAACTTATATATTATAACCGAAATGCTTACTCTTTACAACCAGCAAAATATCCAAAAATGTGATTTATTCCGACAAAATTCAAGCTTCTGTATTGTTAACCCTAGCAATTTCCAGGCTTTCCAAACGCATCCGGTTGATTCTGAGCGGTTACATTTGGATATTATATTGAATACTATTGTGCATAAATATTCATTTCATTCCCCATTAAAACCAACACAATTCCATAAAAATCAGATGAACAATCTATCAAATATTCAATTATGCAGCTGGGAATTTTCATTTTTGTAAGTATTTTCCATATAGTTGCGAATTTTCTGGTTGCAATTGTATTGTTATACAGTTGACATTGCATATTATTCATGATATAATCCCAGCATAAATCAGCTCCCCTTTGGGAGCGCAATATAAAAGGAGTATAATTATGAAAAAGTTTTTTGCACTGCTTCTGGCTTTGGTTATGATCCTTGGCCTTATGGCCGGCTGCTCTAAGGAAGAAGAAAAGGGCCCCGGCGAAAACAAGTACAACCTGAAAACCGTTAAGGAAGGCTACCTGACCGTTATCACCTCCCCTGACTATGCCCCCTATGAGTTCTACGCCATCGACGAGAAGGGTAACCCCCATCTGGCCGGCTTTGATATGGCTCTGGCTCAGTACATCGCTGACTACCTGGGCCTGACCCTGGAAGTTATCCCCATGGACTTCAACGGCATCATCGGCGAGATGGGTACCGGCAAGGCTGACCTGGCTCTGGCTGGCCTCTCCCCCGATCCCGACCGTCAGGAAAAGATGGACTTCTCCGACATCTACTACGATGGCAAGCAGGCTTTCATCACCTCCAAGGCTAACGCCGCCAGCTTTAGCGACCTGGCTTCCACCAACAAGGCAGAGTTCTCCATCGGCGCTCAGTCCGGCACCATCCAGATGGAGCTGGCCGAAGAGTTCAGCCCCAACGCAGACATCATCTCCCTGGTAAAGGCTACTGACATCATCGCTGAGGTTATGTCCGGCAAGCTGCACGGCGCCTATGTAGAATGGGATGTTGCCGTTGCTTACCAGGCTAACTACCCCGATCTGGTGATCGTTTGCGAAGTTCCCTACGAAGCCGAAGGCAATGTAATCGGCGTAGCCAAGGGCAATGCGGACCTTCTGAAGTATGTAAACGAAGCCCTGCACAAGTGCGTAGACGACGGCGACTTTGCTGAGTTCCTGGCTGAGGCTCTGGATCTGGCTGCCGGCGAAAACTACCAGGGCATCCTGGATGAGGACGGCAAGGTTCCTACCGGCGAATAATGAAACTGCAGAATTCCTCCCGGTTTTTCCGGGGGGAATTCCCTGCGTTTATAACAAAGAGGTTTTCAGTTTATGAGTAATTTTATTTCCGGGGAAGGTTTTGAAAAAACTTTCCGATTCGGTAGAATGATCCTGGAGGGCACCGGCGTTACGGTGCTGCTGGCTTTGTTTACCGTTATTATCGGCTTTATTTTGGGCATTTTGCTGGCGATCATGCGCATGAGCGATGTGCGCCCCTTGCGTTTTCTGGGCCAGGATCGCCAGGGCCGTCCCCGCAACAACCGGCTGCTGGTTGCCATCAGCCGATTCAATCCCCTTTCCGTAATTGCAACGACTTATGTAGAAGTGATCCGCTCTACCCCCGTGCTGGTGCAGATCATGATCATCTACCACGGCATTTTCAGCTACCTGATCGACCTGCCCTCTATTACCATCCTGGGCTTTATCCGGCTGAACAGATTTGTTCCCGGCGTGGTAGCTTTGGGCATCAACTCCGGCGCTTACCTTTGCGAGATCATCCGCTCCGGCATTCAGTCCATTGACGGCGGCCAGACCGAAGCAGCCCGCAGCCTTGGCCTGAACAAGACCCAAACCATGTACAGCATTATCCTGCCCCAGGCCATCAAAAACATTCTGCCTGCCATTGCCAACGAATTCGTTGTTATTATCAAAGAATCCTCTATTACCTATACCATCGGTGTTCAGGAGCTTATGAGCGTAGTAAACGATGTGCGCGGCAGCTTCTTTATCATTATGGAGCCGCTGCTGGTAGCTACTGTAATTTACTTCTGCCTCTGCTTCCCCACATCCAAGCTGATCGCATACTTTGAAAGGAGGATGAGCCGCGGTGACAAGCGATAAACTCATTCAGGTAAAAAACCTGAAAAAGCATTATAACAAGGGCACCATCAAAGCTCTGGACGATGTTTCTATCGACATCCACTCCGGCGAGGTCATCGTTGTGATCGGCCCTTCCGGCTCCGGTAAATCCACCTTTCTGCGCAGCCTGAACCTGATGGAGCAGCCTACTGACGGCCAGATCATTTTTGACGGCGTAGACATTACCAAGAAGAAAGCCCCCGGCCCTGACGGCAAGCTGAAAAAGGTGAACATCGACCTGCACCGCCAGAAGATGGGCATGGTATTCCAGCATTTTAACCTCTTTCCCCATAAGACCATTTTGCAGAATATGATCCTGGCGCCTATGAAGGTTAAAGGCATTTCCAAAGATGCGGCTACCAACAAGGCCATGGAGCTTCTGCGCAGAGTTGGCCTGGAGGACAGGCACAGCGCCTACCCCATTCAGCTCTCCGGCGGCCAGAAGCAGCGTGTAGCCATTGTGCGCGCCCTGGCTATGGAGCCTGAGGTCATGCTCTTTGACGAGCCTACCTCCGCTCTTGACCCGGAAATGGTTGGCGAAGTGCTGGCAGTTATGAAAGAGCTTGCCAAGGAAGGCATGACCATGGTTGTAGTTACCCACGAAATGGGCTTTGCCAGAGAGGTTGGCAGCCGGGTAGTGTTTATGGACGAAGGCAAGATCCTGGAGCAAGGCACTCCCGAAGAGATCTTTACTAGCCCCAAGCACCCCAGACTGAAGGATTTCCTGTCTAAAGTATTGTAATCGCAAAACCTCCGGCTAGCGGCCGGAGGTTTTAATTTTTACGATCCTGCTATTTTCGCTATCATAATAAAATGGCTCTGCATAATAGATTTCCCCGGGGGATAGATGGGCAATGTTTATTTCGTAGGCGATTCCTCCCATAAAAAGCTGGGCTGACCAGTCGTAATTCTTGAAATAAAGGGTAAGATCTCGCAGCGGGATCGGCCCAGGGTTTGTAACCAGAAGGGCTCTTGGGGGAATCTGGCGCAGGGTCACCAGGCCGGGAATACCCTTGGAAGCCTCCTGGGAAACACCTTGGGCTTGGGTGATATTGCCGGGAAGCAGCTTTTGGCGGCTTGCTTCCAGCACCAGCACCCGTTCTCCGGGTGGGAGATATTCCAGCCGGAACTCGTAGCGACGGCTTCCCTGCCAAAGCTCCAGGGTAGCATTTTGGATCAACGCGCTGCCGGAGTTTTCCAAAATACACGCGGCAATGCCCGCTACATTTTCCCGGCCGCCGTCTTCCAGGTATAGGCCGCTGTAGCTGCGAAGCTCCTGGGCGATTAGAGGCGTGCCTGGAACAGAAAAGGGAAAAGATAATTCCATATTCTCTTGGCCGGAAACCCTGACAGCAGGAAACAGCCTGAACGCAAACGCCGCCGATCCCAGCCCAAAGCTCAATGCCGCCAGCAGCAAAAGCAAACCCCGTTTAAATACCATAGCCTGCACCCTTTCTCATTGGTATAGCCGAATTATAGGCTTTGCCAAAGCTGCAAAACAAGGGAAACGGAGCGGGCATCCTGCTTATTTATCCCCCATAAATAGGAAAAAGAATTGCCATTCAAAGCCAATGCTACCCTACCGGCCAAGATGCCGCACAAAATTCTGTCGCTCATTATCCCTAGCGGCGTAATTTTTGATACTAGGCAAATTTCGCAAAGCATGATATAATCAGCAAAAAGGAGGGCGATTATGGAACATAAGGTACAGAGAATCATCAGCATTTTAAAGGAGAAATACCCAAACCCGGAGTGCGCTTTGCATTATAAAGAGGATTGGCAGCTGCTTATTGCTGTTCGGCTTTCGGCTCAATGCACCGATGCCCGGGTAAACCAGGTCACCCCTGCCCTTTTCGCCGCCTACCCTACCCTGGAGGCTATGGCCCAGGCGGATATTGGGGATGTAGAAGAATATGTACATAGCTGCGGGTTTTATAAGCATAAGGCCAGGGATATTGTGCTGGCCAGCCAGATGCTGCTGCAGCTGCATGGCGGAAAAGTCCCCGGCAGCATGGAAGCCCTATTGGCCCTGCCCGGTGTAGGCAGAAAAACCGCCAATCTGCTTTTGGGCGATCTATACAAGGTACCAGGCAGCGTAGTTTGCGATACCCACTGCATACGCATCTGCGGCCGGCTGGGGCTTTCCCAGGGAAAAGAGCCGGAAAAGGTAGAGCAGCAGCTGCGCAAGATCCTGCCGCCGGAGGAAAGCTCCGATTTTTGCCATAGGATCGTACTGTTTGGCCGGGAGATCTGCACAGCCAGAAGCCCCAAATGCGGCGAATGCCCGCTATCGCCCTGGTGTAACCAGGTATAATATTTCCCCCTTGTCCGAATACACTGGACAAGGGGGTATGTTTATGGCCAAAAAGCTTCCGATCGTTTACAGCGCGCTGCTTCTAACAGGGGTAAATTTATTGCTCAGGTTTGTGTCCACCTCCTTCCAGGTGCATATTACCGCTAGGATCGGCCCGGAGGGAGTTGGGCTGCTGCAGCTGGTAATGAGCGTAGGAAGCTTGGCGTTAACTGCCGCCATGGCAGGCATCCGTACCGCAACTATGTACCTAACCGCGGAGGAGCTGGGAAAAAAGCGGCCGCAAAATATTAAATGGGTGCTGCGGGGGTGCTTTTGCTATAGCTGCGTAGCAAGCCTTACGGTTGCTGCCGGGCTGTACATAATTGCTCCAACGGTGGCTAAAAGCTGGATCGGTAACGCAGCGGTTACCGGGGCTATCCGCTTATTTTGCCTGAACCTGCCGGTTGTGTGCCTTTGCGGCTGCCTGACCGGCTACTTTACCGCTGCCAACCGCATACAAACTCTGGCAGCTGTAGAGATCGCGGAGCAGCTTTGCTACATGGTGTTTACTCTGGCCTCCCTCAACCTCTGGGGGAAGACCCCGGAAAAAGCCTGCTGCTGCGTAGTAATGGGCAGCGGCGTAAGCGCTTTGTTTACTGCCCTTTGCCTGACGGTGCTGCGAAGCGCAGAGAAGCAAGCCCCCGGAGAACGGATCGCCATTCGCAAAAGGCTGCTGGGCTGCGCTGTGCCGCTAGCGGCGGCAGACAATGTAAAAACCGGGATCAATACCCTGGAAAATCTGCTTGTGCCGCAGCGCCTTGCCCAGTACCCCGGGGAGCTATCCCCTCTTGGCGCTTTTGGCCGAGTATGCGGCATGGTTTTCCCGATCCTGATGTTTCCGGCGGCTATACTATTTGCCCTGGCGGAGCTTTTGATCCCGGAAATGGCCCGGTGCGCCGCCGGGGGTGAGCAAAAACGCATTGCCTATCTGGCCCGGAAAAGCCTGGGCATCGCAATGGTATATGGGTTTGTATGCGCAGGGCTGCTTTACCTGTTGGCAAAACCGCTGTGCCTTCACATTTATAAAGACCCGGAGGCCGGAATGTACCTAAAATGGTATGCGCTGCTGGCCCCTATGCTCTACTGCGATGCCATAACCGATGCCATTTGTAAGGGTCTGGGGAAACAAAGGGTAAATGTGATTTTCAACATTGTTACCTCTGCCATGGATGTGGCGCTGCTGTATCTGCTGCTGCCCAAAATGGGCATGACGGGCTACTATATCAGCTTTTTGGTGACCCATGGGGTAAACCTGATGCTCAGCCTAAACCTGCTGCACAAAACTGCCGGGATCTCCATTCCCTTTTACGCCCCGGTTTATACCGGGTTTGGGATCTTCCTTGCCGCAAAACTCGGCGGTCTGCTTAGGGGCTGGCCAGCCCAAACGGCAGCATTTCTATGCCTGGCGATGCTTGCGCTGGCAGCCCTGGGGATCATAAAGCCAAGGCAAATAAGGTGGCTCATTGGTCTGCTGAAACGGCCAACCGCCAAAAACGCCCCTGCCGGATAAACGGCAGGGGCGTTTTGCGTAGCTTGCTGGTCTATAAAAACTGTATTTCTGCATTGCAGGAACGAAATGCGGCAGCGGACGAGCGATGCTCGCCCCTACGGGGTGAACGACATTACAGAAATTATTTGTACAGGGGGAACTTTTCGCAGATGTCGGCTACGATGGCCTTAACCTGGGCGGAAGTGCCCTCAAAGTCACGGGCGGTCATGCCGATGCACTTGGCGATGGTCTTCATCTCCTCAGCGCCCAGGCCGCGGGTAGTAACAGCGGCAGTACCAACACGCACACCGCTGGTAATAGAGGGCTTCTGGGGATCGCCGGGGATGGCGTTCTTGTTCAGGGTGATGTGGTTGGCATCCAGGCGCTCCTGCATCTCCTTGCCGGTGATGTTCAGGGGGCGCAGGTCAGCCAGCATCAGGTGGTTATCGGTACCGCCGGAAACCAGGTCGAAGCCTTCCTCCAGCAAGCCATCAGCCAGCACCTTGGCGTTGGCCACGATGTTGTGGGCATAGGTCTTAAACTCGGGGGCGAGGGCTTCCTTGAAGCAAACGGCCTTGGCGGCAATGATATGCTCCAGAGGGCCGCCCTGGGTGCCGGGGAATACGGCGGAGTTCAGCTTCTTGGCAAACTCCTCCTTGGCCAGGATCAGGCCGCCGCGAGGGCCGCGAAGGGTCTTGTGGGTGGTGGTGGTAACGATATCGGCGTAAGGAATGGGGCTCATGTGGGCGCCGCCGGCAACCAGACCGGCAATATGGGCCATGTCTACCATCAGCACAGCGCCAACTTCATGGGCAATGTCTGCAAAGGCCTTGAAATCAATGGCGCGGGGGTATGCGGAAGCGCCGGCAATGATCAGCTTAGGCTCGTTCTTCTTAGCCAGGTCACGGATCTGGTCGTAATCGATCAGGCCGGTTTCGTGGTTAACATCGTAGGAAACTACATTGTAATACTTGCCGGAAATGTTGGCGGGGCTGCCGTGGGACAGGTGGCCGCCGTTGGCCAGGCTCATGCCCATCATGGTATCGCCGGGCTTGAGCAGAGCCAGCTGCACTGCTGCGTTGGCCTGGGCGCCGGAGTGGGGCTGGACATTGGCAAACTCAGCGCCGAACAGCTCCTTGGCGCGGTCGATGGCCAGCTGCTCGATCTCGTCTACAGCGAAGCAGCCGCCGTAGTAACGCTTGCCGGGAAGACCCTCGGCATACTTGTTGGTAAGAATGGTACCCATAGCGGCGATCACAGCGGGAGAAGCCAGGTTTTCAGAGGCGATCAGCTCCAGACCGTCCTGCTGGCGCACCAGCTCCTTGTTCATCAGCTCCGCCAGGGCGGGGTCATACTGGGCAACAAATTCGATGGATGCGAGAGGTTTTCCGTACATAGCGCTTTACTTCCTTTATCTAAGAATTTTAAGTATAAAAAATGCAGCCCTAAAAAGGACTGCATAAAAAGCAAGCGTACTCCTGATAGAAATACGCCCCTCTGTCCTTTTGCCTGAGAGATTCGGCCTAAGCCTTGCACCTTCGGCACACAACTGAATGTGTTCTCCAGAGAGTCCTCTGCCGATCAGTCTGATTGCCTGAAAGCGTAACTCCTTCGGCGGGCTTTGCCTCTTTCCTGATCGGCTTCTTAGGTTGTATTTATTCTACCAATAGTATACTCTTTTTGGAACATTTGTCAACAGGGGAAAGACATTTTCCCCTGCTGACTCATGTTTTTTGTAGAATTTGCTCAAGGAAGCAGCGCAAGAACGCTATTCTTGGGCATTGCGCCGAGAGCCTGGTTGATGATCTTACCCTTTTCCATTACGATCAGAGTAGGGATGGACATGATCTGAAACTGCCTAGCCAGCTCAGGCTCCTGATCCACATCGATCTTGCAAACTTTTACATCCTCCCGTTCCTGGGCAACCTCTTCCAGAACAGGGGCGATCATGCGGCAAGGGCCGCACCAGGTTGCCCAAAAGTCCAAAAGGACGGTCTTTTCGCTTTCCAGAACTTCCGCCTGGAAGGTATCCTTGGTAATATGAAGAACTGCCATAACGGTCTCTCCTTGAAAATTAAGTTCTTGCCAGGCCGTCTACGCTGAGCACAACGCCGGTAATATAAGAAGCATCCTCAGAAGCCAGGAAAACGAAAGCATTGGCAATGTCTTCCGGCTGGCCGAGGCGGCGCAGGGGGATCTGAGCGATCAGCGGATCGATCATATGCTTGGGCACGGCTTTCATCATGTCGGTTTCGGTAATGCCGGGTGCAACAGCGTTTACTCGGATGCCCTTGGGGCCAAACTCACGGGCCAGGGACAGAGTAAGGCCGTTAACGGCAAACTTAGAGGTGGGATAAGCAAAGCCGCTGGGCTGGCCGTACTTGCTTACCATGGAAGAGGTGTTCAAAATAACACCGCTGCCCTGGTTTTCCATATAGGAAATTGCGCACTGGGTGCAGTTGTAGAGAGCTTTTACATTCAGGTCCATAACCTTGTCGAAAAGCTCAGGGGTGTAGGCGGTAAAGGGGGTAGATTCGGATACGCCGGCATTGTTTACCAGAATATCGATGGTGCCGTAATCGGCCGCAACCTTATCGAAGCATTCCTTTACGGAAGCAAAATCGGCCAGGTTGGGAGCGATGCCGGCGATCTTGCTGTTGGGGAACTCCTGGCGCAGCTTATCAGCCGCTTTGTCGGCATTGGCCTGGCTGCTGGCGGTGATCACCACCACAGCGCCCTCCCGGGCAAAGGCCTGAGCGGTGGCATAACCGATACCGCGGCTGCCGCCGGTAATGATAGCTACTTTGTTTTCTAATTTCATAATAGAATCCTCCTTGCGTAATAGTATGCACAAATTTTTAGAAATTTGTTTACATTAAATGATAAGCGCCAAATCTTGACAGCTTTCTTTTGATATATTATACTAAAAATGCTTGGAAATCTCAAGATGCAATTTATACAATTCACAAAGGAGATGTAAATAAATGGATGTTAAATATGATGCATTGTTTACGCCCTGGAAGATCGGCAATGTTGAGATCAAAAACCGCATTGTTCTTTGCCCCATGGGTGGCACTTCCCTATTCGGCTGGTTTGAGCTGACAGGCTGCAAATTTGACAAGGAAGCGGCCAAGTTCTTCCTGGAGCGGGCGAATAACAATGTTGGCCTGATCATCCCCGGCATTGCTCCCCTGCGGGATACCTTCTGGGGCAAGTGGCTTTGGCAAAACCCCAAAATGTTTGAAGATCTCAAGCCTTTTGTAGACCAGATCCACGCCACCGGCGCAAAGATCTTTATTCAGCTTACCGCGGGTATGGGCCGTTCCTGGGCCATTACCGAGCTGATCGCCCCTATGCATAAAAACAAGCTCCTGCGCAAGATCATCAAGCCCATCATCGATACCAACCATGAGCTGGCCAGCCCCAGCCCCCTGCCCTCCCGTTGGGATCCGGAGATCACCACCCCGGAAATGACCAAGGAGCAGATCCATGAGATCATTGAAGCCTTTGCCAAGACCGCAAAGCTTTGCAAGGATGCGGGCGTAGACGGCGTAGAAGTTCACGCGGTGCATGAAGGATACCTTCTGGACCAGTTTACCATGGAATGGACCAACAAGCGCACAGACGAATACGGCGGCAGCTTTGAAAACCGCTACCGCTTCCCGGTTGAGGTCGTTCAGGCCATCAAGGAAAGCTGCGGCAAGGATTTCCCCGTTTCCCTGCGCTACAGCGTGGAATCCAAGGTAAAAGATTTCCGCTCCGGCGCTGTACCCGGGGAGGTTTACGAAGAAAAGGGCCGCTGCATGGCCGAAAGCGAAAAGGCCGCCAAATACCTGCAGGATGCTGGCTACGATATGCTCAACGCCGACAACGGCACTTACGACAGCTGGTACTGGGCCCACCCGCCTATGTACATGCCCCAAAACTGCAACCTGGAAGATGTAGCCCACATTAAGCAGTTTGTGGATATCCCTGTTGTATGCGCGGGCCGCATGGAGCCGGATGTAGGCGCCCAGGCCGTGGCCGAAGGCCGCATCGATGCGGTAGGCGTTGCCCGGCAGTTCCTGGCTGATCCCCAGTGGATCACCAAGATGATCGACGAGCGGCTGGAAGACATTCGCCCCTGCATCTGCTGCCACGCAGGCTGCTTCAACTTCTCCAGCTCCAAGGGCCACGCCAACACCCAGGATCTTTCCGATACCATGGGCCTTGCCCGGTGCGCTCTCAACCCGGAAACCATGCAGTCGGAAAAATACTACATTAAGCCCGCCAAGAAAGCCAAGAACATCGCCGTGATCGGCGGCGGCATCGGCGGCATGGAAGCTGCTATTTTGCTGAGCAAGCGGGGCCACAAGGTAACGCTGTACGAAAAGACCGGCGAGCTGGGCGGCGTATTTATCGCTGCGGCAGCTCCCAGCTTTAAAGAAAAGGACAAAGCCCTCATCGCCTGGTACAAGCGGGAGCTTGCCAAGCAGCCCGTTACTGTAAAAATGAACACCGAGGTTACGGATATTGAAGCCCTTGGCGCTGACGAGGTTATCATCGCTACCGGCTCTACGCCCAACCGCATTCCCGTAAGCGGCATTGAAAAGGGCATTGAAGCCATCGATTTTCTGCGTGGACGCAAAGAGGTCGGGCAAAAGGTTGCCATTATCGGCGGCGGCCTTACCGGCTGCGAGATCGCCTACGAGCTGTACCTGCAGGGCAAGACCCCGGTTATCGTAGAAATGCAGGACGATCTGATCACCACCAAGGGCGTTTGCCTGGCAAACACCAGCTTCCTGCGGGATTTCTTCAACGCCAACAAGGTGGAAGTCCACCTGGAAACTGCCCTGAAGGCCATTGACGATACCGGCGTGACCGTAGCGGATAAGGATGGCAACCAGCGCCATATCGATTGCGATAATGTGATCCTTTCCACCGGCTACCGCAGCGCTCCCATCGCCAAGAAGGGCCGCCATGTGCATATCCTGGGCGATGCCCAGAAGGTAGGTAACCTGCGCACCGTGATCTGGGGCGTATGGGATAAGTGCATGAAGCTGTAAAAGGAGGAAACACCATGATATTAACCCAAGAACAGCAAGAGATCTTAAACGGCAGCAAGGGCGATACTATGGCCAAGGTTATGAAGACCCTGGTTATGTACGGCGAAGCCTTTGGTGCAGAAAAGCTGGTGCCCATTACCGGCAAATATAACCACCTGGTTACTTCCTTCGGCCTGGGCGTGATCGAGCCGGTGTATGAGCTGATGGATAAGCTGATCGAAGCCGGGGCTGTATCCGGCCAGCGCTTCAGCGTAGATCCCCGGCCGCTGGATAAGAATGTACCGAAAAATTTCCTGCAGAACATCATCTTTAAATTCTTTATGTATAACAAGCAGGATTTCTACGAGGAGCAGCTGAAAAAGCTGGGCCTTATGGACAGCGATGCCTTTACCTGCGCCTGCTACCTGGATCAGGTTGGCAATAAGCCGGAAAAGGGCGAGGTGCTTAGCTGGGCAGAAAGCTCCGCTGTGGTATACGCCAACTCCGTGCTGGGCGCCCGGTGCAACCGCAACTCCGGCATTATGGACATTATGGGCTCTATTGCCGGGTTTGTCCCCTATTTTGGGCTGCTGACTGACGACGGCAGAAAGGCCAGCTGGGTAGTGAAAATCGAAACCACCAAGAAGCCGGAGGCTCAGCTGCTGGGCTCTGCCATCGGCATGAAGGTTATGGAGGATGTGCCTTACATCGTTGGTCTGGATAAATGGCTGGGTACAGAGCTTGACGAGCAGGCCTGCACCTACCTGAAGGACTTTGGCGCGGCTACCGCCTCCAACGGCGCGGTTGGCCTTTACCACGTAGAAAACCTGACCCCGGAAGCTGTGGAGCAGGGCAAAAAGCTGATCCTGGACGGCGCACGGGAGTATGTCATTGATGATGCGGAGCTGGAGCGGGTTAAGAACGATTATCCGGTGATCTGGAAAGATCCCAACGCAAAGCCCAAGCTGTGCTTCATGGGCTGCCCCCACATGACGCTGCAACAGCTGAAAGACTGGACGGACAAGGTAGAAGCAGGGCTTAAAAAGGCGGGTAACGCCAAGGTTGTGATCCCCACGGTGTTTACCGCTGCCCCGGCAGTTTTGAAGGAGTTTGAAAAAACGCCCTATGCTCCCCGGCTGAAGGCTACCGGCGTGATCACCAGCTACATTTGCCCGCTGATGTACATGAATAATCCCCTGTGCGCCAAGATGCCCGTGATCACCTCCTCCAACAAGCTTCGCACCTATACCACCGCCCGGTACTATACCGACGACGAGATCCTGCTGCAGATCACCAAAGGAGGGAAATAAGCTATGAGACAGTTTCAAGGCCGAATCGTAACCCCCGGCAATGCCAAGGCAGAAGCCGTAGTGACCCACGCCGGATTTAATACCCTGGCTTCCCTGCAAAAATCTCTGCAGTTTGGCGATAAGACCGCCAAGGTAAACGACCAGAACAACCCCGAGCTTTACGGCAAGCCCATTGCGGGCAAGGCCCTGTGCCTGCCCCAGACCATCGGCTCTACCACCGGCGGCATGGTGCTATACTGCGCCTGCGCTATGAAGCGCCAGCCTGCCTGCATGCTCTTTGCCAACCATATCGATTCCCTGGCCGCTGCCGGGGCGATCCTGGCGGATGTTTGGCTGGAGGATATTTCCATGCCGGTGATCGACTGCCTGGGCGAGGAATTCCTCAGCTATGTTAAAGACGGCATGACCGTTACCGTAGGCGACCACGGCGTAGTTACCGTAGAATAAGGCAATACTTACCAATACCCCCGGCTTCGGCTGGGGGTATTTTATTGTTGCAATCGGGCCAAAATTGCGGTATAATTTAGAATGAAATACTATGCAGGAGGAAGCTTATGTATATTTCCAACGATATCCGCTACATTGGCGTGAACGACCATGAGATCGACCTTTTTGAGGGCCAGTATGTTGTTCCCAACGGCATGGCCTACAATTCTTATGTGATCTTGGACGAGAAGATCGCGGTTATGGACAGCGTAGACCGCAATTTTGGCAAGCTTTGGCTGGAAAACCTGGAAAAGGCCCTGGATGGCCGCAAGCCGGACTACCTGATCGTGCAGCATATGGAGCCTGACCACAGCGCAAGCATTACTGCCTTTACCGATGCTTACCCGGAAGCTACGGTAGTTTCTTCCGCCAAGGCATTTGTTATGATGCAAAACTTTTTCGGCACCGACTTTGCCAGCCGCCGCATTGTAGTTGGCGAGGGGGATACCCTGCGCCTGGGCCGCCATGAGCTTACCTTTGTTACCGCGCCCATGGTGCATTGGCCGGAAGTGATCGTTACTTACGACAGCGCCGATAAGGTGCTTTTCTCTGCCGACGGCTTCGGCAAGTTCGGCGCGCTGGATGCCCAGGAGGATTGGGCCTGCGAAGCAAGGCGGTATTATTTTGGCATTGTGGGCAAATACGGCATGCCGGTGCAGACCCTGCTGAAAAAGGCCAGCAAGCTGGACATTGCCACCATCTGCCCCCTGCACGGCCCGGTGCTTACGGAAAACCTGGGCTACTATCTGGATCTTTACAACACCTGGTCTTCCTACGGCGTAGAGACCCAGGGCGTTATGATCGCCTATACCAGCGTATACGGCAACACCAAGAAGGCCGTAGAGCTGCTGGCGCAAAAGCTGACGGAAAAAGGCTGCCCCAGAGTTGTGGTGGCTGACCTTGCCCGGGATGATATGGCTGAAGCTGTGGAAGATGCCTTCCGCCATGGCAAGCTGGTGCTGGCTACTACTACCTACAACGGCACCATCTTCCCCTTTATGCGCACCTTTATTGACCACCTGACGGAACGGGGCTACCAAAACCGCACCGTTGCCTTTGTAGAAAACGGCTCCTGGGCCGCTACTGCCGCAAAGACCATGCGCAAAATGCTGGAAAACTCCAAAAATATTACCTTTGCGGAGAATACCGTTACCATTACCTCTGCGCTGAACGATAAGAGCGCGGCGCAAATTGAAGCTCTGGCCCAGGAACTGGCATAAATTTGACCGCCCGGTCAACCTCCGGGCGGTTTTTCTGAAGCAAGATTTGGGCATAAAATACTGGATAGGAGGATGCTTATTATGCAGATGGTATTGCTTACTGCCCTGGGTGTTGGCGGCGCTACATTGATCGGCGCTGTGCTGGGCATGGCTTTTCGCAACCTTTCCCACAGATTCAGCGATATCGTGCTGAGCTTTGCCGCGGGCGTTATGCTGGCGGCCGCTGTGCTTGGGCTTATTCTGCCCTCCCTGGAATACGGCGGAAAATGGGGCATCCTGACTACCGTGGCCGGAATTTTTGCAGGCGCTCTTTGTCTGAATGTGATCGACCGTCTGGTGCCGCACCTGCACCATATCATGGGCGGCGATTCGGAAGCCCATAACAACGGCCAGCTGAGCAAGGTTTTGCTGTTTGTTACCGCCATCGCCATTCACAATCTGCCGGAGGGCATTGCCGCAGGCGTCAGCTTCGGTACCGACGATACCAGCGGCGCTCTGCTCATCGCCGGAGGCATTGCGCTGCAGAATATCCCGGAGGGCATGGTGATCATCGGCCCTATGCTCAACGCCGGCATTAAACCGGGGCGTACCTTTGTATGCGCCGCTGCCACGGGGCTTATCGAGGTCATAGGTACTTTGGCGGGATACTACGCAGTAAACCTTGCGTCCGCTATCCTTCCCTTCGCATTGGCCTTCGCCGGGGGCACCATGCTGTATGTAGTCAGCGATGAAATGATCCCGGAGACCCATGCCCACGGCAGTGAACGGGGCGCTACCTATTCCCTGCTGGTCGGCTTCTGCGTGATGCTGGTAAGCGATGTTCTGCTGGGGTAAGATGCTATGAAGATTACAAAAAATAACGCCTTTGGCAAATATTTGGAGAGCCTGAGCGAAGACCAGCTGGCTAAGACCGATGCCCTTTTCCAGGATCTCCAGGAGCATTGCACCCTGCCTAAGCACTGGGCCAAAAAGCTGGTAAAAGACTTTGAAAATGCCCTGGTATATTACCACCAATCCGGCGTTGCCCCAGATGAAGCCCACCGGCGGCTGCAGCCGAGAAAATTGGGAGGCTTTTATGCCCGGGGTGCTGCCGCCTGGTTCGCTCTGGATGACGCGGCAAAGGTATATCCCCTTTCCATGGGCAGAAGCTCTATGGCAGTATTCCGTCTTTCGGCATACCTGAAAGAGGATGTTGTTCCTGCGCTGCTGCAAATGGCCCTCAATTTTACCATCAAGCGGTTTCCCGGCTTTGCTACTACCCTGAAAAAGGGCTTTTTCTGGCATTATCTGGATACCGCCAAGCGGCGTTTCCGGGTAGACGAGGAGCATGATCTCCCCTGCCAGCCTTTAAAGGTTTCCGCCAGCGGCTCTCAGAGCTTTCGGGTGCTGTATTGGAAAAACCGGGTAAGTGTAGAATTTTTCCATGTGCTTACCGACGGCACCGGCGGCATGGAGTTTTTAAAGGTGCTACTGGGGGAATATATCCGGCTGCTGGGAGCGGAGTTTGTGCCTGAAGACATGCTGCTGGATGTATACGACAGCGCTGCCCCCCAGGAAACGGAAAACGCCTTCCGCAATGTAGCCAGCGAAAAGCATGGCGCCGGATTTGTGGATAAAACCGTTGTGCAGATGACCGGGCCTTTGGCCAAGACCCATCCCTGCCGGATCTTACACATTAAAATGGATGCCAAAAAGCTTAGCCAGGTAGCCAAAAGCTACGGCGCCACGGTTACGGAGTATCTGCTGGCCCTTATGTTCCTGGCAGGCAAGGCCGCAACCGACGAGCTGGAGGGCCAATGCTCCATTCAAGTGCCTGTAAATATGCGCAAATTTTACCCCAGCGAAACGCTGCGAAATTTCTCTATGTACTGCGGCGTGCGGCTGGACATTGGTGATATTACCACGGTAGAAAAAATGCTCCCCAGCATCCACGCACAGCTTACGGAAAAAGCCGGCAAGCAGCCTATGACCCAGATGATCACCTCTACCAAAAAGCTGGTAAGCTCTGTGCGCTATGTGCCGCTGATGGTCAAGCAGCCCGTAGCCAAGGCTGTGTACGGCTTTTTGGGGGACAAGATCTTCTCCAACACTCTTTCCAATTTGGGCATTGTGAGGCTGCCGGAGGTCTTCTACGAATATGTGCAGAGTATGGATTTTGTGCTGGGTACGGCTATGACCAACCGGGCGGAATGCACCTTAGTTACTTTTGGAGATTGCGCAACTTTCTCCATCTCCAAATTGACCCGAGATCCTTCCTTTGAAGAAAAGCTGGAAAGTCTGCTCCAGCTCGACGGCATTCCTTTTACCATAGAAGGGAGCGGCTACTATGGACATTAAGATCACCTACCCTGCCGTAAAAAAGCGGCAAAATTTCCTGGATTGGGTGCGGTTTATCCTGAAATGCCTGGCGGCGGCGGCTGTAATCGCCTGCCCCATCGTAAACCTTTTCACCGGGGGCAAGCCCTGGAGCCTGGTTGTGATCATGGGCGTATACACCGCCTGGACGCTGGTGCTGGACCCTGACCTGGTAGAATATAACCGCATCAGCCAGTTTGTAAAGGCGGTGCTGTGCGCCGTGGCGCTGCTGGGGCTTATCGATTACGCCCTCGCTCCGGGGTTTGCGATAAAGGTTTTGCCCATCGTGATTTTCAGCGCCCTGCTGGTAGCCGGCGGGCTGTTCTTTTCCGATCTGCAGCGGCAAAAGCAGAATATGATGCCTATGCTTACGCTGATCCTTATTAGCTTTATCGGCACGGCGCTGGGCCTGAGCCTTTACCACGGCACCGGCCGCTGGGCTATGATCGTTATGGGCTGCGTGGCCTTTGGGCTGCTGGTTGGCTGCATTGCCATATTGCGCAAGGATTTTATAAGAGAGCTGAAAAAACGGTTTCATACCAAATAACAAAAACGGACACCTCCAAAAGAAGTGTCCGTTTTTATTATCTGCTTTAGCTGCCCAGCATGATCTGGATGATCTCTTTATCGGTTTGGCTCATGCCGTCCCGGGCAAGACGGCCGATATTGCGGATGGTATTTTCCACGCCCTTGGTAATGATGCCGTCGCCGCCGTAGAACTGGCGGCCTGCTTTCATCATCTCGTAGCCCATAATGCCGGCTTCCACAGCCATGGCGATCTTGGCGGCGCAGGAGGGCTTGGCGCCGTCGCAAATGGTGCCGGAAAGGATGGCTACGGCGTTTACCAAAGTATGGGCGATCTCATAGAAGCCGCCCCCTTCCAGGAAGCAGATGCCGCAGCCGCAGCCGCAGCCTGCGCTGATCGCGCCGCAGTAGGCACTCAGGCAGCCGATACCCGTCTTTTGGTGGATGGTAATTAAATCTGAAAGGGCGATGGCGCGCAGCAGCTTTTCATTGTCTGCCCCCATGGCCTGGGCGTAGACCACAACGGGTACGCTGGCGGTAATGCCCTGGTTGCCGGAGCCGGAAATAATGCTAACCGGCATTTCGCAGCCGCTCATGCGGGCATCCGACCCGGCAGCCGCCAAGGCTCTGGCCGTATCCCGCAGGGATGCCTGGCCGCCCCGGTAAAGCACCTGGCCGATGCCTGCGCCGTATTCCCCGGATAGGCCCTCCCGGGCGATGGCCATATTCATATCCGCCTGGCGCTGCAGCAGGGGCGCTACCGTGTCCAAAGGCGCTTCCTGGGCGAAGGTTACGATATCGCGCACATTTAAAAGGCTTCTGTCGTAGCTGCGGCGCTCATGGCGCTGGAGGGTATCCAAATATTGGGGAGTAAGATCCCGGCCATTCAGGTCTACCAGCACTACATTGGTATGGTACTGCTGAATATGTACCCGGCAGCAGCTCTCACCGGCGGCAGCGGTAAGCAGAAGATCGAAGGTACAATCGGTAACCATTTCTTCCACCGTAAAGCGGCAGCGCTCCATAAAGGGCTTGATGCAGCAGCGGTTATCGTCCGTAATGGCGGAAAGCACCTCCAGCCGCAGCTGGGGGGCGTTGGCGACGATGCCGGCGGCCACCGCAGCTTCGATGCCCCGCAGGCCACCGGTAGCGGGAACTACCACACTTTTTACATTTTTGATAATATTGCCGCTGAGGGCGATATGGATCTGCTCCGGCTCTTGGCCCAGGGTAGCCCGGGCGATGGATGCGCCGTAGGCAATGGCGATAGGCTCTGTGCAGCCCATGGCAACCATAAGCTCCTCGGCAAGGATTCCGTTATAGGCTTCTAAAATAGCAGCAGGCAGGCTCATACAAGCCCTCCTTTCCAGTATTGCGTAGGTCTATTATACTACGCCTGGTTGGTTTTGCCAAGAAAATTCGACGAAATTCCGCAAATTTTTATCTTTGACTTTTGTAAGTTTTGCTATATAATAACAGTACAAAAACATTAAGGAGGTAATACTATGGAAAAGAAGATCATTACCATCAGCCGTGAGTTTGGCAGCGGCGGCCGCAGCGTTGGCCGTAAGGTTGCTGAAAAGCTGGGTATCCCCTTCTACGATAAGGAGCTGGTAGACCAGGTTGCGCTGGAATCCGGTTTTGCTCCCAAGTATGTGGAGGAAAACGGCGAGCATTCCCCGGGTAAGAGCATGTTTTCCTATGCCTTTGCCTCCCAGGGTGTGCCGGGGATCATGAGCGGACTGTCTACCGCGGATTTCCTTTGGAACATCCAATGCAATGTGATCATGCAACTGGCGGAAAAGGGCCCCTGCGTGATCGTGGGGCGCAACGCCGACTACATCCTGAAAGACCGCAGCGATTGCCTGCACGCCTTTATCCACGCGGATAAGGATTTCCGCGCAGACCGGATCGTGCGCCTTTACGGCGAATCGGAAAAAAGCCCGGAATCCCGCCTGAACGAAAAGGACAAGCGCCGCCGGGTAAACTACCAGCACTACACCGGCCGCACCTGGGGCGAAAGCCGCAATTACGACATCTGCCTTAGCACCAGCCGCCTGGGCGTAGAAGCCTGCGCAGACCTGATCGTAGCGCTGGTAAAGGCCAACAAGGAATAAGCCAAAATAAAAGCCAGGGGCTTTTGCGTGTTATCCTTAACGGAAACACGCAAATGAATTGCAACGGCATTGCATGAATCGACACGGTGTGTCATGAATTGCAGTAAACTGCATGATTTGCCCTACGGGCATTATATTCGTGGCAATTCAATTCATGGAGTCGGCGTTACGCCGGCGAGAAATCATGGCGCAGCCAATTCATGATGCTTTCGCATCAATTCATTGATAATAACGAAAGAGCAAGAATAAAAGGATCAGTTCCTTTTACTCTTGCTCTTTTCTGCTGTTAATGGGTTTGGCCTGTAGATCAACCGTATTTGTGCGCGCAAATGCAAAAATATTGCTTAATGGGAATTGAAAGCATCTTCAATTTCTCCAATAAAAGATTACACATTCGCCCCTGGTATTTTTATTTGGAAGAGATTTGCTTGCCCTCCAGGCTGAAGCTCAATGCGCTCAGGGCGGCAACGCCGCTGATATGGCTCAGGTGGGGCAAATAATCCTTGAGCTTTAAGGGTATGATGTAGGCCGCAAGATCCTTCCAGAAGATCTGCAGCAGAACGATCGCGCCCAGCAAGGTAGCAATATAATACTTGCCGGGGATAATGCCCATAGTAGTAGCTACCAGGGCGGCGGCGCAGAGGATATAGATAATAGCCCCAAACACGCTGCCGAAGAAGCTGCCGCCGAAGAAGATCATAAAAATGCACCAAACAGCGCCCATGCAGCCGTAAACAAAGGGCATATTCAGCCGGATGCCTTTCAGAAGCACCACAAAGCCTACCAGCCAAATAAGCGGCAGGATCACGCTGCCAAACAGCTTGCCGAAGCCCAGGGAAGCAATGTCCCCCAAAACGATATAGCCCAGCGCAATGCAAAAAATAGAAAGCCCGGCAAAGAAAGCAGCGGCAGTAGCCGCGGCGCTATCCAGCTTCAGGCGGTACTTAACTACCTGCTTAAGCTCCATAAAAGCAGCCCCCTTACAGTATGCTAAAAAACATTATACGCCAAACGGCAACAAATAGCAAGCATTATGCTAATTTTTTTCGCCCCGGAAATGGATGCTCACGCCGTTTACCTGCACATCCTCCTCGGCGTTGATCAGGATATACTTTACGCCGCCGATGATGCGGGTCTCGATCAGGTCGGTACGGTCACGGGCTACCTGGATGGAAACATCCGGCGTGCGCACCTGGAAGCGCTTATCGTCGATAATGTTCTTGGGATGCACCGCCGCTTCAAAGCCAAAGGCTTCATCGTAATCTACGCTGAACTTGGCGATATGCTCCTGAGATACCCCAACCTCCTGCAGCACGCCGGTGATCTGACCCTTGGTAAGGGTAAGCGCTTCCGGCACTTTGCTTTCCTTATGCATATCGATGTACTGGCAAAGCTGCTCATGCACCGTTTGCACCAGATCCATGGAGCAATCTTCCTCCAAAGAATTGGTAAGCAGCGCTTCAAAGCTCTGCTTTTGCGCATAAGCGGGCTTGGGAATGGGAGTATTGAACACAGCTGCTACAAAAGCTTCATAGTTTTCCTTGGGGCTGTGGTTATAGTAAAGGGCGTTGTAGATATTGGTAGCCCGGTTATCAAAGGCCGGGAACAAAAAGCCCAGCTCCGGGGCGCAGACGATGTTCATAATATTGCCATCGTGGAACTGCTTGCTCTCGGCTTCGTAGAAAAGCTGGGGCTTGGTCTGCTTTACCGGGCAGATGGCGCAGAGCAGATAGGTATAGACCTGGCTGGAATTGTCATCCTGGGTATCGCCATCCTTGCTCTTAAAGGGAACATCGTATTTATCCAGGCCCAGCAGGATCACATAGCCGCCGTCAAAGCTGACACTGTCCATAACCTTGCGGTAGAAGGCGAAGCGGGTTTCATCGTCCTTCAGCTCGCTATCGCGCAGATCCATAAGCAGCTTATGCTCCGGGCTGGAGGCTACCTGGCTGGTAGCAAAATTGATGTCGATCAGGTTTTTGCCCAAAGTGCCGGAAAGGGTGCGCTTGAGCAAAGAAAAGTATTTGTCGCTCTCGTTTTCCGACATGGTGGCGCAGCTGCAGCGAAACTCGGATACGATCAGCTTGTTATCCCCCACATAGCAGCCGTAGATGGCGGCCATGTTGCTGCGGTCCCGGCGCACACGGCGGCGGATCTCGTTGATTTCCTTAGTATTCATAGTGATTCCTCTTTTCTAAGGCATAATAGACAGATATAAGATAAAAGATATAATATATAAGATAACAAAAAACAAAAATATCTCATATCTTATATCTTATATCTCTATAATTACGGAAGCAAATAGATTGAGGATTTGACAGTGGAGAGTGAAGATCACGATATCTCCACTGTTCAATCTTCAATCTCCAATCTCCATATAACATTTGATATTTGGGGTCTGGTGTTAATCCCAGAGGCACTTCCAGTTCTGCACGAAGTACTCCACGCCGGAATACAGCGTAGTAACCACGATCACAGCGGTAACTACCCAGCCCAGCCATTCCACCTGGGGAAAAGCCGTCCAAACGCACAGGCCGATCATGGTAGAAGCGGTTTTTACCTTGCCGCTCCAGCCAGCGGCGATGACGCTGCCCTTGCCAACGGCCACCAGGCGCAGGCCGGTAACCGCAAACTCCCGGGTAAGCACCAGCATCAGCGCCCAAGCGGGGAACAGGCCCCACTCGGTAAAAATAGCCATGCAGGCAATGACCAGCAGCTTATCGGCCAGAGGGTCCAGGAATTTGCCGAAATCGGTAACCTGGTTGTACTTACGGGCAATGTGGCCATCCACATAGTCGGTAAGGCTCAAAACGATAAACAGCGCCAGAGCGCTATACAGCAGCACGCCGGGTACGCCGTGGCTCAGGTACATAAGCAGCATATACACCGGGATAAACAGCACCCGAACAAAGGTAATTTTACTGGCAGTGGTCATAGCTTAATCCTCCACAAGATAGCCGGAGAGATCTCCGTCCAAAATAGCATCGACGGTCACGCGCACAAAAGAGCCTTCCATAATGCTCTCGTCAGTTGCGATCCATACCCGGCCATCGATCTCCGGGGAATCGGCATAGGTGCGGCCGTAGAACTGGCCGTATTCTTCGTCAAACCCATCTACCACAACCTCCAGGGTGCGGCCGATGTAGCTTTCACACCAATCGTCCATAATGGAAGACTGGATCTGCTCGATCTGCTGGGCCCGCTCAAGGGCAATTCCCTGATCCGGGTGGGGCATTTCGGCAGCGGGTGTCCCCTCCTCCGGGGAGAAGGCAAAGGCGCCGACCCGCTCCAGGCGCTGCTCCTTGAGAAATTCGCAAAGCTCCGTAAACTCCGCCTCGCCCTCGCCGGGCAGGCCGGTGATCACGCTGGTACGCAGCACCAGACCGGGAATGCGGCTGCGAAGCTTGGCAAACAGCGCTTTCAGGAACGCCCCATCGCCCCGGCGGTTCATAAGCTTAAGGATCTTGTCGGAGCAATGCTGGATGGGAATATCCAGATACTTTACGATCTTATCCTCCTGGGCGATCACATCGATGAGCTCATCGTCAATTTCATCCGGGTAGAGGTAATGTACCCGCACCCAATGGAGCTTTTCGATCTTGCAAAGCTCTCGCAGCAGCTGGGGAAGCAGCCGCTTGTGGCCGGGCTGATCCGTGCCGTAGCGGCAGGTATCCTGGGCGACTACGATCAGCTCCTTTACCCCGCTTTCGGCCAGCATGCGGGCTTCGTAAAGCACATCGTCCAGGCTGCGGCTGCGGTATTTGCCCCGCAGGTAAGGAATGATGCAGTAGCTGCAGCGGTTGTCGCAGCCCTCGGCGATCTTGATGTAGGCGTAATGCTCCGGGGTGGTGACGATGCGGCCGATCTCCTCCTCCGGGGCATCGATGTCCCCAAAATCGGAAACGGTTTCGTCCTCCAGCAGCTTTTCGATAGCGTTTACTACCTGGGTATAGCTGCCGGTGCCAAGAACGCCGTCAACCTCCGGCATTTCTTTCATAATTTCATCCTGATAGCGCTGGGATAAGCAGCCGGTTACCAGGATCTTGCCCACCAGGCCCTGGGCCTTAAGCTGAGCGGTCTGCAATATAAAATCGATGGCTTCCGCTTTGGCAGAATCGATAAAGCCGCAGGTATTGATCACCACCACATCGCTGCCTACAATATCCGCTTTTACCTCATGGCCGGCTTCCTGCACCCGGTACATCATCCGCTCGCAGTCTACCTGATTTTTGGCACAGCCTAAGGAAATAAAGCCTATTTGCGCCATAGTCATTCCTCCCGGAAACTGTTTGATAATTCCAGCTGCTCCAGGCAGCTGCGCACCAAGCTGTAGCTATGCCCACGGCGAATAAGAGCATCTACAGCGCGCTTGACCTCCCGGGGGTCTTCCCGGGAGGTAATTTTAGATTTTAAGAAGGCAAGCACCTTTTCCCTTTGGTCGGGATATCCTGCCAGGGCCGCTTCCCAATGCGCCTTGGGGATGCGCTTTTCATACAGCGCCTGCTTGGCTCTTGCAATGCCGTAGCCCTTGGCGATGCAGCTTTGCACGGTTTGCCGGGCAACCTGGGCATCGTCCAGCAGCTGCAGCTCCGAAAGCCAGGCCACCGCTTCCTTTGCCTGCTGGGGGCTCTCCCCTTTTTGCACCAGGCGGCGCTGCAGATCGTCCTTAGATACGCTGGCGGCGGAAACGATGCGCACAGCCCGCATCTTGGCAGAGGTCTGCCCCGCATGCTCCAAAAGCTGCTCCATTTGGCTATCGGTCAGCTCCAGGCCGGGGTAAAGGCCGAGATCCTCCACGGTTTGGCGGTACAGCCTAAGCGCCTGGCCGTCAGACAGCTTTACAAGAAACCTGCCGGCCCTGTCCGGCTTGGAAGCCAGGGAATCAATTCTCGTCATCGAAATCGTCAGCGGCCAGCATTACCGCTTCAAGGGCAGCCTGGGCGGGGTTAACGGGGGTAGCGCCGGAGAGGTTGGCGCGCACCTTGGCTTCCACATCCTCGGCGATCTCAGGATTGTTGATCAGGAAATTCTTAACGCTTTCCTTGCCCTGGCCGATGCGCTCATCGCCCATGGAGAACCAGGAGCCGCTCTTTTGGATAATGTTCATATTTACAGCCATATCCACCAGCTCAGTCCACTTGCTGATGCCCTGGCCGTACATAATATCAAACACAGCCTCGCGGAAAGGAGGCGCAACCTTATTCTTGACCACCTTGACCCGGGTGCGGTTGCCGATGACATTGCCGCCCTCTTTCAGGCTTTCAATGCGGCGCACATCCAGACGGACGGAAGCATAGAACTTCAATGCGTTGCCGCCGGTGGTGGTTTCGGGGTTGCCGTAGAGCACGCCGATCTTCATACGCAGCTGGTTGATAAAGATGACCACGCAGTTGGTCTTGGAAATAGATCCGGCCAGCTTACGCAGAGCCTGGGACATAAGCCGGGCCTGCAGACCCATAAAGCTATCGCCCATTTCGCCCTCGATCTCTGCCCGGGGGGTAAGGGCGGCAACGGAGTCCACAACGATGGCATCCACAGCGCCGGAGCGCACCAGAGCATCGGTGATCTCCAGAGCCTGCTCGCCGGTATCCGGCTGGGAGACTAGCAGATCGTCAATATTTACGCCCAGAGCCTTGGCATAAACCGGGTCAAGAGCATGCTCGGCATCTACGAAGGCTACTTCGCCGCCGGCTTTCTGGCACTCGGCCAGGATGTGCAGCGCCAGGGTAGTCTTACCGGAGGATTCCGGGCCGTAGATCTCAATAATGCGGCCCTTGGGTACGCCGCCGATGCCCAGAGCGGCATCCAGCGCCAGAGAGCCGGTAGGAATGGCTTCCACATTCATTTCAGGCCGGTCGCCCATGCGCATAACAGCGCCCTTGCCGAAAGTTTTCTCCAGCTGGTGCAGGGCAGAATTGAGGGCCTTTTTCTTATCGTAAGCGGGGGTAATGGGATCGTAGGTGTTTTTCTTAGTAGCCATAAATCATTCTTCCTCTCTTGGGCGCTGGGCAACGATGGCCCGCTCCCGGTCATTATAGTCTTTTGTGCGCTGCAGAACAGTATAGCCGTTTTCTTCCAGGATAGCGCTTACCGCGCTGCCCTGCCCCATGCCAAACTCAAAGCAGATAAAGCCGCCGGGCTTTAGCGCCCCGAAGTAGTTGCGGGCGATGGCGCGGTAAAAATCCAGGCCGTCTTCGCCGCCAAACAGGGCCAGATGGGGCTCGTGATCCTTAACGGAAGGCTCCAGATCTTCCATTTCCCCGGCGGTAATGTAGGGCGGGTTAGAAACGATTAGATCGAACTGGCCCAAAAAGGCGGGGGGCGCAGCCAGGGCATCGGCCTGCACCGCGCTTACCCGGCTGCCTAAGCGGTTGCGGGTAATGTTGCGCCGGGCCACTGCCAGAGCTTCCTTGGAAATATCCGCCAGGGTAACTCTGGCATCGCTCACACGGCTGGCAACGGCAAGACCGATGCAGCCTGTTCCTGTACACAAGTCCAGTATACGGGGAGAAGTGTCCAAAAATATGGACTTATTGATCGCCAGCTCCGCAACGGCCACCGTATCGTCCCGGGGGATCAAAACATGCTCGTTGACATACAGCGGCAGGCCGTAAAACTCCCACTCCCCCAAAACATAGGCAAAGGGAACGCCCCGGCGAAGCTTAGCAAGGTCTTCATTTACCTGGGCGCACACATCGTCCATCAGGTAGGTATCCAGATCCAGCAGAACTTCCTCCCGGGTCTTGCCCGTGGCCTTGGCCAGCAGATCCCGGGTCATCAGCGAAGCGGTGGAGAAATCCTGCGTAGCCAGCAGGGCCTTGCGGGTATCCAGATACAGCTGGGAAAGCTTGGTTACCACCGGTCCGCTCCCTCCTCGCTGGGAAGCACCGCGGTCAAAGCGGCGATGCCAACCTCGATCATGCTGTCATCCGGCTCGTTGGTGGTAAAATTCTGAAACCACATACCGGGGAAGGTCAAAATTTTGGTAAAGGCATTGTCGTGCCGGCCCACCCAGCGGTTGATCTCATAAGCGATGCTAACCACCACCGGCAGCAGCGCCAGCTTAAAGGCAACCATGATCAGCTTATAAACGATGGGGCTATCCAGCCGCAGGCCTGCCAGGCCGGGGATCACCGCAAGCAGCGCGGAAGAAGCCACGGAGAAGATCAAAATAGACAGCACCATAACTACCAGCAAAAAGCTTGTACCGCACCGGGGGTGCAGCCGGGTAAACTGCTTAACATTTTCTACCGTAAGGGGCTGGCCGGCTTCGTAGCAGCGGATGGTCTTATGCTCCGCGCCGTGGTAGGAAAATACCCGCTTCATTTCTTCCATCCTGGATACCAGGAAGATATAAGCCACAAAGATGGCTATGCGCACTGCGCCCTCAACCAGATTGAGCAGCAGGATATTACGGATCACGCCGTCGAGCAAGCTGCTGGCCAGCATAGGCAGCAGGAAAAACAGCAGAATGCTCAGCCCCAGGCCCATAAACACCGCCGTGCCAATGAGAAAGCTTTGAAATTTTTCGTTGCCCAGCTTCTTTTCCAGCCATTTGTCCAGCTTGGAAGGCTCGCCCTCCTCGCTGAACTCCGGGGAAAGATCCGCCGAGCGCATGAGCGCCTTAACGCCCACCACCTGGCTGTCGAAAAAGTTGACACAGCCGCGGATCAAAGGCCAGGTAGCAAAGCTGCCCTTTTTGCGAATCTTCCGGGGCTTGACCTCTACCGTAAGACCCTCCTTGGTGCGCACTACAACGGCATCATTTTCCGGACCGCGCATCATAATGCCTTCAATGAGCGCCTGGCCGCCAATGGCGGTTTTGAACTTTTCGCAGCAATTTTTATTATCTGACATAAGAAAATACCTTTTGGAAATTATTGGGAATCCGGCAGCTGAACGGTAACCAGAGTACCGCCGCCGGGGGCGTTGGAAAGGCTCAGGGTGCCGCCATGCATGGCCACGATCTCGTCAGAAACCGCCAGGCCGATGCCCGTGCCTCTGGCCTTGGAGCTGCCCTTAAAGAACTTATTTTTTACCAGGGGGATCTCGTCTTCCGGGATGCCGCAGCCGAAATCCCGGATGCGTACGGTCACCCAAGGCTCTTCGTAGCAAATAGAAGCTTCGATGCGCCGGCCCTCCCCGCCATGCTTGGCGGCATTGTCCAGAATGTTCAAAAACACCTGGCGCATGCGCTTGGCATCGCAATCGATGATGGGGATGGGGCTGTCGTTTTCCAAATAGATAAGCTCCAGGCCCTCCTGGCGCAGCCGGTTGCCGTACATAAACACCGTATCTTCAAACTCCGAGCGCAGATCTGCCGGCTCGATGTTCAAGGTAAGCTTGCCGTCGCCCATGCGGGTAAAGTCCAGAAGGTCGATGACCATTTCGTTAAGCCGGCGGCTTTCCCGCAGGATGATGTTCATGCCCCGCTGGGTATCCGTATCCAGATCGTCGCTGTTTACCAGGGTTTCGCTCCAGCCGGTGATCACCGTAAGGGGGGTGCGAAGCTCATGGGAAAGGGAAGAAATAAACTCAGTTTGGGATTTTTCGTTTTGGGAAATGGCGGCGGACATATCGTTGATGTTGTCAGCCAGCTCCCCCAGCTCGCCGGGGTAAGGGCCGGGGATCTGCACGCCGTAGGAGCCGGCGGCGATGCGCTGGGCCTTTTCGCTGATAAGCTGCACCGGGCCAAGGATGCCCTTGAGCAGAGAATTTACCGCCAGCAGGGCAACCGCGGATATGGCCAGGCCGCTGCCCATGGTAAGGGCGCTGAGGGTAGCCACCCGGCTGGTTAGCTTAGCCCCCTCGAAAAAGAAGGCCACAAGCCCTACCAAAACCGTAAGCACCACCGTAGCCGCGCAAAAAATAGCGGCAGTTTCCAAAAGCCGGCGCTGACGCAGGCTGGATTTATTGTTCATATAAACACGCTTCTTTGGGAAAGAGTTTGGTGAGAGGAGATTACAAATAATGATGCGAAGCATCAAATCATGGAGCGCAGCGAAAAATCATGATGCTCTGCATCTATTCATGACGCATTGCGTCAAATCATTCCCTTCCAGGAAGATATGATTTGCCCTTCGGGCATGAATTGCCCAAGCATGAATTGGCTTACGCCATGAATTGCCTTACGGCACAAATTGCCGGGCAATTTTATTGCCCTTACGCGCCCCACTTGTAGCCGTAGCCCCAGACGGTGGTGATATAGGTGGGGTTGGCGGTGTCGTCTTCGATCTTGATGCGCAGGCGGCGGATATTAACATCCACGATCTTCAGCTCGCCCTCGTAATCTCTGCCCCAAACGGCGGCCAGAATATCCTCACGGGACAAGGCTCTTCCGGGGTTTTGCATAAACAGCTTCATAATGGCGTACTCCACCTGGGTAAGCCGGATGCGCTCGCCCAGCTTTTCCAGGGTATGGTTGCGCATATTCATCACAAAGGGGCCCTGGCTGAGCAGCTCGCTCTGGGCGCCTACATCGCCGCCGATCCGGCGGTACAGCGCGTCAATGCGGGCGGTAAGCTCCGCGGGAGAAAAGGGCTTGGTAACATAATCGTCCGCCCCGGTCATCAGGCCGGTAACCTTGTCCATCTCCTGAGTGCGGGCGGTAAGCATAATAATACCCATCTGCTTATTGGTGGCGCGGATGCGGCGGCAGACCTCAAAGCCGTCGATACCCGGCAGCATAATATCCAAAATGGCAACGCCGATATCCGGGTTTTCCTTGATGCGCTCCAGGGCTTCCTCCCCGGTGCCAGCTTCGATGGGGGCATAGCCAGCCCGTTTCAGGTTGATCACCACGAAAGAGCGGATATTATCTTCGTCTTCCAGAATCAATACTTTTTTCATAGTGTACCTCTTTGTGTTTCAAATCACTTTATTATAGCATATTCTCGGGAAAAAGGGAAGCAAAAGTAATTACAAATTACAAATTAAAGATTTGAGATTGGAGAGTGAAGAGTGAAGATAGCGGTAATCTCAACTCTTCAATCTTCAATCTTCAATCGCAACCCATGGTTGCCTGGCGGCAGAGCCGCCTTATTTTACCACTACATTCTCTTTGCCCAGCAGGCTTTCCAGCTCGGTGAGCATGCGGCTGTCCAGGGCGCAGCGAGTGCCGCGGCGGGCGGCGGTATCGGCAAAGTACAGCACCGCGTCGCTAGCGCCGGGGAACATGGAAAGGATGGCCTTTACCTTTTGGTAATGGGGGCTATCTTCGCTTTGCAGGCGCAGGTACAGCTTGCCGGAAATAACCTGGGGCTGAGCCGGGGGCTGGGGCTGGGGCTGGCGGTTTTCAAAATCCGAAATGGGGCGCGCCCGGTTTACTACGATCTGGGGGTCTTTGTCCTCCCGCAGGGAGATGCGGCCCGTGATCACCACCGGGGCGTTGGCCTGGATATAGTTGCCGTACTGGCTGAGCACATTGCTAAAGCACAGCAGCTCCATGGCGGCGGTATCGTCTTCCACCGTTACATAGGCCATCAGCGAGCCGCTGCGGGTAGCCTTGGTCTTGACCTCCTGGACGATGCCCGCTACGGAAACGATCTGATCGTCCCGGTAGCCGCTGTCTTCCATAAGCAGCTCGGCGATAGGCACCACATGGCTGCCCTTTAGCAGCTTGCGGTAATCGTCCATAGGGTGGCCGGAGAGGTAAAGGCCGGTAGTAGCCTTTTCCATGAGCATCAGCTCGTTTTTGGGAAGCTCCGGCATATTCGGCAGGGTAAAAGCTGCCCCGGGGTCATCCTCCAAAGCGCCGAACAGGCCCAGCTGGCCCTCTAGGTTGCGCTTGCGGGAAGCCGCCAGCTCGTCCATAAGCAGCTCAAAGCCTGCCAGCATGGAAGCCCGGGTATGGCCGAAGCTGTCAAAAGCGCCGCACTTGATAAAGTTTTCTACGGCCCGCTTGTTGATATCCTGGCCCATGCGCTTGAGGAAATCCTCCAGGTCTTTAAAAGGCCCGTCCTGATTTCGCCGCTGCACCATGGTGCGGATCAGCCCCACGCCCACATTCTTTACCGCGCCCAGGCCGAAGCGGATGGCATCGCCCTCTACGGTAAAGGTATCCTCCGAGGTGTTTACATCCGGGGCAAGCACGGGAATGCCCAGCTCCTTACACTCGGCGATATAGCCTACGATCTTGCTGTCCGACCCCAGCACAGAGGTCATCAGCGCGGCCATATACTGCCGGGGGTAATGGCATTTTAAGTAAGCCGTCTGGTAGGACACCACGGCGTAGCAAACGGCGTGGGCCTTGTTGAAGGCGTAGTTGGCAAAGGCGACGATCTCATCGTAAATGCTCTGGGCGGCAGCTTCGCTTACCCCCCGGTTGATGGCGCCGGGGATATTTTTGGCGGCATCGCCGTAGACGAACACCTTGCGCTCGGCTTCGATGACCTTTTGCTTTTTCTTGGAGATGGCCCGGCGGATATTGTCTGCCTGGCCCATGGTATAGCCGCCCAGCTGGCGGAAGATCTCAATAACCTGCTCCTGGTAGACGATGCAGCCGTAGGTAACCTTCAAAATAGGCTCAAGGGCGGGGGTCTTATAGGTAATTTTCCGCCGATCCAGCTTGTTGGCGATAAAGGTTGGGATAGAATCCATAGGGCCGGGGCGGTAAAGGGCTACGATAGCGGTAATATCTTCAATAGACCCCGCCTTCATGCCTACGCATACCCCGGTCATGCCCGCGCTTTCCAGCTGGAATACGCCCTGGGTGCGGCCGTCGGCCAGCATACGGAAGGTTTCGGCATCGTCATCGGGCACATTGGCCATGGAAAAGCCGGGGTTGAGCTTTTGCACCTGGGTCTCCGTGTCTTTAATAACCGTAAGGTTGCGCAGGCCCAAAAAGTCCATCTTTAATAGGCCCAGCTCCTCTATGGTGGTCATGGTGTACTGGGTGACCACCGTATCGTCATTGCGGGACAGCGGCACATAGGTATCCACCGGGTCGGCGGTGATCACTACGCCGGCGGCGTGGGTAGAGGTGTTGCGGGGCATGCCCTCCAGGCTCATGGCGGTATCGATAAGCAGCTTTACCCGCTCTTCATTATCGTATTTTTCTTTCAGCTGGGGGGAAACCTCCAGGGCTTCTTTCAGGGTAATATGCAAGGTGGTCGGCACAAGCTTTGCTACCTGGTCGGTTTCCGCGTAGGTAAAGTTCATAACCCGGCCCACATCCCGGATAGCGCCACGGGCCGCCATGGTGCCGAAGGTAGCGATCTGGGCCACATGGTCAGCGCCGTACTTGGCGGTAACATAGTCGATAACTTCCCCACGGCGCTCCTGGCAGAAATCCGTATCAAAGTCCGGCATGGAAACACGCTCGGGGTTCAAAAACCGCTCGAAGATCAGGGCGTATTTCATGGGGTCTACTTCCGTAATGTGCATACAGTAGGCCGCGATGGATGCCGCGCCGGAGCCACGGCCCGGGCCTACGGGGATACCCTGCTCCTTGGCGTAGCGGATAAAATCCCAAACGATCAGGTAGTAGTTGGTATAGCCCATGGAGGAAATTACGCCGATCTCGTATTCCAGGCGCTGGCGGTATTCCTCCGGCTGGTGGGGGTAGCGCTCCCGGAAGCCGTCCATGCAGAGCTTGCGGAAATATTCCTCGTTGGTATACCCTTGCGGCACGGGGAAAGAGGGCAGATGGTACTGGTGGAATTCAAACTCCAAATTGCACCGGTCGGCAATGGCTTGGGTATTATCGATCGCCTCCGGGCAATTGGGGAAGAGGGCGCGCATCTCAGCTTCGCTCTTGAGGTAAAATTCTTCCGTTTCAAATTTCATGCGGCCGGGGTCATCCAGGGTCTTGCCGGTTTGGATGCACAGCAAAACATCCTGCATGGTTGCGTCTTCCCGGCGCAGGTAGTGGGCATCGTTGGTAGCGATCAGGGGCAGGCCCGTTTCCCGGGATAGGCGCATAATGCCCTGGTTTACCGGGCGCTGGGCTTCGATGCCGTGATCCTGCAGCTCCAGGTAGAAGTTATCCCGGCCAAAGATCTCCGCCAGGGTAAGGGCGTGGGCCTTGGCGCTGTCGTAGTCCTCTTCCAGCAGAAACTGGGCAACGCCGCCGCCTAAGCAGGCGGAGGTTGCGATCAGCCCTTCGTGGTAGCGCCGCAGCATATTCAGGTCTACCCGGGGCTTGCCGTAGAAGCCCTGGATAAAGGCCTGGGAAACCAGCTTGCAAAGGTTTTCGTAGCCGGTGCGGTCTTTGCACAGCAGCACCAGGTGGTAGGGGTCGTCATCGATCTTATGCACCCGGTCGGAGAGCTTGCGCCGGGTCAAATACACCTCGCAGCCGATGATGGGCTTGATGCCCGCGGCCTTGGCGGCTTTGTAAAAATCGATACAGCCGTACATAACGCCGTGGTCGGTTATGGCGATGGCGGTCTGCCCCAGCTCCTTCACCCGGTCCATCATGCCGCTGATGCGGCAGGCTCCGTCCAGGAGGCTGTATTCACTATGGACATGCAGGTGAACAAAACTCATAGCTTACTCCTTTGATAAACTAACCAGCTTTTTAAGCCTTTGATTCATGGCGGGCTTGGTAATGGGCGGCTGCATCATGGCGGCCAGCTCCGTAAGGGAGGCTTCCGGGTTGTTAAGCCGGGCATAGGCGGCATCGGAAAGCTTTTTGGGCAGGTGCTGCAAGAGCCTGCGCTGCTGCAGAATGCGAATGGCGGCCAGCTGCTCCTGGGCGGCCTTGACCACCTTGGAGATATTGGCATCGTCGCAATTGCAGCGGCGGTTGACCTTGTTGTTCAGCTCTTTTTCTAAGCGGGCTTCCATAATGCCCATAGCGGCTACGGGAGCGCCCAGCCAGGTAAGAAAATCGGAAATATTGTCGCTGTGCTTAAAATACAGCACATGGCTGCCGGAGCGGCGCACCAGCCCGGGGGCAAAGGGCAGCACCTCCTGCATCAGGGCAAAGCACTGCCGGGCCACACCGGCGTGGGTAGTGGTAAGCTCCAGGTGGTAGCCCTTTTCCGGGTCGGCCACCGAGCCGCCCGCCAGAAACGCACCCCGCAAAAAGGCGCTGTGGCAGCAGGAATCTTCAAACACAGAGTAGTTCAGGTGCAGCTGCAGCAGCTTGTCCCGGTCGAAGCCGAAGCGGCTAAACACAGCTTGCAGCTTGGCAGGGTCGGTAAGGGTAAAAATCAGCTTGGCAGCGGTATCCTCCTGGGGCTGGGAATCGAACTCCAGGGAAAAGGCCTTTTTAAAAAGCTTGGGCAGGGCCTGGGCAAACTCCCGGCTTTCGGTAACGATGCGTATGCCCTCCGGGGAGAAGCTGTTGCAAAACAGCAAAATGCCAAAGCACTCTGCCACAGCGCAGCAGGGTTTGCTGGGCAAGCCCCGGCAAATTTCAGCCTTAGCGCTTGCGGAAAAAGAAATTGCCATAACACACTCCAAAGGAATTGATAAATTATTGACGGCTACAGATTGAAGATTGGAGATTGAAGAGTTGAGATGGCGGAATCTTCACTCTTCACTTTTAAATCTCCACTCTCGAAATATTTATTTCTGCTCCCAGATCCTTACTTCCGGCTCTAGGCGGATGCCGGAATTTTGGAACACCATATCGCTTACCTGGCGCAGAAGCGCTTTGAAATCCTCCGCGGAGGAAGCGCCCAGGTTTACGGCAAAGCCGGCATGCTTGGTAGAAATAGCGGCATCGCCTACCCGGAAGCCCTTCAGCCCCGCCTGGTCGATCAGCGCCGCGGCATAGCCCCCAACGGGCCGCTTAAAGGCAGACCCGGCAGAGGGCATATCCAAAGGCTGGGATGCGGAGCGCTTTTGCTGGAGGGTGCGCATGGTGGCGCGGATGTCCTCCGGGTCAGCCGGGGTCAGGGCAAAATCGGCGCTGAGGACGATGCCCCCCTCCTCTTCCAGCCGGCTGTGCCGGTAGGAAAAGCCCATTTCGCTGCCGCTAAGCTCCCGCACAGAGCCATCCATAGCCATTACCCGCACGGCCTTGCACACAGCGCTGATCTCTCCGCCGTAAGCGCCGGCGTTCATATATACGCCGCCGCCCACCGTGCCGGGGATGCCGTGGGCAAATTCCAGACCGGAAAGGCCGTTTTTTGCGGCAAATACGGCGGCCCGGGTCATGGTCACGCCGGCGGCAATGCGCAGGGTGGTTTCGTCCAGAAGCTCCATGCCCTCCAGGCAGTCCTTCAGGCAAACAACAAGGCCCTTGATCCCCTCGTCCGGGGCAAGCACATTGGTGCCGGCGCCCAAAATACGCACCGGCGCACCCTCCTGCCGGGCAAAGGCCAGCAGCCGGGAAAGCTGGGCATCATCGGCGGGAAAGGCCATAGCTTCCGCCGCGCCGCCAATGCGCAGAGAGGTATGCTTTGCCAAAGGCTCTTGTATAAAAATCGTAACTTCCGGTAAAGAAAGCGTAATTTTCTTTTGGAAATCGGTTAATTCCGTCATAAAAACAACTCCAATGCATAGTTAAAAGCATTATATCATACTTGGCCTGTTTTTGCAATTGTTACCCTTCTTAAATTTCGGTAACAAAAGAAGCAATTATAAATTACGAATTACAAATTACAAATTAGAAATAATTCATTATTCATTACAGCGCGGGACGGGAAACCCGTCCCCTACGCTCATGAGATTGCCGCCGTTAAAAAATGAAAGCTATTGTTGTCGATATGCCTTCGGCTCGATATTTTTGCCGGTGGCAAAATCGATATAATTCTGCGATGCAGAATTTCTATATGTTGCCTATAGGCAACGATTTCGATATAAATCCTCTCTCGCCCCGCAGGGCATATCGAATGCGAAGCATATATCGATTCCCAAAGGGAAATAGCGAAAATCCCGCAGGGATTTATATCGACGGACGGCACAGCCGTCCAATTATAATTCCAATACGCTTTTCATGCGCCAGTTTTTGCTCATATCCCGGCTGATGCGCAGCAGATTGCCTGCCGCCTTTTCCAGGATCCGCCCGGCCAAGGCTTCGTCGATGGCGGTAAGCTCCTCGGGGTAAAGCTCCGTAGAGATCACCGTAGGCAGATCCTGCAAATAGCGGTGGTTTAAGATCTCAAAGGCCAGCATAATGTCCGCCCCCGTGGGGTTGGTGCGGCCCTGAGGGCCAGCGGGGGTCTTGAGCAGGTCGTCAATATACAGCACCGGGGCGTTTTTGATCCTTTCCAGCTCCTGGGCGGCTTCCCTGCTTTCGTAGCGGCCGGCCTTCAGCGCCTGGGCGGATTGGCACCAGGCCATATACACCAGCTCCCTGCCCTCCAGCATCAGCTTGCCGGCAATGGCGGTGCATAAATGGGTCTTGCCGCTGCCGCTTTGCCCGCCCATAAAAAACCAGCCCTTAGGGTCTTGGGCGTAGCCTTCAGCCACCTGCTTGGCCTTGGCCTGCCAGGGGGTTTTGGCCTGGAACCTATCGAAGCTGTAGCTTTGCAGCACATCCTTCAGCCCGGAGCGCTCCATGGCCGCCAGGGTCTTGCGCAGCGCCCGGCAATCGCACTCCCGGGATACGATCTCCCCGTTTTTGATATAGGGAATAAAGCCGTTGTTACGGCATTTTCGGCAATCGTAGCCGGTGTAAGGCCCTTCCTGCTCCAGAAGGGTTTTTAGCTTCATCTGCAAAAACTCCTCCGGGCTACAAAGTGATACCGAGCGGCCCGAGATCCTGCCGAGCTTTTGTAAAAGCGTCGTTTCCATGTCCAGTTTTTCCATAATTCCTCCTTTGTGTGTGGGCCCAGGCTTTTACGGCAGCTTTCCAATCCCGCATAGGGGCGTTGCCTAAATACCAGCCCCGGGCTGTGTAATACTCAACAAAATACCTGGCATCTACCGAAAGCCCCTGGCTTTGGCAAAAACCCTCTACTTGAGAAACAGAAGGAGGAGAAAATGTTTTTTCATCCGGCGAAGCCGCCAAGGTTTCAGCCCCCGCCATAGCCTGCTTGGAAGCTTCGCCGGATAAAAGAATATTATTCTCTTTCTTATTCTCTTTCTCCTTATCCTTATTATTCTCCTTGCCTTTTCTAGGTTCTGAAAAAAACCCAGGGGTTTCGCTGGGTTTTTCAAGAAACCCAGGGGTTTGGTCAGGTTCTTCCAAATCCGTATAGGCCGTTGCTTCATCCTCGGCTTTCTTTTTTCGCCCACCTTTTTTGCCGTTGATGCGGCTGGCTTCAATACGGGCCTGATAAGCCTGGGCATCCCGCAGGTATCGCCCCCTTAGGCTTGGCCAAATGTGGCGCAGCGTTCCGGCAAAGGTTGGCTCCTGGCCAGCGTTCAGCTTCAAAAGCCCTCTTACCAAAGCGCCGAACTGGCTATCCGTTAAGGTGGCAAATTCTTCCAGATAGCTGGCGTACACATGCACGCAGGGCATGATATCCATAATCATCCTCCTTTTAAAATCACGGCAATACCGCTCGTTTGTTCGCACTTATAATAGCACATTTGTTTTACAATGTCAAGGGCGATATGATCTATTTTCCAAAATTATTTCATATTTTCTCATTTTTGAACACAAAATTAAAAAGCCTGCCCCTTTCAAAAGGCAGGCTCTTAAAGCATCAAAAACCGCAATTATTCATTATATCGCAGCTGCAATGCGAAATCCCAACGCAAAGGGCTGTCGAGGACGCCAGCCCCTACGATAGCATCTGCAACAATGGTAAAATTTGGCGCTTAATTTTCGGTTACTTTTTGACCGGCGGCGCATAATAACCTTGCAACAAAAAAGGAGGTATCCAAATGAAGCACACAGTTTGTTTCGCCCTGGCGGTATTGCTGGTGGGCTCTTTGTTTGCAGGCTGCCGGATGTCCAAGCCCCAGGAAGCTACGCCTACTACGGCGGTAACCACTCCCATGGCTACCACGCCCCAGCCGACTACCACCAGACCCACAACTCCCGCACCCACTTCCAGCCACGCCGAGACCAGCAACCCGGAGCATACGGAAACTATGCCCGGCGCTATTGAAGACGGCCTGGACAAAATGATCCCTGGCGATCAGGGCCGCAGAGGAAAGCGGTAATATGGGCGATTCTTCGCCCATACATAGCCATTACAAAAGCTGGATATAGCTAAGAATGTTCTTTTTCATCCGCTGGGCGGCCTTGCGGGCGGCCTCTTCCAGGCCCTCCTCCCCCTCTTTCCAGGCGGTAAGGATGCTGCTTCCTGCGCAGACGATAGCGCCGTGGCCAAACTTATCGAAAGCGCCGGCGCAGTTTTTGGCGTTGGCGCCCTTGGTATCGTAGCCCTCTACCAGCAGGAACATGTTTTTATATTTGCTGCGCAGGCCGGAATTGATCTGGGCCGCGGCAGCGGAGCTAACGCCGCCTACGGCGCTGTAGCCGCAGCGGGCCATATGGTCCTTGCCGTAGTGGCTGGCCTGATCGGCGGCGGCCTGATGCACCAGCCGGGAGCCGGTAAGCAGATCCTGCAGCTGGGCAGCGGAGCGGCTGCCGGAGCGAAGGGTCAGGAAAATATCCTTGCCCTGGCGGCAAAGGGGCATATATCCCTTCCAGCCGTCAGACCCCGCCCAAGGGGAAACGATCAGAGCATCATACTGCCAAAGCTCCCCTGAAAGGCTGGCGGCGGCAGCTTCGGCTTCCGCTTCCTCCCAAACAGCCGGGGCATCCAGGGCCACATAGTAGCCCAAAGCCTTGGCCTTGGAAAGCAGGCTGCGCAGCAGCGCTACCCCCTGCTCCCCCTGCAGGGCAAACCCGGCAAGAGAAAACCGCAGGGCAGGCACAGTATCCTTCAGCGCTTCCATAACCGCAGCGGCCCCCTGCTCATAGCCCATACCCTCCGGCAGCCAGTGGTCAGCGGCAGGAAAAGAAAGCATGCAGGGGCTTTTCAGCTTGCGGATCTTATTTTGCAAAACATCGATACTCATGGTTTTTCCCTCCAAATTCCCCTTTTCTTTGATTGTATCACAGTTTTTTCCCATTGAAAAGGGGGAAAGTTTCCGCAAACCGGGGAAAAATAAGCAAGGAAGGAGGCGAATACTATGACCGTAAAAGCTATGATGCTGGGCGCGGGCCTGGGAGCTGCCGCGGGGGCTGTAGCCGTTATGATGATGGGCTCGGAAAACCCCACCCGCAAGCTTGCCACCAAGGCCGCGGACAAGGTTGAGCAGGCCGCCTGCCGGGTAGGCAGCAAGCTCAACCAGGCGCTGGATAAGATGTAAACGCCAATAACCCACGCAGCAGGGACGGGAAACCGTCCCTGAACTCTTTAGGTGTAAAGAGTGAGGAGTTAAGAGTGAAGAGTGGAGATAGCAGAAATCTCAACTCTTCAATCTTCAATCTTCAATCTTAATTGGCAGCATAATTTGTAATTTGCAATTATATTTCCTTGCACTTTGCTGCGCTATTGTGTACAATATAATAAGAAAATAGGAAAGAAGTGAGCATTATGGGCGTATGGATCGCCATTGGCGCGGGCGCTGGGGCGCTGCTGGGCATAGGCGGCATTTTTCTTTGGGCAAGGCGGCGTGTGCGCCGGTTTTCCCGGCAGGTATTCGGCACGGATAGCCTTTTGCAGGGGCTGAAGGAAGCGGATGTGGCCCATTTGGAGAGCCCCCGCTCCCTCAACGGCTGCGATGCCCTGCTGCTGCCCAAAATACTGGCCGATTTCCCGGATTTTGACCCGAACCTGGCCTTTACCTACGCCAGGCGCTACATAACCGAGCAGCTTGCAGGCAAGGAAAAGCTGACGGTCTACCGCATCGTCATCAGCAAATACCTGCGTACTCTGGCGCAAAAGACCATCGTTATGCAGGCGGCGGTGGGCTTTACGGAAAACGGCCAGCGCTTTCAAAACCGCTACGAGCTGGACTATACCTTCATCCTGGACGAAGGCAGCGAGCATATCGCCGCCAACTGCCCCAACTGCGGCGGCGCTCTTGGCTTCGGCGAAACCGATTGCCCCTACTGCGGCTGCCGGGTAGCGAGTGTATTGAACAACACCTGGAAATTTACCGCCATGCGGGAAAATTAAGGAGGTTTCTATGGAAAATAAGCCCTATTCTCCGGAAAGCATCAACAATTCCGACCATTTCAGCGCCGATGAGCTGGCCGCCCAGGTAGATGCCCTGCTGGGGGAAGCTGACAGCCCTGCCGAAGCCCCCGCTGACGGCCCTTCCCAGGAAATTCCCGCAGAAGCCGCCGCAGCCCCCCAGGTAAATGCGGCCTATCCGCCCCCGCCGGAGGGTTATGTGCTGCGCTATGTGCAGACCCCTCAGGGGTATCAGGCTATGTATGTTCCCGCCCAGCAGGCGGCCTATGCCCAGCAGGCAGCTTACGCCCAGGCTAACCCCTGGACACCTCCCAGCCAGCCCCGGCAAGAGCCTGCCCAGCGGAGGCAAAGCTCCAGCCCTAGGCCCTCCCCTGCCCGGCCCGCAGGCGCTTTGAGGGAAAGGCCCCGGAAAAAGCCCTGGGGCAAGATCCTAGGCGCTTGCCTGCTGAGCGTGGCTGTGGTAGCGCTGGTGGTTTGGGCCGTGGTAGCAGGGTCTACCGCATTGATCCGCAGCTTCGGCGATGACCGCCGGGGCAGCTCTTTGGGCGGCGACCAGGGCGGCCAATGGGGCGGCGATGGCTACTATGGCGAAGGCTATATCGTAGACGAAAACGGCAACCTGATCCCCAACGGCGGCTTCTCTTTCAATGAATACAGCTACATCATAGACGAAAACGGAAATCTGGTCATCAGCGATGGCAGCTTCTCTTTCAGTATATACAGTTACACCATAGACGAAAACGGCACCATCATATTAGACCCCAACACCAACAGCTCCGGCTTTATTGTCCACAGCAACGGCGATATCGTGGATGAAAACGGCAACATCGTTGGCCGCATCAATGATTCTTTCAACCAGGACGGCGAAGACCCCTACTCCCCCATCGACCCGGAAGTCTCTTTGGCCTTTGTCCGCGCCGAGGGTGGGCTGAATATGCGCAGCCAGCCTGACGGCGAGCGCATAGATACCATCCCCAACGGCTTCCCGGTGTATATGCTGGGCCACCGGGGCAACTGGTTTGAGGTAGACTACCGGGGAAAGCAGGGCTGGGTCAACGGCGATTATCTGTCCAGCGAGCCGGTAAACGGCACTAAGGCCTACTATGTCCATGCCGAGGGCGGCCTGAATATGCGCGCTGAGCCTACCACCGCAAGCGAGCGTGTGGAAAACATCCCCGACGGCACCCAGATCTACAGCCGGGCCCAGTATGACAACTGGGTATTTACCTACTACGGCGGCACCTACGGCTGGGTAAGCGCCGACTATATTTCTACCTCTGCATACCGCCCCCAGCCTACCCAGGGCAGCACCTCCGGCGGCTACACCATGGCAGATATCGAAGCCGCCATGGAAGAAGCAAAGCAGTTCTACCGCTCCCGCAAAGGCAAAGCTCCCTCCGGCGGCCTGCGCTCTGACAGCCTGACGGAAAAGCAGGTAGAAGAGCTTTACTGGGATGCCGTTGGCCTGGTGGTGGGTATGGATTACTTCCCCGCCGGTCAGTTTGAAACCGTTGTAGGCTCGCTGGAAGTGAAAGACGACCCCTATGCATGGTTCTACCAGGTATCCGACCCCAAGATCAAAACCATGGAAGACTGGGCGGATCTGTTCTACAGCACCCTTACCGACGACCTGGCCTGCGATATCCTTTGCGGCACGCCTATGTTTATGCTGGACGGCAAGATGTACATTTCCGCCGGCGCCATGGGCGATGAGGGCCTGGGAACAGACTATACCATCCGGGTAGAAGAAGAAAACGGCGGCTATAAGCTCATCATGGATGTGGTCAACACTCGCGAGGACTACTACACCGGCGCAGTTGAGCGCATGGAGTGGACTTTTACCGCCCATTGCTTCAAAGAAGACGGCGTTTGGGTCTTCGACGATGCCGACACACCCTACCGCTAAGCAATTGACAATTGACAGTTGACAGTTGACAATTCCCGCCCCCATGCCTTCCCCCGGGGGGAAGGTGGCACGGCTTTAGCCGTGACGGATGAGGAATGCGGGCAGAAGCCTTACGATTTTGCATCTGTCCGGGCTTCTTCCCAAACTTCCACATTTCGCCGTTCCTCACCCGCCCCCTACGGGGGCACCCTCCCCCCGGGGGAGGGTATTCCCGCCCCAATTTGTAATTTATAATTGTTCTTTCGAGGTTCTTATGGACTACTATGCCCTTGTGGATTTTGTGGTGGATCTTGGCTACCGGCTGGCTATGAACGGCGCCGAGACCTTCCGCGTAGAAGAATCCATAACTTACATTCTAAAAACCTACGGCATCAAGGCCGAGGTGTTCGCCATCCCCAACTGCCTTACGGTAAGCATCGAAACGGAAACCGGCAAGCCCATGACCCGTATGCGCCGCATTCACGACCACGGCAACGACCTGGACTCTGTTGAGCGCTACAGCAATCTTTCCCGCCGTATCTGCGCCGAAAAGCCGGAGCCGGAGGTTGCCCGGCAATGGCTCAAAGAGGTGGATGCTTCCCGCCGCAGCTACCGCCTGCCGGGGCTGCTGCTGGGCCATATCTTAGGCTCGGCTGGCTTTGCCTGGTTTTTCGGTGCTGACCTGGCTGACGGTTTGCTGGCGGGGCTTTGCGGCCTGCTGGTTGGTATCGTCAACCTGAAGATCGCCGCACTGGAAGCCAACCAGTTTTTCCGCACCATCATCGCCTCCTACCTGATGGCGGTAGCCGCCTACCTGCTGGATGCCGCAGGAATCGCCCACAATTCCGATTCGGTGGTCATCGGCACCCTGATGCTCCTGGTGCCCGGCCTGCTGTTTACCAACGCCATGCGGGATATCATCTACGGCGATGTAAACTCCGGCACAAACCGGATCGTGCAGGTGATCCTCATTGCCGCCGCCATCGCCCTGGGTACGGGCGCTGCCTGGGCTACGGTAAACGCCATCGCTCCCCTGCCCATCCACCCGGATGCTCCCGCCCCGGGCTTTCTTGTGCAGGAGCTTGGCTGCCTGGTAGGCTGCCTGGGCTTTGCCATCGTGTTCAATATCCATGGGCCGGGCATGCTGCTGTGCGCATTGGGCGGAATGCTCTCCTGGGCGGGCTACCTGGTAGCTATGCAGCTGGGCAGCGGCGATCTGGTTGCCTATTTTATCGCCGCGGTGATCTCCGGGGTGTATGCCGAGATCATGGCCAGAGTGCGCAAATACCCGGCAATCTCCTACCTGGTTGTGGCCATTTTCCCCATGATCCCCGGAGGCAGCGTGTATTTTACCATGGTAAGCGCCATGCAAGGCAATATGAGCCAGTTCAGCAGCCGCCTGATGCATACCGTTGCCATCGCCGGCGTGCTAGCCGTGGGCATTTTGATGGCTTCCACCGTGGTGCGCATCGTCACCGCCTACAAGCGGCGGAGACGCAATTGACAGTGCTGAGGCTACTGTCTGAGATTAGAGAGTTAAGAGTGGAGAGTGAAGATAGCGGTATCTCCACTCTTCAATCTCCAATCTTCAATCTGGCAATTTGTGATTCATAATAAAAAGAGCTGTTGCGGCCATGCAACAGCTCTTTTTATATAAGCGAATTTACTTACCCTTGGCAGCCTTCTTGGCAGCCTTGGCCTTGGCGGCATCCTCAATGGCCTTCTTCTCAGCAGCCTTCTTGGCAGCCGCAGCGGTCTCATTGGAGGAAACGGCCCACTTGGTGATCTCCATGCGCACCTGGTCGGCGCTGGTCTCGATCACCAGGCGGTCTTCCTTAACGGAAATCACATTGCCGCAGATACCGCCGATGGTGATGATGTCATCGCCAACCTTAATGGCGTTGCGCATAGCTTCGGCTTCCTTCTTCCGCTTGCTTTCGGGACGGAACACCATAAACCAGAAGATCAGGCCCATAATGCCCAGCATGAGCAGCATAGAGGGCAGACCGCTGGTAGGAGTAGGATTACCAGCATTGGCTGCATCCGCACCGGCTTCAGCAAGAAAACGAACAAAATTCATAATAATTAGCTCCTTTGCTTAATCTTACCAAAATATTATATCATTTTTGCCATAAATTGCAAGTGTTATTATATTCTTCGGGCTAATTTCTCGGAGTATTCCCGGCGGAAGGCTTCAAACCGGCCCTCGTCCAGCGCTTCCCTGATGCGCTCCATCAGCTTATTGTAAAAATACAGGTTATGCATTACGCAAAGCCGCATTGCCAGCATTTCTTCGGCTACGAAGAGGTGGCGAATGTATGCCCGGCTGTAGCGGCGGCATACGGGGCAATCGCAGTGGCTGTCGATGGGGTTAAGGTCGATGGCGTACTTGGCGTTTTTCAGGTTGATAGCCCCCTCCCAGGTAAACAGCCTTGCGTGCCGGGCGTTGCGGGCGGGCATCACGCAGTCGAAAAAGTCCACGCCCCGAGCAACCGCTTCGATGATGTTGGTAGGCGTGCCTACGCCCATCAGGTAGCGGGTCTTATCCTGGGGCATAAAAGGCTCTACGGCTTCGATAATGTCGTACATCTGCTGGGCGGTTTCGCCTACCGCCAGGCCGCCGATGGCGTAGCCGGGCAGGTCAAGGTCAGCAATGCGCTTCATGTGGTCTACCCGGATATCCGCGTAAGTGCCGCCCTGGTTGATGCCCCAAAGCATCTGCTGCGGGTTTACCGTATCCGGCAGGGCGTTGAGCCTGGCGTTTTCCTCCTTGCAGCGCACCAGCCACCGGTAGGTGCGGTCTACACTCTTGAGTACATAGTCCCGGGGCGCGGGGTTTTCGATGCATTCATCAAAGGCCATGCAAATGTCGCTGCCCAGGTTGCTCTGGATGCGCATGCTTTCCTCCGGACCCATAAAGATCTTGCGCCCGTCAATGTGGGAGGAAAAGTAAACGCCTTCCTCTTTAATGCGGCGCAAGCTCGCCAGGGAAAACACCTGAAATCCGCCGGAATCCGTAAGGATCGGGCCGTCCCAGGTCATAAACTTGTGCAGACCGCCGCACTCTTTTACCAGGCCATCACCGGGGCGCAGGTGCAGATGGTAGGTGTTGCTCAGCTCTACCTGGCAGCCGATGTCTTTCAGATCCTTGGCGCTCAGGCCGCCCTTGATAGCGCCCTGGGTGCCAACATTCATAAATACCGGGGTCTGCACCGTGCCATGGGCGCAGGTAAATTCCCCCCGCCGTGCCTTGCCCTCTGTCTTTTTTAGTTCAAACATAAGCTATCTTCCTTTGTTTCATTCACTATGAATTGACGGCAAGCCGTCATGAATTGAAATTTCATTTCATGATTTCTCCTGCGTTGTTTCTCAACGCAGCTCCATGATTTGAATTGCAACCTCTTATGCGCCGCAGCGCAATTCATGGCGTAGCCAATTCACGAGCATTCAGCTCAATTCATGCAACCGCAAGGTTGCAATTCATTGCAATGGTCATACTATGACCATTGCATCTCCAAAGCTGAAGAAGCGGTAGCGCTCGTTTACGGCTTCCCGGTAGGCCGACATGATGTTCTCCCGGCTGGAAAAGGCGGATACCAGCATCAGCAGGGTGCTTTCCGGCAGGTGGAAATTGGTAACCAGGCCGTCCATGGCCTTAAAACGGTAGCCGGGGTAGATAAAGATCTCCGTCCACTTGGCTTTTGCTTCAAAGCTGCCGTCCTCATTTACAAGAGATTCCAGCGTGCGGCAAGAGGTAGTGCCTACGCAGATGATCCTGCCCCCGGCTTTGCGGGTAGCGTTGAGAATCTCCGCCGTTTCCTGGCTAAGCATACAAAGCTCGCTGTGCATATGATGCTCGGTAATATCCTCCGCCTTTACCGGGCGGAAAGTCCCCAGGCCTACATGGAGCGTAACAAATGCGGTAGTAACCCCTTTTTCACGGATTTTCTCCAGCAGGTCCGTGGTAAAATGTAAGCCTGCGGTAGGGGCAGCGGCAGAGCCAACAGCCTTGGAGTATACCGTCTGGTAGCGCTCCTGGTCGGCTAGCTCTTCTTTGATGTAGGGCGGCAGGGGCATCTTGCCCAGGCTTTCCAAAACCTCCAGAAAAATGCCCTCATACTGGAATTCTACCACCCGGTTGCCCGTATCCAGCACATCTACTACCCTGCCCCGCAGCTCACCGTTTCCGAAGATCACCTCATGGCCCAGCTGCATCTTTCTGCCGGGCTTGACCAGGCACTCCCAGCGCTTATCCCCAAGATCCCGCAACAGCAGCACTTCCACAGCGCCGCCGGTAGGCCGGTGGCCCAAAAGCCGGGCAGGCAAAACCCGGGAATCGTTCATAACCAGGCAATCGCCGGGCTTAAGATACTCCAATATATCGTAAAAATGCCGGTGGGTGATCTCGCCGCTTTCCCGGCCCAGCACCAGCAAACGGGAGCTGTCGCGCTGCTGCAAAGGGGTCTGAGCGATCAGCTCCTGGGGCAGGTCATACCAAAAATCATGGGTCTTCAATGTAAAAATCCTCCCAACAGGGCTATGGGAGCGCCCTCCCCGGCCCTGAACTATTGGCTTTATTATAGCCCAAATTCTCCCCATTTGCAACAGACAAAATCAGTCCCGGCCGCATAGATTGGCATGGAGGTAATGGATATGGAAAACATTCTTTTCCGGGGCGTATGCACCGCCCTGGTAACCCCCTTTTTAGGGGATAAGGTCAATTTTCCCCTGGCAGAAATTTTGGCAAAACGGCAGATCGACGCGGGGATCAGCGCCCTGGTGCTTGCGGGAACTACCGGCGAAGCCCCCACCCTGGAGGACGATGAAAAGCTGGAGCTTTTTGAGCGCTGCAAGCGCTATGCAGGCGCCGACTGCAAGATCATCTGCGGCACCGGCAGCAACTGCACCGCCCACGCCGCCGCCTTTAGCCTGGCGGCCCAGGAAGCGGGCGCGGACGGCCTGCTGGTGGTAAGCCCATACTACAACAAAGCCACCGCCGAGGGCCTGATAGCCCACTATATGACCGTAGCCCACTGCGTAAACATTCCCATCATCGTATACAATGTGCCGGGCCGCACCGGGCAGGATATCCCGGTAGATGTATACCGCCGCCTTTCCTACTTACCCAATATCGCCGGGGTTAAGGAAGCGGCCAAGGATGTTACCAAGGTTAGCGCTGCTCTGGAAGGGGCAAGGCCGGGCTTTTGCGTTTGGAGCGGCTGCGATGAGCTGGCGGTTGCAGAGATTGCCCTGGGCGCCCAGGGTGTGATCTCCGTGCTTTCCAATGTGCTGCCCAGGGAAACCGCCGCCATGGTAAACGCCGCCCTGGACGGCGATTTCGACACCGCCGCCCACCTGCAGCGCAAGCTGCAGCCGGTTATGGATGCCCTGTGCGCCGAGGTAAACCCCATCCCCATCAAGGCAGCCATGGGCCTTGCAGGCTACGATTGCGGCCCCTGCCGCCTGCCCCTGACGAAAGCCAAAGCTTCTACTGTGGAGCTTCTAAAGGAGTATATCCTCTAACCGCTCCACCCCTTGTAGGGACCGGCGTCCTTGACAGGCCGTTGATGATTGGAGATTGGAGATTGAAGAGTGGAGATTCCGCTATCTTCACTCTTAACTCCTAACTCTTCACTCATCCAAACCCTAATGCGGGCGATTCTTGAATCGCGCCTACCACCATGCAGCAAAACAGGGCCGTGCGAAACGCACAGCCCTGCTATTTTTATGCCAAAACGGCCTTGTGGAAAACCTTCTTGCCCTTGCGGATCTTTACGCCCTGGCGCAGATCCTCCTCGCTAACGGTAAACTGGGCGGCGGGCACTTTCTCGTCGTTTACGAATACGCCGCCCTGCTCAACCAGCTGCCGGGCCTGCTTGTTGGAAGGTGCCAGGCCGCAGGCTACCATCAGGCTGAGAATGCCGATTTTGCCGTCCACCAGCTTGTCAGCAGTAATTTCGGTGGTAGGCATGTTGGCATCGTCGCCAAGCCCTGCAAACAGCGCCTTGGCAGCGGCCTGGGCCTTGTCTGCCTCTTCCTGACCGTGGACAAGCTTGGTCAGCTCGTAAGCCAGGATCTCCTTGGCGGTGTTCAGCTGGGCATCCTTCCAGCTTTCCATCTCGTTGATCTGCTCCAGAGGCAGGAAAGTAAGCATACGGATGCATTTGAGAACGTCCGCATCCTCCACATTGCGCCAGTACTGGTAGAAATCGAAGGGGCTGGTCTTGTTGGGGTCAAGCCATACTGCGCCCTTGGCGGTCTTGCCCATCTTCTTGCCCTCGGAGTTGAGAAGCAGGGTGATGGTCATGGCGTGGGCATCCTTGCCCAGCTTCTTGCGGATCAGCTCCGTACCGCCAAGCATATTGCTCCACTGGTCGTTGCCGCCAAACTGCATATTGCAGCCGTATTCCTTAAACAGGTAGTAGAAATCGTAGCTCTGCATGGGCATGTAGTTGAACTCCAGGAAGCTCAGGCCCTTTTCCATGCGCTGCTTGAAGCACTCAGCGCGGAGCATATTGTTTACGCTGAAGCAGCCGCCGATATCCCGGATGAAATCGATATAGTTCAGCTTCAGCAGCCAATCGGCATTGTTGACCATACGGGCCTTGTCTTCGCCGAACTCGATGAACCGCTCCATCTGCTTTTTAAAGCAATCGCAGTTGTGCTGAATGGTCTCCTGGGTCATCATAGAGCGCATATCGGTGCGGCCGGAGGGGTCTCCGATCATGGCAGTGCCGCCGCCAATGAGGGCGATGGGCTTGTTGCCCGCCATCTGCAGCCGCTTCATCAGGCAAAGAGCCATAAAGTGGCCTACATGCAAAGAATCCGCCGTGGGGTCAAAGCCGATATAGAAAGTAGCCTTGCCGTTATCGATCATTTCCCGGATCTCTTCTTCGTTGGTAACCTGGGCGATCAGGCCTCTGGCCACCAGCTCGTCATAAAGTTTCATAGTGTATCCTCCAAAAATAAAAGCCCCCTGCCCCAAACGGGACAGAGGGCGTAGTTTACGCGGTACCACCTCTGGTTTATCCCCGGCTCACACCGGCGACCTCACGGCGTTAAATAACGCCCTGCGCTGTACCGGGCGCCCCCGTCCTGCCCTACTGTGATTTCAGGCAGGCCGCTCCGGGAGGTATTTGGGCGTTCTTTTCTGCTGCCTCGCACCCCCCGGCAGCTCTCTGAAGAAAAGGCATCGCTTACTTCTTCCCATCATTGCGTTAAAAAACTATGGGTAATATAGCAAAAAACAGAATCCTTGTCAAGTAGCTTCCTGGTTTAAAACTCAAAGGCTTACATTGGTGCGGCAATAGGGGCAGGTAACCCGAGCGTCCTTTTCCCCGGCCAAAACCGCGCCGCATTCCGGGCAGCGCAGCACCGGCTGAATGCCCGCGGCTGCATGGAGCATGCCCTCAACGGCAATAAATCTTTTGATATAGCGCTGGATGCACCAAAGCCCCAGGGCCGTAAGGCCGAAGCAAGCGGCATCCATAAGCACCGTGAGTAAAACGGATGTCAGCCTGACGCTCAAAGACATTTGCTCCGGGTCGGAAAGAACATACCAAACAGATAGGGTAAACACGATCATGCCAAAAATGCCTGCCAAAAGCAGAACAGTGCCAATAATTATCAGCCAAACAGAAGGTTTCTTTTTCATAATTACACCCGCCTAAAATTTCAGCATTTCTTCCGCGCTTTTCAGCGTAGTTTCCGTGATCTTCGAGCCGCCGATGATCCGGGCCAGCTCTTTTTTGCGCCCTTCCATATCCAGGGGCGTAACGGTGGTATAGGTGCGGCCATCGCGCTCGCTCTTTGCAATGAGCAGATGGGTATCCGCAAGGGCTGCCAGCTGGGGCAGATGGGTCACGCACAAAACCTGCTTGGTCTTGGCAACACTGCGCAGCTTCTCCGCAACCTTTTGGGCCGCTCTGCCGGATACGCCGGTATCCACCTCATCAAATATCAAGGTGTCTATCCGGTCCTGCCGGGCCAGCACATTTTTCATAGCCAGCATAATTCTGGCCAGCTCGCCGCCGGAAGCTACCTTGCTCATAGGCTTTAATGCTTCGCCTGCGTTGGCGCTCATATAAAAGGCTACGGCATCGGCGCCGTTTGCCCCCAGCTCAAGCTCCGTAAACCGGCAGTTAAACTGCACCTTGGGCATATCCAGCTGGGCAAGCTCAGAAAGAATCTGGGCAGACATAGCTTCGGCCGCAAGCTGCCGGTTTTGCCGCAGCTGCTTGGCCAGCGCCCAGGCTTCCGCCTCCGCTTTGGCAAGCTCCCCTTTCAGCTTTTCCAGGTGATCGTCCGCAAACTCGATCTCGTCCAGCTCCGCCTTGGCTTTTTCCAAATATTCCAGAATCTCGCCGCAGTCCGCGCCGTATTTGCGCCGCAGCTTATGGATGGTGTGCAGCCGGGCTTCTATTTTTTCCAGCTCATCGGCGCTGTAGCTCAGGCCGTCCCGGGCGTCCCGCAGCTCCTCGGCAGCATCCTGCACCTGATACATCAGGTCTGTCACCTTTTCCAGCAGGGCGTTCATAGCATCGGTATACCGCGCGACCCGGCTCAGCTCCCGCTGGGCCTGGGTAAGCAGGCTGGCCGCGCCATCGGTTTCGTCGCCGCCGTAAAGGCACTCTACTGCCGTATCCATGGAGCTGGCCAATTTTTCGGCGTTTTGCAGCAGCTTGCGCCGGTCTTCCAGCCGTTCATCCTCCCCGGCTTCCAGATTGGCCTTGGAGATCTCCGCGATCTGGTATTTCAGGGTTTCCATGCGGCGAAGCTTTTCTCCTTCGTCCATGGTCATGCGCTCGATTTCGCCCCGCAGGCGGCTGACCTGGCTGTAGGCCCGGCCGTATTCGCCCCGCAGGGCTTCATTGTCCGCAAAAGCATCCAGGTAAGTAAGGTGGTTATTCTCGTCAAAAAGCGAAGCGCTGTCGTGCTGGCCGTGAATATTGATCAGCTGGATGCCCAGCTTCCGCAGTATAGAAACGCTGACCAGGCTGCCGTTTACCCGGCAGATATTCTTGCCGTCCAGGAAGATCTCCCGCTGGATCACCGTTTCCGGGTCGTACTCTACGCCGTTTTCTTCAAACCAGCCAAGCTCCGGCACCTGGGTAAACACCGCCCGCACGCTGGCCTTGTTCGCCCCGGTGCGGATCATGTCCCGGTAGGCCCGCTCGCCTAAAATGGCAGAAATGGCATCGATGACGATGCTCTTGCCCGCGCCGGTCTCACCGGTTAGGATGTTGAAGCCCCGGTCAAAGGAAATGTCGGAGCATTCGATCACGGCAATATTCTCAATATGCAGCAGGCTCAGCATACTCCGCACTCCTTTCATGTTTAAGCCAGCAGGCTTTTGATTTCTCCGCAAAAGGCAGCCGCGGCATTGTTATCCCGCATGACCACCATAACCGTATCGTCGCCGGCCAGAGTGCCCAGCACAACGCTCATATTCATAGTATCAATGGCAGAGCCGGCAGCGGAAGCCAGACCCGGCAAAGTGTGGATCACAATAATATTCTGGGCATAGTCCACATCTGTAACGCATTCCCGGAAGATGGTGTTCAGCCGGGTGGAGAAAGAGCCGGGAACCTCCGTAACCGAGGGGGCGTAGCGGTAAGTACCCATGCTGGTAAGCTCCTTAACGATGCGAAGCTCCTTAATATCCCGGGAGATGGTGGCCTGCGTGCCACGGAAGCCCGATTCCTGCAGGGCCGCGAGCAACTGCTCCTGGGTCTCTACATTGCGGGTAGAAATGATCTCCATAATCTTGGCTTGTCTTTGAGATTTCATAGCGGCCCTCCTTAATGGTTTTTAAACTTGGCGTTGACAACATCGTAAAAGCTGCGTTCCTTCAGCCTTACCAGCTTGGTAACAAGCTGGCTTTTGCGCACGGTTGCCACATCCCCTAAATTCATGCGCACAGCCTTGCCGCCGTCTACGCTCAGGTAGGCATTGCGCCGGGCGTTGGTGGTAAGCTGGGCGGTGATCACCCGGTTTTCCGAAGCCACCATGCTGCGGCTTACCAGCTCATGGGCGCAAATGGGGGTGATAACAATATTCTTGGCATCCGGCTCCACGATGGGCCCGCCGGCAGAAAGGTTGTAGGCGGTAGAGCCGGTAGGGGTAGCGATGATCACGCCGTCGCCGCCGCATTCCATAGCCTGCACGCCGTCGCACTTAACGCTCATATATACGATCCTGGCCACAGCGCCCTTGGTGATCACCACATCGTTCAGGCAAATATCGTGAAATACAATATCCCTGTCCCGCTGCACGGTAACATCCAGCATCATGCGCTCATCGAGGGCATAATCTCCCTCTGCCAGCCGGGAAAGCATGCCAAGCTCGCTGCTTTCCAGCTCTGCCATAAAGCCCATAGTGCCGATATTTACCCCCAAAATAGGGATATCATGCCTGGTAGCGGCCTTGGCCATGTGCAAAATCGTGCCGTCGCCGCCGAAGCAGATCACCATATCGGCGCTTTGCAGCTCCCGATCCAGCCGGGAAAAGTGGATATCCCGGGGCAGGTGGAAGCTTTTGTCCACCTCAAAGGGCAGGCAAACCTTAACCTCTACTCCGCTATCTTTAAGCACCTGCATGGCTTCCCGCAGGGTGCGGAAATGGCTGTCCCGGTAGGGGTTGGGCGTAAGGATTATTTTTTTCATGCCTTTACCCCCAATGCTTCATGGGCCTGGCTGACTACCGCTGCGGTATCCGGCACGATGCCGGGCGTATCCGCCAAAGTCAGGTGGCCCAAAAATTCGATATTGCCCTCCGGCCCCTTTACCGGCGAAAAGGTAAGGCCCAAAATGGTAAATTCCAGCTCAGCAGCCAAAGCTACAAAATTGTCCAGCACTTCTTTATGGGTAGCGCTGTCGCGCACGACCCCCTTTTTGCCAACCTTTTCCCGCCCGGCTTCAAACTGGGGCTTGATCAGGCAAAGCACCTGGCCCTGGCCGGGCTTGAGCAGCGCCTGAATGGCAGGCAAAACGATCTTTAAAGAAATAAAGCTCACATCGATCACGGAAAGATCCAGCGGCTCCCCCAGATCCTCCGGCGTTACATAGCGGATATTGGTGCGCTCCATTACCACAACTCTGGGGTCAGAGCGGATCTTCCAGTCCAGCTGGCCGTAGCCCACATCGATGGCAAAAACCTTTTTCGCTCCCTGCTGCAGCAGGCAGTCGGTAAAGCCGCCGGTAGAAGCGCCGGAATCGCTGCATACAAACCCCTCGGGCTTTACCCCAAAGTCCCGCAGCGCCTTTTCCAGCTTCAACCCGCCCCGGCTCACATAGGGGCATACCGCCCCCCGGACCTCCAACTCTACGGTTTCTTCGTAGGAAATGCCGGGCTTATCCGCTTTTTGGCCGTTTACATACACATTGCCGCTCATAATAATGGCCTGGGCCTTGGTGCGGTTGTCAGCATAGCCGTTTTCTACCAGAAGGACATCCAGCCGTTTTTTAATTTTCATAGCCAAGCCCCTCCAATACCATTTCGCAAATACCCTTTGCGTCCAGCCCCAAAGCTTCATACAGCTTGTTTACTGACCCGTGGGGTACAAATTGCCGCCCCAGATCCCGGCCGTCTACGCGGATACCGCCCTGCTGCTTCATAAGCTCCCAGGCCAGCGCTTCCTTGATGCCCGCGCCGCCGCTGGCTTCTTCTACAATGTACACAGGGCCGTTCTGCGCCTTCAGCGCCAGAATATCCTCTACGGGCAAGGGCGCAAGAGTCAAGCACCGCAGCACCGTAGCTTCTACGCCCTTTTGTGCTAAAAGACCGGCGGCTTCCATGGCGTTTTCCACCATAGTGCCGTAGGTTACCAGGGTAACATCCTTACCCTGGCGGTGCCGGGCGGCAAGCCCCTTTTGGGCCAAAAGCCCATCCGGCAGAAAATCGCTTTCCGTAAAGCTGCGGTCGCCGCCCCGGGGATAGCGCAGGGCTACCGGGCCGTCATGGCTCTGCACAGCCCAGCGCAGCATAGCTGCCAGCTCCCGGCGGCTGCCGGGGCAAAGGAGCATCATGCCGGGCATCTGCCGCAAAAATCCAATGTCAAAAATGCCGTGATGGGTCTCGCCGTCATCCCCAACCAGGCCCGCTCTGTCCACCGCCAGCACACAGTGCAGCTTCAGCATAGCAATGTCCTGCAATATCATATCGTAGGCTCTTTGCAGGAAGGTAGAGTAGATGGCAACCACCGGCACCATGCCCTGCTTGGCAAGGCCGCCGGCCATGGAAACGGCGTGTTCTTCCGCAATGCCCACATCAAAGGTACGCTCCGGGAAGGTTTCTTTAAATTCCAGCAGCCCGGTGCCGCCGGGCATAGCGGCGGTAATGGCGCAAAGCTTGGTGTTTTCCTGGGCCAGAGCCATCATAGTTTCGCCAAAAGCGGCGGAAAAGCTGGGTTTTGACCCCATTGCCGCCCCGGATACCGGGTCAAACGCCCCAATTCCGTGGAATTTGGCGGGGCTTTCCTCCGCAGGGGCGTAGCCCTTGCCCTTTTGGGTCATAACATGCAGCAGCACCGGCTCGTCCATCCGCTTGGCAATGGAGAGCAGGGCTATCAGGTTGGGCAGGTCATGCCCGTCTACCGGCCCCAGGTAGGTAAGGCCCATGTTTTCAAAGATGGTGCCCGGCAGCAGCAGGCGCTTGAGCCGGTCCTTGGCCTTGCTGGTAATGCGGTATACTGTCTTTCCTCCGGGGACTTTTTCCATAGACGCCCGGTATTTCATCTTCATGCCCAAATAGCTCTCTTTGGAGCGCAGGCGGCTCAGATGCATCGCCATACCGCCCACATTCCAATCGATGGACATGCCGTTATCGTTCAATATCATAACCATGGGCTCCCGGCTTTGGGCCACATCGTTGAGCCCCTCATAGATCATACCGCCGGTAGCCGCGCCGTCGCCGAACAGGGCAACAACACTGTAGTCCTGCTTTTGCAGGCTTCTTGCCCTGGCCATGCCCAGGGCTATGGATACGCTGCTGGAAGCATGGCCAGCCACAAAGGCATCGCTGTCGCTTTCCGAAGGCTTGGGAAAACCCGCAACGCCGCCGAATTGGCGCAAAGACGCAAAACCCGCCTGGCGGCCGGTCAGCAGCTTATGCACATAAGACTGATGACCGACATCAAAAACCAGGCGGTCTTTTGATGTATCAAATACGGTTTCCAGCGCCACCGTCAGCTCTACCACGCCCAGGTTGGAGGCAAGATGCCCCCCGGTTTTGGACACGGAATCTACCAGGAAATCTCTTATCTCCCGGCACAGAGTCTGGCGGCTGCTGTCGTCCAGGCGTATCAGGTCATCATGGCCATGAATAGTTTGTAATATACTCATAAGGCTCACAACCTAACATTATTTTTTCTTTTTGGCAAAGGGGTGCTTGATCCAGCTGATCACCTTTCCCGTAAAGGAAACGATCTTGGTGCAGCTGTTGATGGCAAAGGTCTTGCCGATGGCCTTGCCGCCTACCGTGAAGCCCGCAACCAGCGCCGACATTACAAGGCTGATCACCGAGCTGGGCGCATCAAAGCCCTGCAGCGCCACAAGCTGGGCGGAAATGGTAGCCGAAGCCGTGCCGGATACAACGCCGCAAATATCGCCGATCACATCGTTGCAGATGGAGCTTACCCGCTCGGCGTTGCGCAGCAGGCGGATAGATTCCTGGGCGCCGGAAACTTTCCGGGCGGCCATGGAATGGAAGGGCTTCTCGTCAGCGGAGGTAACCGCTACGCCGATCACATCAAAAATAATGCCCACCAAAACGATGGTAAGCAAAACAAGAAAAGCTACCCCCAGGCCGCTGCCGCTCATCAGGGCATCGGAAGCTACGCTGATGGTGCCGGATATAAGCATGGTGGTAATAAAAATGGTAATTACCCAGCGGATGGTTTTGTTTCTCTCTTTTTTCGATGAAGCCGGGTCTGACTTAGCCACAGTAATTCCCCTTATCTTTTCATATTATAATCTCTTTGCGAACACTCCGCCGGATGCCAAGCACCGCTGAGCGCCGCAAACTGTTTTTCAGCATTCCCTGAAAATAAAAAACGGTAGCAGGCAGGATAAATCTTACGGCTTAGGTCGGGTTGGTTTTCCCCGGACAGAACCTGCCGTTGCCGCACAGGCCGTTTCCGTTTGATCCGTCCGTTCAAGTGTTGCCAAAATGAATACCCGATTGCCACTTAGTCCGTACTGTAATCCCCTGCCTGCCCTTTTACGACAGCCTAGGTGTTTTCCACCGCGGAACGTTCCCTCTCTTAGCCTCTTTTGCAACCAAGATTTCCAGGAGCAATGATAGCAGCAGCTATGGCCATAGCCGCCGGCCACCTGATCCCCTTTCCCAACATGTTCACTCAAGGCAGGCTACTCTGCACACAGCACACGATTCTGTGCACCGCCTTGCAGGTTCATACCCATCTCGTACGCAGGGGGTCCCCATTCAGGGGATGTAAGCCGCTGTCGCACAATATATGGGTCTCCACGGAAGCCGGGTCGTATATCCCATGCCATTGGGATGCGCCCGAAATCCTTAACCCCCAGCATCCACCCTAAACTGGGCGTAAAAAGCAGACACCAGGGACTTCATCGATGTGCCCTTTATAGGATTTTTAGGCCCTACCTGGGAGTGGGTCGTTCCGACTAGGATACTGCACCGTCGCATATATCATAGCACATTCCCGGCAAATATACAAGGGGTATTTAAAATTTTTGTATATTCTGTATATTCACAGATTTCATGCACGCCCAACCTCTCCCCCCGTAGGGCGGCCGCTTGCTGCCGCCGCTGAAGCGATTCATTGCCTCTCCCCTTTGGGAAGATGTCCGGTGCCAACCGCTGCACAGCGCCCAAAGCGCACCCGTAGGGGCGATTCATGAATCGCCCGTTTCATCCGCCCAAACAAAACCGCAGCGCCCATTTTTGAGCGCCGCGGCTTGCTATGCAGTTTATTTTGCGGCGCTATTCTTCCCCAGCCGCTTTGCCAGCAGATAGATGCCATAGCCAACAATAAAGCCAAAGGAATTGAGCAGCAGATCGTCAATATCCGATACCCGGCTGTAAAAAGGCAGCTGCAAAATTTCGATCACCAGCGAGCAGCCAACGCCTGCCAGGATCACCTTTTTGTGGCTATCCAGCCCTTTAAAGCACACCGGCCATACAATGCCCAGAGGGATAAACATAGCCCAGTTTCCAATAAAATTGATCAATATCTCCCGTTTTGTAGGGTAATCTGTCAGGTTTACAAAAGGTATCCAGTTGATCCGCCAGGAGAATATCTTATCCATTTCCAATATTAGGGGCTGGATCTTTCCGTCCACCTTAGAAAAGGGGAAAAATGTAAACCGGGCCACCACCACGATGCAAATATATACCAGCATCAGCTGCAGCTCCCGCTTTAAGCGAACGCCCCCCTTTTTCAGGCAGCAAATTAGGCGAACACCCCACCAAAGGGCCGTAATCAGAGCCATTACCTGCCAAAACTGAATGTAGACCATACCCTTGCTCCTTATGTTGGTTAATAGATACTTCTAACAAAATTGTATCATAGCAAAGCTTGCTTTTCTGAATGGCCTGACCTCATACCCGGAAACATTATTCTTTGTTTGGAAAAGCTATGTTAAAGGGAACGCCCCGGTATTTTTCTTTCATCGCTTCAAAGGCGTCCATATATTTCTGTATCCGGGCTTCGCTATCTTCAAAGGCCAGTGCGGGTTTGCGTTTTCCTACAATATAGGTTCCCGGCGCTCCGGAATGTTTTGAGTTATACACCCGGCCGTCTTCCGTTGCTTTTAGGCCCCGCCCTTGCGCTTTCGGACAGTTTGCGGCGATCCAGGCAAATTGCTCCGTTGTTAATAAATTCGTAGGGCAGTTGAAGCTCTGCAATTCAGGAAGGGTTTCAAAAAACGACAGATTCCCGTCAGCGATCTTTTTCCCATAAAATTCCAAATGCGTAATGCCGGTATTGGCCAGAGGCATCAGCGAATCAATGACCGTTGTAAGCCAGATGCCGTTTCCAATGTAGAAATAGCGAAGAGCCGGCGCTTTTTCAATTCCGTCAATATTGTGAAGCCTGCTAAAGTCGTTGATCGCAAGCCCTTTCAGCGCAAAATTCCTGCTCATATCCCAAAGGGTTTCTATGCGCTGATTATTGTGCCAATATGCATATTCCAGCTGCGGCAGCGTTCCCAGAAGCGACCAATCTTCCACATATTTATTGTTAGAAAAACAGATCGCTTTCAGCTGATGGCCATAGGTGCGGATAAAATACTCAAAAGTATCTTGGTATAGCCCCGAAATCGCCACCGTTTCTACTTCTGGGTGCTGTGCGAGGGCATCAATATCTTCTTTGCTAAGCTTACCTACGCCCATATCATCCCGCAATTTGCCCAGACGAAATGCCTTGTAACCAAAACTGCCTTCGAAAAAATCTTTAGGGTTTAGTTCCATCTTCTATCCGCTCCTTGTGCGCAATGCACACTCTCTATGATATTCCTACATATCCTGTCTGCTCAATAATATACTGCCCCTCATCGGAAAGCATCCAATCGATCAGCTTTTGCACATTTTCATTGGGATTTCCTTCATAGGTCACAGCGTAAACCGGCGCAATGATGGGATACGCGCCGCTTTGTATATTTTCTTTCGTAGGCGCAACGCCGTCTATGGCTATCATTTTTATGTCCGGGTTTTTAATGATCCCCTCTACATAAAAGCGGAAGGAAAAGCCCATGGAATTGGATTTGTTTTTATAATCTGCAACTTCCTCAATAATGCCGCCCATATCCCCCACCGATGTCTGCATGGTGGGCTCCATGATGGGCGTATCCCCCATAAAGCGAACGAGCATGCTCTGGCTTCCGCTGCCCTCGTTGCGCTGGAAAGCTACGATCTTTTCGTTTTTGCCCCCTACCTGGCTCCAGTTGGTGATCTGGCCGGAGTAGATGCCCTTGATCTGCTCTACCGTAAGGCTGTCTATGGGGTTATCCTTATGCACAAAGAACACAAAGGCCTCGTAGCCGATCTGTGTATATTCGAAAACAGTATCGTTTTCCTTAGCAAAGGCGATCTGCCCTTCAGACGGCGCTGCGCCGATGAAAATGTCTATTTCCTTTTTTGCCAGCAGCCTATACCCGCCCGGGGTGTTGTTGTATTCAAAAACGCCGTCGTAAAGCTCTGTAGTATCCGGGTAAACGGCGTTTACAAAGGCCGAGTAAACCGGGAATGCGGCCGCAGCGCCGTCGATGATGGGCAGCTGCTCGGCCGGCACATTTTCAAAATCCAGGCTTTCGCTGCGCAGCTTTACGATTTTAGAATCCTCTTTAAAAGGCAGGTATTCGTTCACATTGATACTTGGCGCAACATCAATGGTGATCGATTCATTGTAGATGTTTATCCCAATCTTGGTAACCACAAAAGCGGCGAAACATACCAAAAAGGCCCCATACCCAATGGCGTAAGCCTTTTTCTTCTTGATCCAGATCAGCGGGATAGCCAGCGGGATCACCAGCAGCCCCAGCAACACGGTAATTTTCCCAAACCCACTAAAGGAGAAAAATAACCACATGATCAGGGACGCGTACGGACATATGATAACAAGAATTACCGTAAGTATTATTTTAACGTTTTTAGATTTCTCCATAATCTCACCGCCTTTTCTAATATAATATAACAGAAATATAAGGCGAAATCAATTATGGATTATTCGATAACAAAACAGCTTACAACGCCCCTCTTATTTACTCATAAAGGGCCTATTCATACCTCCTCTGCCTTTGCCGTAGGGACACCCGTCCTCGGGTGTCCGAAGCCTATCATTGACATCCGCAGCAATACGGACACCGCAGGAGCGGTGTCCCTACGCATTTTTTCGGCACCAGATAATGATGCTGCTCGTTTTACTCGCAATGGTGCAATGTTTGCCCAAAAACATTAGGCGAAGCCTACATCATTTCCGAAGGAAACATCATTGGCAAAGCCAGCATCATTTGCCGCAGGCAAACATCATTCAAATCCCTTTCCTTTTCCACCAAAAAAGAAAAGCCACCCCTTTGGGTGGCGCAAACAATAGGAACGAAGGAGGGATTTGTTTACATTTTCGCTATGCGAAAATTAAGGTTCCGCTGCGTCCAGCCGCAGCGGGCAGCGCTCGGCCGCGCTGCATTTATATTTTTCAAATCCCTTTCCTTTTCCACCAAAAAAGAAAAGCCACCCCTTTGGGTGGCTTTCTTTTTTGGCGGAGAAGGAGGGATTTGAACCCTCGATACCCTTTTGGGGTATACACGATTTCCAATCGTGCGCGCTCGGCCAGCTACGCGACTTCTCCATACAGGCTGCTTCGCAGTCAGCTAGAGTATAATACCGCAAAGCGGGAGATTTGTCAAGCCCTATTTTTGACAAATCCCCCTACTTTTTCGCTTTCCCTTAATGGGCAAACTGGCTATTGTACAGCTGCTCATAGAAACCGTGGTTTGCCAGCAGCTGCTTATGGGTGCCCTGCTCTATGATATTGCCGTCTTTCATAACCAGTATCTTATCCGCGCCCTGGATGGTAGAAAGCCGGTGGGCCACGATAAAGCTTGTTCTGCCCTTCATCATCGTGTCAAAAGCCTTTTGAATGCGCTGCTCTGTGCGGGTATCGATGGAAGAGGTGGCCTCGTCCAAAAACAGCATGGGCGGCGCTCCCAGCATAACCCGGGCGATGCAAAGCAGCTGCTTCTGGCCCTGGGAAAGGTTACCGCCGGATTCGCTGATATAGGTATCATATCCCTGGGGCAAGCGCTTGATAAAGCTGTGGGCGTGGGATTTCTTCGCCGCGGCGATGATGTCCTCGTCAGTAGCGCCCGGCTTACCCATGGCGATATTCTCCCGAATGGTGCCGGCCTGGAGCCAGGTATCCTGCAGCACCATGCCGATGCTCCGGCGCAGGTCATAGCGCTTCATATGCTGGGTATTTACCCCGTCCAGCAAAATTTCACCCGAAACGGGATCATAAAAGCGCATCAAAAGGTTAATAAAGGTAGTCTTGCCGCAGCCCGTAGGGCCTACAATGGCGATCCGCTGGCCCGCCTTTACTTCCAGCTCCAGGTTTTGGATCAGGGGCTTTTCCGGCACATAGGAAAAAGACATATCCTTGATCTGGATATTGCCCAATACCGCTTCCGGCTTTTGGGGCTGGGCGGGGTCTGGCGTTCTGGCCGGGGCTTCGATCAGCTCAAATACCCGCCCGGCGCAGGCCAGAGCGTTTTGCAGCTCGGTGATCACGCCGGAGATCTCGTTAAAGGGCTTGGTATACTGGTTGGCATAGTTCAAAAAGCTTGTCAGCGCGCCAACGGTCAGGCCGCCGGAGATGGCTACCAGCGCGCCCACCAGGCCCACGCCTGCGTATACCAAAGAGTTTACAAACCGGGTAGCGGGGTTGGTAATAGACGAGAAGAAGATAGCCCGCAGGGATGCCTTTTCCAGCTGATCGTTTACCTGCCGGAAAGCTTCCAGGGATTCATCCTCATGGCCAAAGGCCTGCACAACCTTCATCTGCCCCACCGTTTCGTCGATCATGGCGGTCTGCTTGCCCTTGATCTCATTTTGCAGCTTAAACATAGAGTAAGTCCGCCCGGCTATAAAATTGGCCACCAGCAAACTTACGGGGGTAATGCAGATGACTACCAAAGCGATCTTCCAGCTGATGGTAAGCATGATCACCAGCGTTCCGGCGATGGTCATAACCCCGGTAAACAGCTGGGTAAAGCCCATGAGCAGGCCGTCGGCAAAGGTATCCACATCGCTTACCGTGCGGCTTACGATATCGCCGTGGGGGTGGGCATCCAGGTAGCTCAGGGGCAGCTGCTGGATATGGGAAAAAGCTTCGCAGCGAATGTCCTTGGTTACCCGGTAGGTAATGCGGTTGTTCATCTCGTTCATTACCCATTGGCTTACCCCGGCGATGAGGGCGCAAGCCAAGGTCTGGGCCAGGTAGCGCCATACGCCGTCAAAATTCACTTTTCCCGCATCTACCATGCAGTCGATGGCCCGGCCGATGAGGATGGGAATGTACAGGCTCATAGCTACAAACACTGTAGCCAGCAGCAGCGAGAGTATCAGAGCAGGCCAGTATTTTTTTACCCGCAGGAGGACTTTTTTCAGCGCGTTCTTACTTTTCATCGCCTTCTACCTCCTTGGGAAACTGGGAATAGTAGATCTCCTGGTACACGTCGCACTTTTCCAGCAGCTCGTCGTGAGTCCCCTTGCCTACCAGCTCGCCGTCTTCCAGCACCAATATCATATCCGCATATCTTACAGAAGCCGCCCGCTGGGATACGATAAAGGTAGTAGGCGGGTTTTCCATAGAGCGGATGGCCATGCGCAGCTTTGCATCGGTAGCGTAGTCCAGAGCCGATGCGCTGTCGTCGAGAATCAGGATGGGGCTTTTGCTTACCAGCGCCCGGGCAATGGTAAGCCTTTGCCGCTGGCCGCCGGAGAAGTTGCTGCCCCCTTGCAGCACCGGCTCATCCAGGCCCCCCTCTTTACTCAGTACAACATCCTTAGCCTGAGCCAGCTCCAAAGCCTGCCAAAGCTCCTGGTCGGTAGCGTCAGCCTTGCCCCAGCGCAGATTATCCCGGATGCTCCCCTGGAACAGCACCGCCTTTTGGGGCACGATGGCGATCTGCTCCCGCAATGCCTGCATATCGTATTCCTTAACATCCACGCCGTCAATGCGCACAGCGCCGGAAGTTGCATCGTAAAACCGGGGGATCAGGTTTACCAGGGTAGATTTGCCGGAGCCGGTGCCGCCGATAATACCCACGGTCTGCCCCGGCTTTGCTGCAAAGCTGATTCCCTCCAGGCTCTCCGCTGCCGCCCCGGCATAGGCCATGGAAACATTCTCGAAGCTGACTTCGCCCCGAAGGGTATTTGCTTCCTTGCCGGGGTGAATGCTGGGCTTTTCTTCCAACAGGTTCGCCACCCGGCTGGCGCAGGCGGCGGCCTTGGTCATGGAAATGATCAAATTTGCCATCTTTACCAGCTCTACCAAAATCTGGGACATATAATTATACAGCGCGATCACCAGGCCCTGGGTCAGCACCCCGCCCTGCACCTTCATAGCGCCGGTATGCATCAGCACGATGATCGCCAGGTTTACGATCACGAAAGTAAGAGGATTCATCAGCCCCGAGATCCGCCCGGCGATCACCTGCCAGCGCTTCAGAGCATCGGTCTTTTCCTCAAAATCGGCAACCTCTTCCTCTTCTTTGCAAAAAGCCCGCAGCACTCTTACGCCCGCCAAATTCTGCCGGGTGGCGGAGGTTACCCCGTCCAAACGGGATTGCACCTTCCTATAAAGGGGCATGGTGATTAGCATAATGCCGAAAACCACCAGGCAAAGCACCGGGATCAGGGCCACAAAGGTAAGCGCTGCCTTGGCATCGATGGTAAAGGCCATGATCATAGCGCCGAAAACCACAAAGGGCGAGCGAAGCAGCAGCCGCAGGGTCAGGTTTACGCCGTTTTGCACCTGGTTAATATCCACCGTCATGCGGGTGATCATAGTAGAGCTGCCCAGGCGGTCAATTGCGGTATAGTCCAGGCCCAGAATATGCTCCATCACGGCGTAACGCAGCCGGGCCGCAAAGCCCACTGCCGCCTTTGCGGCAAAATACTGGGCGGTAATGGCGCTCACCAGGCCCACTACGCCCAGCAGCACCATGATCAGGCACATTTTAATAATATATCCCGTATCCCCCCGGGCAATGCCGGTATCTACAATGGCGGCAACTACCAACGGGATCATCAGCTCAAAGGAAGCTTCCAGCAGCTTAAACAGCGGCCCAAGCACGCACTGCTTGCCGTAGCCCTTCATATATCGCAACAAGCTCTTCAAAAACGCCTCACCTCAAAGAAAAATATGTAATATTATAGCATCTGCGCCCATAGATTGCAAGCCGATTCCCTTGGCTACCTAGCCCCATAATTCATTCATTGACCGAAAGCCTTGACATCAATATTCCTCTTTGCTATAGTAATGCCAGATGTAGCACTTGTGGCATCAGCAAGAGACCCTTCTGCGGGCACTCCCTGATGCGGTTCTTGTGCTGCATCGCTTTTTCGCAAAAAGATTCTGTTCCCAAAGTTCAAAAACATGGAATCGGGCATTTTTTCGTGAAATGCCTTGACAGCAGCTTCGCTGTGTGCTATCTTGTTGCAAGAGGTTTGTAATATTTCCACCAAGGCCCAGTAGCCGTAGGTCTGAAACAATTACAAGCCTCTTTTTATTTATAAATAACAATATGTGCAAGAGAATACTTTCCTTGACTTTTTCGTTATCAAATCGTAAAATAACTCCAGAGCCTGGCGAGGCCTCGTAATTCGGCAGTGCGTTTGCAGGATTTTCCTGTTTAATGCCGTCGTGGAGGATAGCCAGGTTTTCTTTTTAGCAATGCTATGGATCCGGCTTCTGGGCTCACATTCAACACTACACCGCTCTTGACTTTATTATCATCCTATGTTAAATTAGTCTTGAGAGATCCCTCTAGCATATCGCCAGGCGACAAGTTCGTAGTAGCGGTGGATGAGGGATCTGTTTTTTATTTGGATTTCGTTGACGAATTTAGGAGAAATATGTATAATGAATATCGAAGCAGAACCGATGGGCGCGGCAAGAGGATCGTTGGATCACTCCCCCGCTAGGCGTAGGCTCTGCTTCTTCTTTTTTTATAGTTGACTTTTTCTTTTAGAAAAGCTATAATATTTTGGCTTGCTAGTGTAGCACAGTCGGTAGTGCATCTCACTCGTAATGAGAAGGTCGCCTGTTCGAGTCAGGTCACTAGCTCCAAATAATAAGAGCCAGCCCACCAGGGCCGGCTCTTATTATTTTTAGTGACCTGACTCGAACAATCTAAATCCAACTTGCCGGGGGCAAGTTGGTGGCGAGGGCTCGACCGAGCCAAACCTTTATTTTCGGCCCCGCCGAAAATGTAAACGAGTCAGGTCACTAGCTGTTATTTGCAGCAACCTAACTCGAAAATTCAAATCCAACAGTCCGGTGGACTGTTGGGCATTGTCGGCTCGACGACAATGCATCCTTTATTTTCGGCCCTGCCGAAAATGTAAACGAGTCAGGCATCAGCTCTAAATAATAATTACCAGGCGCAGAGCCTACACAGCCAGCATTAGCGAACTCCCATTCTGCGCCCGGTATTATTATTTAGTTGTCTTTAGGCTGCTCAGTTGGGATACGCCTCTGCTTCGGTATGCCCTGCAAAGCTATATTTCTCCCATGCGCCATCTTCACCTATCTTAACATAGATATTCCTATGGGTTTCAACCTCCATGTGATCCACATACACCTCCACATACTGCCCAGGCAGATCGCCGTCCAGCTCGTTGCTTACAGGCGGATAATAGACCACAAATATCATGGGTATATCCATATATCCCGACATCGCTTTTTCAAGCTCCCCCCAGCCTCGCGTGCCGGAATCCCAGATGCCCTGCATAAAAAGCAGAGTGTTGCTGTCTTTGCTGTCAAAGCAGACGAATTTTCCATCGCTTCCGTTCCAGTATCCGTTAAGCCACAGCCAGAACTCCTGCATTTGATCAAAGCCGGCATATTGGATATTGTTGCTGGCATCATAAGCATCGTCATAACTGTAGCCGCCAAAGCTATAGCCCCGCAAAGTATCCTCCGGCGCCTCCACGGTAACACTGCCATGCTCCAGCTCGGAAATATCCAGCATCAGCGTATAACGCAACGGCTGCAGATCCTGGCTGTCCGCAGCGTCTTCCGATACCGGCGGATAGGTCAGGGACATAGTATAAAGGCCATTGCCCAGATCATTCAGAGCGCTTACTGCCGCCGGATCTCTGCGGTAAGGAATAGGGTTTTCCCACACACCGCTGAGAAAAGCAGGCTCTCCATCATTATATGTAAAGTATACAAAGCGGCCTTCCTCTCCCGCCCAACAACCGGAGAGTTTAAACCACAAGTCTTCCAGCGCAAGCGCAGCCTCAGCTTCTGCAGAGGATGTGGCTGCGGGTGTGGTAGCAAGGAGTGTATCCTCAGGGTCTGCTGAGGTTGCCAGGGGATCTGTTCCCCCAGGCATCTGGATTTGCTCACCGGTAGTGCTGAGGCTGGGCTGCTCGGAGGTATCGTCTCCGAAACTGATACTGACCTTGACATTTTCACATGCCGCCAGTATCGGCAGCAACAGGCATAACACCAGCGCACACACTCGTTTTCTCATAGCGCTCTCCTTCCCTCCCGCCGGGCGTTCCCCGGCAAGAGCTAACGGCAATATCAATAGGAAAGGTTCTCCACCATATCCGAGAAGCCTACCTCCATCATGCAATCGTAGGCATAATAATTCGATACAGCGTATACTCCATCCTTCTTCAGGCAGCAGCGGTATCCGTCTTCACTCTGGCTTTCCCACTCTACCTCCCAGCCCAGATCTTTGAGCTGCTGGGCGTAGTCTATAGCATCCTGGTTGACGGTGCCGTAATAGTTAAACCAAGCGGCGTAGTACTGCTTCGGCAGCTTATCCTTCGCCAGGTCAAATTCCACATCCTCATAGCCTTCGGCGAAATCTTGAATGGTGTAGTATTTGTTGTAGTCGTAATCGGTCACGCCGCACTGTGGCAACGGAATGCCGCTAACGGTTTTTGGCAACGCAAACAGGCTGTCGGTAGCGTTTACGTTGACGATGTACTGGTAATCATCCTGTCCTAACGCCTCCCGGACAAATATCTCCATAAACCAGCCGTTGCCAAAATAATTGTAGAATGTCCAGGTGCCCTCCTCCGTCAGACCGCCCTGCAAGCCCTTGGCTTCCACAGCGGCGATGAATGCCTCGAGTTCACCGGAGTTGGCGTAAAAGCTCAGTCCATATTCGCGGTAGTCCTCATAGCTATCGTAGAACAGCGGGCCCACGGCGTATGAGCTGGATAGCGTATCGTGGTCATAATCTTTAAAGGTGGTCTGCTCTACTTTTACGCCATCTATGGGAGCCGGGAAGCATTCCGGCAGGAAGTCAGCGTCCCACACATCGTAGATATAAGCGCCGTAATTGTTTTCACCCCAACCTTTGGGGAGCTTGATCTGTTGGCCCTTGGTCGTAACAGCGGGCTTATCCTTATCGTAATCCTCTTTATCTGCGCCGCAGGCGGAAAATGAAACCACCAGCAAAACAGATATAAGGATCGCAAGCATTCTTTTCATAATAACAACCTCCTATTCCAATTAATGCGAGGAATCAGACCGAGCTGATCTGGAGCCGAACTCCATCGTAATAGGAATGATATCCAAGACCGCTTTCTCTGTCCTTATTTACTTCACGGTAAATATATACGCTGTAAGTCTTGTCACCTATGCGGAATCCCCACCCTTTAACCAGCTGATCCAACGCTGTTTCAAGATCGACCTGATCATCCGGTTTTTCATTTTCGCCGCAGAAATTACTTCCTACAACATTATATCCATCATCGGATGCCGCTGCAGTTGCATCAAATACTTTTTTTATCCAGGCATTGTATTCTTCTTCGGACATTTCGCCGTCTTCCTTGGTCATAATGATAATACCCTGATGGAAAGCAGCGGCAGGATCCTCAGCGAACACCTGTCTTTCTCCGTCCAATTTCCACTTGAAATCGGGTTCAATATCGGATATATCCAGATTAAGAGCAAACAAAAAGCGTTCGAACGCAGCCATACTGTATGGTTCAATTTCCTTATCCTTATCATTATTGGTCTGATTGTTCTGGGAAACACCGGGCTTATCCTTATCGTAACCCTCTTTATCTGCGCCGCAGGCGCAAAGAGTAAATACCATAGCCAGGACAAGAATAAATGCAAATAACTTATTCATTCTGTTTACCTCCATCATTAAAAACGGAAAAGATCTTTCAAGCTGGTCTTTTTCCTGGGCTCGGGCTTTACATAGTCAAAGCCGCCCCGGGGCTCCGAGCGGTCAAAACCGATGCTGGGGCAATCACTGTCGCCGTCAAAGCAATGCTCCGTATCCACCCGGTACACAACGCCGTCGATACGCTTGTAAAGCTGCTCCACCGTGGGATATTCTCCCGCCGGACGGAACCCGTTTTGTTGCAGAAGCTGCCGGTACTGCTCCACAGCCTGCCTTGCGGCCTGATCGTTGCCGCTGAATGACGCCCGGAAGCAAATATAGCTATCGTAATCATCGATGTACAGCTCCCTTCCTCCGCAATTCCACTTGGGATACTGGGGAAGCATTTGCTCCCATTGCTGCATGACCTGGGCATTGCGGCTCTCCAGAGCTTGCGCCTCGGCAGCCGCAGCGGGAAGCATGGTACCGCAATCGGCACAGTATTTCATTCCAACGCTGTTTTGTTTTCCGCAGGCGGGGCACACAGCGCCTTGACCCAGGGTCTGCTCCGGCAGCTTCCCGCCGCAGCCGGGGCAGAATTTTGTATCTGCCGAAGCAGGCTGGCCACACTGTGGGCAAACCTTAAGATCCCTGCTTACCAGGTCGGCATAGTTCTGCACGGATCGGCCCAGATTGGCAAACGCCCCCTCAAGCCCGGCTGTGCTTTCAGCGGCCTGCCTGGCAGCATTGTCCGCCGCCTTGTCTATGCGTTGGGCAGTCTCATTGGCATACTGCGTTACTCTCGGTTCCACCGTCTGCTGAACTGCCTTGCCGATGGCATCCCCGATTCCCTTGCGGACGCCCTGACTGACCGCATCACGAAATGCCCTTTTCAAAAAACTCATCTCATATCCCCTCCTTAAAAATCTTTATAACGGATCAGCAGCTGCTTTCGGCTGTTGATCTGTAGCTTTCGGTATATATTTTTGCAATGAAAATGCACAGAAGAATGGGAAACATACAAGTCCTGAGCGATCTGTGCCTGGGTCTTGTCTGTAAGAAGCCGGGAAAACACTTCCATTTCCCGCTTGGACAGCTGCTTCAGCTCCGGGTATCTTTCCAGTAAACGCTTATATTCCGCTTCTGCCAGGGCTATATATTCCATGAAGCTTAGTCTTTCCATATCATCCCTCCCCGGTTATATTTTAATAAAACTGACCTGCCGTGTAACCTGCCCAAATAGGTGTAAATCTTACGGTTACCTACCCAAATTGGTAGTTTTCCTATTTTAATTTTGATTTTTGTAAAATCTATGATAAAATAGCAAAAACAGCCCTCTCAACCATATTTTATGGCAAAAAGGGGGAATGCACCATCCCACGATGGTGGGATTTTTCCCTAAACCAAGTAAAATACTACCGTTTTAGGGAGCAGAAAGGCAGAATATGCTATGGATAACAATATTTTCTCGGAAAATGAAAAAAAGAGGCTCGACCAGCCTCTTTGGATGCTTATTTGCTTTGCCATGTTTTCCTTTTGGCAGATGGGCTTTATCTATTTTATAGGCCCCAGCCTGACCATCGACGGCAAAACTCCCCTTCCCATTGACATGGACAACGCAACCTCCCTGATTGCGGTGTGCTATGTGATAAGTATCTTTTGGATGATATTTTTCCCCCACAAGGTAGTAAAGACACAGCGGATCGCCACGGGTATCGCGCTGGCCTCGGCCCTGTGCCTGTTCCTTCCCTTACCGGAGGAGGCTCTGCGGTTTATTGTATATACCCAGATCTTTTGTTGCTGCCTTATGATCGGCTTTGAAACTTTTTTAATTGTCAACTACCTTAGTGAACGCTGCACGATCAAACACCTTACCGCGGCATACGCGGTTGCGTACCTGTTGATCGCCTTGCTGCAAAACGAGTTTTATCCTATTACCTTCTCCACCTTCCGTTTTATTATGGTAGGGGCGATCATACTTCTTTTGACCTTTTTCCTGCGTATGCCTACAGGACGGGATTCGCTGCCCCGGTATGTTAAAAAAAGCGATGCGCTGGTCGCTCCAAAAAAAATGCTCTTGGGTACGTATATCCTGGTGTTTGTGGCAGCTCTTATGGGTGTTTCCGGCCCCGCGGTGGTGTCCGATACCACCCACGGAGTGTTTATTACAAATCTTGTAAACGCCGTCGCCAGCTTTTGTCTGTATTTCCTTTACAAAAAGGCCCATTTTCACCCATTTCGCCTAATCCCTGCTTTAATCGGAATCGCCGGGCTCGGCTACCTTTTCATGTTTGCCGCAACCCAGGTAAGCTCTCTTGAATATATCGCCTGCGTGCTGATCGGCTTTGGGCTTGTTCCCTGCCAGATGCTTCCGCTTTACGGCTCAGTAATGATGAAAGCCTATCCTTCCAGATACATATCTCCCATGATCATTGGGCTGGCGCTGATTGCTGTGCTTGTGCAGAGCAGTATGGTGGAGATATTCCGCACGGCACCTACCATGCTGTATCTGGTTTATGCAGTGACCATGGCTGTGCTGGTTTTCCTATACGCCCAGATCGAGCCTTTCTTCCTGTTCACCCTGCGCCGCCGAATACCCTGCGGCGAAACCGTTTCTGCCCCGGAGGCTGTACCCGCAGAAACTTCTGCCGCTGATCCCCTGGATGTTCTCAGTGAAAGGGAAAAGCAGGTAGCAGAGCTTATATGCCTTGGCCATACCAACAATGACATCGCCAAGCTGCTGTATATCTCTGAGCATACAGTAAAGGATCACACCAAGAAGATCTATCCTAAGCTCGGCGTTCACAGCCGCCTGGAACTGGCTACGCTGGTGAGCAAATCCCGCTTGGACAAATAACATTAGGGGCGGCACACAGGCCGCCCCTAATGTAAATATTGGATGATCATTCCTTTGGGAGGGTGTCTCATTCACTTTGAGGCATCCTCAGCGTTATGTTACGAAGGTCAGATCAAAGGCTCATCATGGTACTGCACCAGGATCTTTTCTACGCTGGCAACAGCCTTTTCGATCAGCTCTTCCCTATTCAGCTTCCGCTCCGCCCGCAGCACCTGGCCCAGGCTGGGCTTGGTCTTGGGGTGGCGGGGGGTAAATACGGTGCAGCAATCCTCATAAGGCAAAATGGAGGTTTCCAGCGTGCCGATTTTCCGGGCGATGGAGATGATCTCTTCCTTATCCATACCCACCAGAGGCATAAAGATAGGCACATCCACCACAGCGCCGGTAACGGTCATGGCTTCCATGGTCTGGCTGGCTACCTGGCCCAGGTTTTCGCCGGTGATCAGGGCGCCGCAGCCATCGTCCTTGCCCACGCGCTGGGAGATCTCCATCATAAACCGGCGCATGATCAGGGTAAAGAATTCTTCCGGGCAGTTATCCCGGATGGCTTCCTGGATCTCGGTAAAGCTTACAATATTTACCGTCATTCTGCCGCAGTACTTGGTAACCAGCCGCGCCAGCTCCAGCACCTTATTCTTGGCCAGCTCCGAGGTATAGGGGTAAGAGAAGAAATGCACGCATTCGATCTCCATGCCCCGCTTGGCCATCATATAGGCCGCTACCGGGGAGTCGATACCGCCGGAGAGCAGGCACATGGCTCTGCCGCCCACGCCGGTGGGCAGTCCTCCCGCGCCGGGCACTGCCGGGCCGTGGACATAAGCCGCCAGGTCACGGACCTCTACAAATACAGTGTATTCCGGCTTGTGGACATCTACAGCGCAATCGGGGTAACGCTCAGCCAGACGGCCGCCGATATCCTGAGAGATCTGGATAGAAGTCATGGGGAAAGCCTTGTCCGAGCGCTTGGATTCCACCTTGAAGCTCTTAGCGCACTCCAGATCCTCCCCCAGATATTCCACAACTGCGTCAAAAATGCTGTCCAGGTCCTTTTCGCAGGGCTTGCAGCGGCAGCAGTTTACAATGCCGAAAATGCTGCGGCAGGCCTCCCATGCGCCCTCTACATCCGCATTCTCGTCCATGGGCTTTACATACACGGTAGACTGCATGATATACACATCAAATTCGCCGTAGGGCTTCAGGCGGCGGCGCACATTCTGGCGCAGGCGGTTTTCAAACTGGCGCTTATTCGAGCCTTTCAGGACGATCTCGCCCAGCTTCAACAAAAATATCTCGTTCACAGTAAATTATCCTCTCAGTTCATTTTCGCCCATGCCTACCATGCGGAATTGCAGGGCTTCGTATAGATGTTCATAGCCGATATTTTCCGCCCCCGCCAGGTCGGCAATGGTCCTGGCTACCCGGACGATCCGGTCGTAGCTGCGGGCGGTAAGGCCGTAGTGGTCATAAGCCATGCGCATAAGTTTGGCGCAGCCTTCATCCAGCTGGCAGAAAGCGCGCATCTGCTCCGGGCCCATGCGGCCGTTATACATGCCGTTTTCCCCAAAGCGCTTATTTTGGATCTTGCGGGCGGCATCCACCCGCTGCTTTACCGCGCTGGAGGGCTCTTCCTCCCGGCGCTGCTGCAGGGCTTCGTATTTTACCGCAGGCACTTGGATCAGCAGGTCGATTCTGTCCAGCAGCGGCCCGGAAACCTTGCTTCGGTAGTTATGCACCGCGTTGGCCGAGCAGCTGCACCGCCCGGAAGGATCGCCATACCAGCCGCATTTGCAGGGGTTCATAGCGCATACCAGCATGAACTCCGCCGGATAAGTAACCGTAGCGGCCACCCGGGAGATGGTAACCTGGGCATCCTCCAGGGGCTGGCGCATAATGTCCAGGGTATCCCGGCGAAACTCCGGCAGCTCGTCAAGAAACAGCACACCCTTATGGGCCAGGGATATCTCCCCGGGCCGGGGGTTGGTGCCGCCGCCGGTAAGGCCGGCGTTAGATACGGTATGGTGGGGCGCGCGGAAGGGCCGCTGCTGCACCAAAGGCTCGCTGGGGCTAAGCAGGCCCATAACGGAGTATATCTGGGTAACCTCCAGGCTCTCCTGCCAGGTCATATCCGGCAAAATGGAGGGCAGGCGCTTGCTGAGCATACTCTTGCCTGAGCCGGGAGGGCCTACAAACAGCACATTATGGCCGCCCGCCGCCGCGATCTCCAGCGCCCGCTTGGCGGTTTCCTGGCCCAATACATCTTTAAAATCCGGCAGGTTTTCCCTTTTCGCCGCCGGCTCCCAGGGCTTGGCCGCAAGAATATCCGCCGTGCCGTTGAGAGTTTCGCAAAGCTGGGCAACCGTCTTAACCGGGTAGATCACCGGCCCACGGGCCAAGGTCGCCTCCGGGGCGTTGTCCTCCGGCACGAACACCTGGGTAATGCCGGCTTCCTTGGCCGCCAGCACCATAGGCAGCACGCCGCTTACCGGCCGCAGCCGCCCGTCCAGGCTCACCTCGCCCAAGAAAGCGCAGCCCGGCTTAGGGGCTTTCAGGCTTCCCGTAGCGCAAAGGATGCTGATAAGGATGGGCAGGTCATAATGGGTGCCGCTCTTTTTCATGCTGGCCGGGGCTAAATTTACCGTAATACGGCTGGCTGGGAACTTTTGGCCGCTGGTCTTTGCCGCAGCTCTTACCCGCTCCCGGGCTTCCTTTACCGCGGTATCCGGCAGGCCTACGATATCAAAGCCCGGCAAGCCGTTGGAGATATAGCACTCCGCCGTGACCATGCCGCCGCGGATGCCGTCTACGCCCATAGTTGCTACCGAAAAGAACAAACCCCTCACCTCCAGGGCAAACTTTATCATATCATACTCTATTTTATCAAAAAACTCAATCCATTTTTCAAAAATATCAATTCCGGCATATTTTCCGCGCTTTTTCTCCTAAAGCTTTTCTTTTGTAGAAAATATTCTTTTTTTCACCAACATTACCCTATTTTGCTTTACAAACCAAAAATTTAGTGTTATTATATACGGGACAAAATTTGAATACTTTAGGAGGTATTTCATTTTGGCTAGAAAATTTAAAACCATGGACGGCAATACCGCTGCCGCCCACGTCAGCTATGCCTTTACCGAGGTTGCTGGCATCTACCCCATCACCCCGTCCAGCCCCATGGCTGACAACGTGGACCAGTGGTCCGCTGCCGGTCGTAAGAACATCTTTGGCGATACTGTAAAGGTCGTTGAGATGCAGTCTGAAGCTGGTGCTGCCGGTACCGTACACGGCTCTCTTGCCGCCGGTGCTCTCACTACCACCTACACTGCTTCCCAGGGCCTGCTGCTGATGATCCCCAATATGTATAAGATCGCCGGCGAGCTGCTTCCCTCCGTGTTCCACGTATCCGCCCGTACCGTTGCTGCTCAGGCTCTGAACATCTTCGGTGACCACTCCGACGTATACGCCTGCCGTCAGACCGGTTTCGCCATGCTGGCCGAGACCAACGTTCAGGAAGTTATGGACCTGGGTGCTGTTGCTCACCTAGCTTCCATTGAAGGCCGCGTGCCCTTCATCAACTTCTTCGATGGCTTCCGTACCTCCCACGAGATCCAGAAGGTCGCCATTTGGGATTACGAGGATCTGAAGGAAATGACCAACATGGATGCCGTTAAGGCTTTCCGTGACCATTCCCTGAACCCCGAGCGCCCCGCTATGCGTGGCTCCCACGAAAATGACGATATCTTCTTCCAGCACCGTGAGGCCTGCAACAAGTACTACACCGCTCTGCCCGCAGTTGTGGAAAAGTACATGAACAAGGTCAACGAAAAGCTGGGCACTGACTACAAGCTGTTCAACTACTACGGCGCTCCCGATGCCGACCGCGTGATCGTAGCCATGGGCTCTTTCAACGATGTGGCTGAAGAAGTGATCGACTACCTGAACGCCAACGGTCAGAAGGTCGGCCTGGTTAAGGTTCGCCTGTTCCGTCCCTGGTCTTCCGAGCATCTGCTGGCCGCTCTGCCCGCAACCGTTAAGAAGATCGCCGTTCTCGACCGCACCAAGGAGCCCGGCTCCCAGGGTGAGCCTCTGTACCAGGATGTTGTTATGACCCTGGCCAAGGCCGGCAAGAACGATATTACCGTCATCGGCGGCCGCTACGGCCTGGGCTCCAAGGACACCCACCCCGCTTCCGTATTCGCTGTATACGAAGAGCTGGCTAAGGATGCTCCCAAGCATGAGTTCACCATCGGCATTGTTGACGATGTAACCAACCTCTCTCTGGAAGAGAAGGTCTCCCCCAACACCGCAGCAGCCGGCACTATCGAGTGCAAGTTCTGGGGTCTGGGCGGCGACGGCACCGTTGGCGCTAACAAGAACTCCATCAAGATCATCGGCGACCACACCGACAAGTACGTACAGGCTTACTTCCAGTACGACTCCAAGAAGACCGGCGGCGTTACCGTATCTCACCTGCGTTTTGGTGACCAGCCCATCAAGTCTCCCTACTATATCAATAAGGCTGACTTCGTGGCTTGCCACAACCCCTCTTACATCACCAAGGGCTTCAAGATCGTTCAGGACGTTAAGCCCGGTGGCGTGTTCCTGATCAACTG